>JAFGFF010000097.1 GCA_016931075.1 Pirellulales bacterium | reverse complement strand
GCGGGGCCGGCGCTCGGGCTGACTCACCGGGTCGAACACCCTTCCGCCGAGCCCGACGTTCCGGTCCTGGCGTCCGATTGGACCGTTTGGCTTCCACCAGGCTACGAGCCGGTGGGAGGAGGATATTCCGATCCCGGAGGCCGCACGCCCCAATGGACGTGGACCCAACGGCTCTTCGGTCCGCTGGGACGTTCGGCCCAACAAGAAGACTCCGGGCAGACCCATTCGTGTGGCACCCATGTTGATCCGATCCACGAAATCGACTCGGAAATGCAAGGTTGGACGCCCTGGCGGGTTGAAACCACTGCCACCGGCTTGAGCGTCGTGTATCAGCCGCGATTGCGGATGACACGGTGGCTGGCCCTGTTGGTCGCCATCGGGCTGATCCAGTGGCGATTGCGCCGCAGCGCGAGGTGGTTGGTTGCCTGCACCGGTGTCGCAATCGCAATGGCCCTGATCGGTCCGATCTGGTTGGCGCCGATCGGCTCGGGGATTTTCCTGGGAGTTCTGCTGTGGGGCGCGTGGCGGGCGGTCTGTGGAGGCGTCGAGGCGGTCCAGACGGACGACGCGGTGACCACGCACGCTGCCCTGTCAACCGCCGTCTTTCGCAAGGCGGTTTGGCTGCTGTTCTTGTTGATTCCCGCAAGCGTCTGGGCCGACACGGCGACACCCACGGCACGGCCCAACGCGCCGGTCGAAGCCCGGGTTGTCGTCCCGGTCGACAAGGACCGTCATCCGTCCGGCCAATGGGTGTTCGTTTCCGAGTCGCTTTTCAACGCGCTTGATCGACTGGCCGCTGCAAACGACGGAAGGGGAGGTGGAGGGCTGATTACCGACGTTCTCTACCGGGGAAACCTCGAATGGCAAGGCACGCCGAGGCAGTTAGCCCTCGACAGCCTGGTCGCCGAAATCTCGATCCAAACCTTCGACGATCCCTGCCGGATCGTCGTCCCGCTGCCGAAAACGAGCGTCGCCAAGGGGATTCGAATGCTCTTGGACGGCCAGTCCGTTCAGGCCAAATGGGAGGAGAACGGCCAGCGGTTCAGCATCGTAATGGCCGAGCCGGGAACGCATCGGTTGGAAGTTCCCCTGCGGCCAGTTGCCTGGTTGGGTTCCGCCAAGAGCAAGGCCGGTTGGGCAGGTGGTTTCGACGTCCCAGTGGGGCGACTGGCCGGCGCAAGGCTCGAATTGAACCTCCCGTCCGATGCGCCCGTGATCGAAGTCCCCTCGGCGCGTGGCAGCGTGAAGATCAAAGCTTCGCGACTCGTCGCCGGGCTTGGACCGATCGACCGGTTGGCCGTCCGTTGGGGCGCGGCATCCGCCGGCGACTCGGCGGCTCGCGATCTGGAGGTCGAGGAATTGTTGCGGCTTCGCGTGGCGCCCGGTTCGGTGGTAGTCGACGCCCAGTTCAACTACCGGGTGCTTCGCGGCCAGGTCGACGAGTTGCTGTTGGACGTCGATCCACGTTGGCGTTTGTTGGAGACGGAATCGGGCGATGCCCTGACCGGTTTGCCCGACGAGCCGCGGTTGCGACGTGTCCGACTCGAAACCCCGGCGACCGAGCGGGCGTCGGTTCGAACCAGGTTCCTTTTGAAGGGGGCGTCGGGCGTCGGTTCGCTGCGGTTGCCCGAGTTGACCGCCCACGGCGCCCGCGTGACGCGTCGTTGGCTGGCCGTGTCGGTTGATCCAGCGTTGGAATGCCGCCCCCAGCCGGCCGGCGCCTTGGCGCCGGTGGCGGTAGCCGACTTCCAGGCCGCCTGGTCCGACGAAGCGGTCCGGCCCGAGACGGCCCTGGATCTGACCGGTAGGCCGGACTCGCCGTGGAGTCTTCGTGTGGTTCCTCGCCCATCGCGAACGCTCGTTGATCAGTCAGTGGCGTTGAGTTTCGGCGCGAAGTCCGTCTGGGTCCACCTGGACGCCCAATTGCTCACGACCGACGGTTATGGCTTCGCCTACCGGCTCGATATGCCACCGGCGATCCGAGTGCAGAGCGTTTGCGTCCTTGAAGACGGGCGGGACCGGGTCGTCCGGTGGTCGCAGTCGGGCCCGACGTTGAGCGTCTTCCTCGACGGGCCGGTCACCCTGATCCGGCGGCTGCTGGTCGAAGGCCGCATGAACGTCGACCGGCTGGGCGACCTGGAACTCGGGTTGCCTTGTCTCGAAGGAAGTGAGACCCATTCGAGCCGGGTGAGCGTCTTCCGCCGTCCGTCGGTCGAGGTGGACGTGCGCGAGTGCGCGGGCCTTGTCGAGACGGGCACGTCGGTGGTCGACTCTCTGGTGGCCGACTATGGCCGGTTAGTGGCCTCGTTTGCCGGCGACAACCCTCAGCCGGCCCATCTGGCCGTGCGGCTGCGACCCAACCGGCCTCGGGTCAATGCCACGCAGACGACAACAATGCGACTGGACGGCTCGACCTGGCGGGCGGAGGTGGACGTCGAGTTGACCGTGCGGCGCGGCGTGCTGGACGAGATCCAAGTCCAGACGCCGCCCGAGTGGAAAGGACCGCTCGACGTGACTCCGGCGGTTGCCGTGCGTTCCTTGCCGTCGAACGACTCGAACGACGACCTGGTGCTGCGGCCCGACGAGGCCGTGACCGATTCGTTTTCGTTTCGAGTGACCGGACCGGTCCCGGGGCCCCGGGTGGTCGTGCCACAAGTGGTCGTTCGCGGTGTAGAGAAACGAGAACACTGGGTCCGCCTTCCACGACGAATCGACCAGTCGCCGATCCGTTGGGAGACTCGCCGTCTGCGCCGGGCAGTCCGACCTACGCCGGACAAGCATGTCCCGGAAGACGCGTCCGAAAATTGGACGACCTATCAAGTAGTCGGCGACCAGTTTCAGGCCGTCTTGGCGCCCACCAGCACGCTCGACGGCCGGGTAAAGGCCGAGTTGGCCGACGTCCGATTGGCGTGGCAAGCGGACGGTGTCTGTCATGGCGTGGCGACCTACTATCTTGATCCGGCCGGCCGGACGTCCTGCCCGCTGGCGCTGCCCGAGGGCTGCCAACTCGTCCGGTTGACTGTGGCCGGCGTACCAACGACGCCCACGGCCGCCAAGGATTCATCTGAGTCTGGCGAGCAGATTCGCTTGACCTCGCGAACGTTGCCGCAACCGGTCGAGTTGGTTTTCACTGGTCGTGTCAGCTTGGGACCGGACGGCCAGCGCGAGTTCGAGATTCCACGGTTGGGTGACGTGCCTCTTGAGCGGGTTCTGTGGACCGTCACCGGACCGGCAGGGTACACTTCGATGGAATCCCCGCTCGCCGGAGCGTTGGACCAGGCAGTGGAACGCGCTCGGGCGTTCAAAAAGCTGATCGATCCGATTCTCAAAGGTGGGCACGATGACCCAGACGACCTGGGCGTCTGGCTGGCCATCTGGCAGGACCGGTGGCAAGGCCTGATCGACGCACTCGACCGGCGCGCCGCCGACGCCGAGGCCCAGCGTCTGGCCGCCGAGCTTCGTCGCGATCTCAAAGAGTTGACCGCCCAACTCACTCCGATGACGACCGGACCGACTGATACGGCGTCTTCGACGGTGTCCCCGCCCGTCCCGCGAGGCGAGTTGCCCGCCGGTCCGGGCGAGACGATCCATGCAATCACCCACGAGGGCGGTCGGCTAAGCCTGATCTATCGAGAGACGCAGGGCTCGGGTTTCTCCGGTCGACTCCTTGCCGCGTTGGCCGTGCTCGGTTTAACCGTTGGGGTTTATGAAGGTCTTCGCCGTGGCATCGTGCCGGTGGAACTGTCCCTCCGCTGGGTCTACGCCCTAGGCGTCCCACTGGGCCTGTTCTGGTGGTTCTTCCTCTGGCCGGGTCCTTTGGGTCTGGTGATCGCCGTGGCCAGCCTTGTCGCCGCCTGGCGTGTCCATCTCCATGCAACGGACCATCCCGCGCCTGACGCCATTCGGGTCAACTGAAGCGGGGCGGTCCGTTCGTCAGAGGTGGGGGCTGGTCTGACGGATGATTGACCTGCCTGGGAAGGAACGGTAGCTTGACGATAGGGCAAGATGAGTATACGACGTGGAGAGTGCCTCACTCTGCGTTGTGATTCACTCCCACGGACAGGCAATATGAGTGCCGGCGACACGTATCAAGCACGGGTTGCGACTGATCCGACTACGTGGCTCGATCGCTATGGAGACACGCTCTATCGGTACGCCATTCTCCGGGTGCGGAGCCGAGAACAGGCCGAGGATCTTGTCCAGGAAACGCTCCTGGCCGGATTGGAAGCGAGAGAACGCTTCTCGGGCAAGTCGAGCGAACAGACTTGGTTAATCAGCATTCTCCGGCGTAAGATCGTGGACCAATTCCGCAAGGAAGCGCGCCTGCAGCAGATCGAGGCCGAGGTGAGCGCCCTGTCCGAGTTTTTCTCGAACGACGGCCATTGGAAGGTTGCCCTGGCCAAATGGTCGTCCGATCCGGCCCACTCGGTCGAAGCCCGCGAGTTCTGGGCCGCGTTCGAAGCATGCCGGGCCGAATTGCCCGCGATCCTCGCTGATGCATTTGTCCTGCGGGAATTGGAGGACCGACAGCGCGACGAGGTGTGCGAGATTCTGGACATCACCCTGTCGAATCTGTCCGTCCGGCTTCACCGTGCCCGTCTGTTGCTGCGGCGGTGCCTTGAACATTCCTGGTTTTCATCCAACGCGTGACCGAGACGCTCATGACGTTCTTCTCCGCCGCCAAGTTGATCCTGACGCTCCACTGCGATGAATCGTCGCACCTGCTCTCCGACGCGCAGGACCGGGAGCTGACGCGGGTGGAACGAGCAGCCCTGTCCTTCCATCTGATGCTCTGCCGCAATTGCTGCCGCTTCCGCCGGCAACTGGAATTCATGCGCAAAGCGCTCCGACGACTGGCAGGGCACGATGAGCCGGGCGAAATGAGCACCACTGCGACTCTGTCGCCCGAAGCCCGCGACCGCATCCGTGAAGCCGTCCGACGCCGGGTGGAAGAGGACGAATAGCCGGGGTGGCACCTTCTACTTGCCCGGCAGGATGGCTGGGATCAGCTTCTTTCCGACCACGCCCAAAAGCACAGCACAGCCCAACGAGCCCAAGGCCAGAGCCAGGACGATCCACCGGCCGGTCCCTTCGTAGCCGAAGATGCAGAGGAAAGCCGCGTTGGCCGTGGTCAACACCAGCAATAGCGAGCCGGTAACTATCTTGCGGACTACTGCCGGTGGGCTGAGCTTCTTGAACTTCAGCTTCGCGTCGAACAGACCGGAAGCGATCGCGCCCATCACCGAAAACGGCAGCACCAGCACGGTAAAACACGTCACAACGATCAGCTCCGGGCCATAAAGCGATGGCAGCCACAAATTGGCCGCCACGAGCACCGGCAACATTGACACCAGTGCCTGCGGAAAGTGGACCAAAATTGGGTGCGAGTCGAGATCCAGCAGAAACCGCCGCCGGGCCGACACCCGGTCCTCGTATGGCTCGAACACCTTCCGCTTCACCCCGCACGCCGGGCAGACCTCGCCCAACGCCGACTCCTTCATGATGTAGTTGCACGCCTTGCACCGCACCAACGCCGACATGAGTGTCTCCGCCATTGAGAAGAGGAAGAAAGGAACCAGTCACACGAGATGGCCGTCATTGTAGCAACGGCTGCCTCAAGTGAAAAGCCTTTGAAGAAACACAGGTGGGCTCGAATAGAACTGGTTATCTTGCATTGTCCTAGGGCTTTTCTATTTCGATACCCGATCTCGTGCAGAAACAAGCCATTTTGCGGATGAGCGGCTCACCGTCTTTGCTGCAGACAATAACGCAAAACTCTACATCCGGCCCTAAAGGCCAGATTACCCATTTCAGGAGATTATTTTCAAGCAGCTCTCGCAGAGGACTCACCAATCCGTCTTCATATCCATCCTGAAAGTAGTCTCCGAGTGATCTCTCCAATTCCTTCTCGTCAATCCCAACTTCCACGATAACGCCAGGATTGTCGTCTAGCGAAATGGATTGACACAACTGCATAAGTGCATGCTGATTCTGCGGTGTTGCCCATTCGTTGAACGGTTGTCCCTCGAAAGAGAAACCCGATCCGATCTCTTCGTCACGAGTGTAGGGCACTGCCTGAGCCCATCCCCAAATGCCGGCTTTAGTGCCGGTCAGACGGCACCATTCATCCACGACACGCCAACTGAACTCGGAAATAATCAGACTGGGCAATCCTATCTTCAACTGATAGGCATACTGGAGATACGAATCCTTGTACTCCATGCTGTTTTCGTGATTCATTGTGTACTCCCAAGCGGTGTTTGGCAAAAAGGCTCTTGATCCGCTCGTCATCCAGGACGAATCCCTTGACCAGCAGCTCTCGTAATCGGGCGGTCGCCCACTGGCGAAACTGCGTCCCCCGTGCCGAACGGACCCGGTAGCCGACGGCGAGGATCATGTCGAGGTTGTAGTGCTTGGTTTGATAGTTTTTGCCATCCGCGGCAGTTATTAAGTATTCCTTAATAACTGCCGATCGTTCCAACTCCTCTTCCTGCAAGATGTTACGAATGTGGATGTTGATGTTCGGCACGCTCGTCTGGAACAATTCGGCCATGCCGGCCTGGGTGAGCCAGACGGTTTGGCCGTCCAGCCGCACTTGGAGGTCGAGCGCGCCGTCGCGATAGATGAGCATCTGGCCGCCCGGGGGGAGCGGTTCAGACGGGTTGTCCTTGGTCATGGGGGCATTGCTCCTTCGCGCTGTGTCGTTGGCTCGGTGTCGCCGGCGAGTGTCATATACTAGGCATCTTTGCCTGCGTGTGTGCCATATTGGGCATGTAGTTATCAAAAACGGAGCCTCTCCGCGCCAGGTTGCCCCTATTGTGCCCCGATTCGTTGACAGAGGCAACCGGCCCGGGTTCAATGGAGTCTCCTACCCGGCCCCCCAAAAAAACTCCCCACGAAGGGGCCACGTTCCGCATCCCTATCTCAAATCGAAGAGGGCTTGCCTCGATGTGTTCCCAACGAATCTTGCCTTTCGTCCTGTTTGTGCTTAGCCTGGTCCTCAGCGCCATCCCCGCCCGGGCTGATGAGGCCGAGACGCCGCTGCCCGAGCATCCAAGGCCCGATTTTCAGAGGGCCGAGTGGGTGAATCTCAATGGGAAGTGGGACTTCGAGTTCGATCGGACCGACGTGGGGGTGAAGGAGCGATGGTTCGAGGGGCGCGATTGGTCGAAGAAGATCCTGGTGCCTTATGTGCATCAGGCCAAGATGTCGGGCATTGGAGACACGGGCCACTATCGCCAGGTCTGGTATCACCGGCCATTCGTCGTACCGGCGACGTTCCGGGGCAAACGGATCCGCCTGCACGTCGGCGCGGCCGACTTTCGGGCAACCGTCTGGATTAACGGGAAAGAGGCCGGCACGTTCGAAGGGGGTCAGACGCCCTTCGCGTTCGACATCACCGAGCTGTTGAAGCCGGACACCGGAGCGAAGAACGACGTCGTGATTCGCGTCTACGACAACGAACTCGATCCGGCCCAGCCGCGAGGCAAACAAAACGCCACGGGCAAGCGAACCCGTTTCAGCTACACCCACTTTACGGGCATCTGGCAAACCGTCTGGCTCGAAGCGGTCAACGCCCGGCACCTGGACCGCTACCGGGCCGTCACCACGATCGACCCGGCCAAGGCCCAGTTAACCGTTTTTGCCCAGTCCGCGCCGGAGGGAGCGATTGCTAAAGCGACACTGTCCGAACAACAAAAAGGAAGGCAGATGGCCCAGGCCGAAGGCCGTTTCGAAAAGGGAGAAGCTGGCCTGACGCTCGTTGCCACGGAGGCCAAGCCGTGGTCGCCCGACGAGCCGAACCTGTACGACCTTCGCCTGGAGCTGATCGTCGACGGTCGGGTGGTCGATACGGTCGATTCGTACCTCGGGTTCCGTACGGTTGAAGCCCGGGATGGGCGGTTCTGGCTCAACGGCAAGCCGGTGTGGCTCTCCGGCGCGTTGGACCAGGGTTACTGGCCACAAAGCCTTGTCACACCCCCGTCCGATCAGGCGTCAATTGATGACATCCGTTGGGTAAAGCGTCTCGGGCTGAATCACATCCGTAAGCACCAGATCGTCGCCCGACCACGGTTTCTCTATCATTGTGACCGGCTGGGGTTGTTGGTCTGGGGCGAGATGGCCAACGCGGGCCGAGTGCTCGACGACCGGGCCACATCGATCGCCCAGCGTGAATGGCAACGCGTGATCCGGCGCGACTTCAACCACCCGTCGATTGTCACGTGGGTCTATTCAAACGAAAACTGGATGCACGGCAGCACGGACCCGCAGCGCATTGCCCACTACCGCGAGGCGTTCCGACGGATGAAGTCGTGGGACGCGACCCGGCCCGTGGTCGATACAAGCGGCTACTACCACGTCGACTCCGACATCCTCGACATCCACGACTACCCTCGGCAACGGCGCCTGGCCGACACCTATCTCTGGGCCGAGGGCAAACTGGCCCAACCGAGCAAGTCGATTGTCTTCCTGACGGACATGCCTTACCGGAAGCAACCGATCGTCGTGAGTGAATGGGTGACCCGGAGCGTTCCGGATTTTGACGCGTCGCAACAAGAAAAATGGCTTCGGGCCTATCTGACCCGATTCGCCGATTTTGCGTCGCATCCGCTCTGCGCCGGCCACTGCTACGTGCAACTCTATGACGTCGAACGCGAACGCAACGGCTATCTCTACTACGATCGCCGATCGAAACTCAGCCCCGAGACCGAGGCCACGCTCCGCGCCGCCCATCAGCAGGCCCTTCGCCGTGACCTCGATTTCGACTGGAAGGCGTTTATTCAAAGCCGAGCCGCCATGGGGAGCGAGTAGCCGGAGGCGATTCAGACCTCGGTCCGAGCCGAAGGCTGTTATACTCGGAAGTCCAACCTCTTGGAGGCAGACTTCCAATCCTTCTCAATCAGCATCTGTTGGAACCCCATCCCCCGAGCAGAGGTACGTCTCTAACGTTCCATCGATGTTGTCCAGAGGGCCTCTTCTTGGGGTGATTCGCGTCAATACGTGACCAGGCTTGGGTTTGCGATTGCTACCGCATTGCACCGGCCCAGGAGGTCTTCCATGGATCCCTCTTGAACACGTCATTCATTCCAGGTTTGTGGGTCGTCAGTGGGAGTTACATATATGTAATTTATATGTCATTTGTACTGTTTTATTATTCGGCCATCCGGAGGGCGGTATTCGTTGGGCAATGCGAGAAAGATATTAATAAACAGGGAAAATCTGTTGCATTTCGTCTTTGTGCCCGGTAGTATCCAGGTTGTCGTCTGGATGGTCGTAATATGTTACATGTCATGCTTACGACTGACAGCGTCATTCTAGTGAAGCAGGCTCGTTCGATGGAAAGGGAAAGAATCGAATGCAGACCGCGGATCACGGTGCTGGTGAAGGCAGTAAGGCGTCCAGACCTCTTCTGAAGTCGGTCCGGCTGAAGCGGCACCTGGTTGCCGAGTTGCGTGCCGGGCGACTTCAAGCGGGCGTGCCGTTGCCTTCGGAGCCCCGGTTGGCCGAGCAATTCAACGTCTCGCGGCCGACGGTGCGCCGGGCGTTGGAGGAGATGGTCAAGGAAGGGCTGATTCGTCGCGAGCAGGGGCGAGGGACCTTTGTGACGGATGACGCCACGCAGCGGCTTCGCAAGGATACGACCTCCTTCGCGCTGTTGGTTTACGGCAGCCAAATCGCCGCGGCCGTCCCGATGCTTCAAGGATTCGAGCAGGCGTGCCGCAAGTCGCACCACAACATGCTTCTGTTCGACAGCGAGAACGACCTGAACCAACAAGGGGCATTGATCCTTCGCTTGTCCCAGATGGACATCGGCGGCGTAGCCTTGCATCCGGTGACGAGCGAGCCGACGCCCGTGTTTCACATCACCGCCTTGCAGGATCGCGGAATACCTGTCGTCTTCTGTCACCGTAGTGTGGAAGAAGTCCACGCACCACTTTTATCCATCGACCATGAGAAGCAAGGATATGTGGCCGGCAAGGCCTTGGCCGAGAATGGACACCGCCGCGTGGCGCTGGCATTCGGCCAGCGGGCCGGCACGTTCATGAACAAGCACATTCGCGGCATTCGCGGCGCGCTGGGGCAGGCCGGAGGATCCGCGCCAGACGAGTTCATCTACTGCGGCAAGAGCGCGTCGGTGGACTATTCGAAGAGTGAAGAGGAACTGCGTGAATGGCTCCGGCAGATGTTGGAGCATGAGAGCCCGCCGACGGCCATTTGGGCCGCAGTCGACGACTTCGCCGAGGCGATCTACTTCGCGTTGCAGCGGATGGGCGTTCGCGTGCCCGAGGACATTTCGATCCTGGGTTGCGGCGACATCCAACGCAACAGCACGTTTTTACGACGGCTGACGTCGGTGGCGAGTGACGGGGCCGAGATCGGGCGCCGCGCGGTGGAAATTTTGGGACAGATGCAAGGCGGCCTGCGTCCTTTGCGAGACCGGGAGAGAGTGGCGATGCCTCTGACGATGACGCAGGGGGAAACCCTAGGTCCGGCGAGGCAACCCCATTCGCCGTTGAGTTGGCGCGCGGGGTAGACGTGGAGGGAAGAGTGGGTCCCTTCGAAGCGAGAGACTGGCGGACAAAGGAAAGGCTTGGAGAAAACGAGGGAGAGGCATCGTTTAAAAACAGGGAGGATCTTTCGGTTCTGCATGAAGCGCCTTTTGACATCTTTCGATTGGCTGACTCAGGAGGGAAAACAACGATGCGTGTACTTGTCAAGAAAAGACTGATCGGTCGGGCGGCCATTCTGGCCGCGGTGGGAGTGCTGACCTGTTCGGCGGCCGTTTGCGCGTCGACCTATTCGGAGTTGGTGACGGCCGACGGGCCGGTCGCCTGGTGGCGAATGGACGACGCGAGCGACGAGATGGGACACACCAGCGCCGCCACGGGCGGCATCACGTTCGACCAACCGGGCGTCATCGTGGCCGATCCGAGTAAATCGGCCCTATTGGATGGGACCGGCTACATCGAGGCCGACGACGCGGCGGATCTGAACTTCGGCGCCACGGGTGATTTCTCACTGGTCGCGTGGTTTAATAGCTCCCAGGCCGCGACCCGGAGAACGATCGTCAACAAAGGCAACTCCAGTTCGGGGTACTGGCTGCGGATGCAAGAACAGGGGGAATTCAGGTTCCTGCTGGACTACGGGAGCAAAGCCAGTGAAGTCATCAGCCCCGTGGGCTACGACGACGGTCAATGGCACCAGGTGGTGGCCGTGGCCGATCGTAGCACCTCGCTGAAGATCTACATCGACGGCCAGAAGGTCGCGGAGAATCCTCTGACGAACGTCTCGTCGACCGAACCCTTGCAGATCGGCAAGCTCGGTACGGGAAGCTTCTTCAGCGGTCTGCTCGACGAAGTGGCTGTTTACGGTTCCACTTTGGACGCCACGACCATTCTCAACCACTATGACCTTGGTGTAGGCAATGTGGTCGGGTCGTATAGCGACGCCGTCACCACCGCGAGTCCTATCGCCTGGTGGCGAATGGACGACGCCACCGACGAAATGGGCCACACGGGCGCCGCGTCGGGTGGAATCACGTTCGACCAGACAGGCGCCATCGCGGGTGACCCCAGCCTGGCGGCCGCGTTAAACGGAACGACGGGTGCGATTGATGTTGACGATCATGTCGACTTCAGTTTCGGCACCTCTTCGAATTTCTCCGTGGAAGCCTGGATCAAGGCGGAAGACGCCTCGACGAAACGAACCATTCTTAACGAAGGTGATTCGATCGCCGGCTATTGGCTTCGCTTTGAAACGGACGGGACGTTGCGATTCCTGCTCGACTACGGGGATCTTGCGGCCGAAGCGAAGAGCACTGTCAGCTACGACGATAACGCTTGGCATCACGTCGTGGGCGTGGCCGATCGCGAGGGCATGGTCCAACTCTACGTGGATGGCGCCCTGGTGGCCGAAAACGACGCTGACGCGCTTGGGAACATTGATACCAGCCTGCCCCTGCAGATCGGTCGACTGGGGACCGGAAGCTTGTTCACCGGCGGCATGGACGAAGTGGCCGTCTACGGCTACGCCCTGAGTGATGAGCAGGTCGCGGCCCAGTATACGGCCGCCGCCGTGCCGGAGCCGGGCAGTCTGACGCTTGTGCTGGCCGGACTGATCGGACTGGCCCTGCTCCGAAGGAGGAAGTAACCGAAGACTTGAAAAGAGACACAACTTCTGGGCGACTGGGAGTTGTCCTGTGTATCTTGCCCCCAAACAATAGGATTCATAGGAATGACCAAACACTACCTTCGACATCTGGCGCTGGCAGGGATGCTGGCGCTGACGCTCGGGGCCCTGGCCGGAGGCCAGGCTTGGGCGAGCGCCTACTCCGACGCCGTAACCATGTCGGGACCGATCGCCTGGTATCGCATGAGCGACGCCAATGACGCGACCGGAAACCATGACGGCACGGCCGGCGCCGGCGTCAGTTTCACGGCCACCAGCCCGATTGCTGGCGACTCGACTCCCGCCGCGCTGTTTACCAGCACGACACCAGGCGGCATCATCGTGCCGGACGATCCAGCCTTCAATTTCGGCGCTCTCCAGGATTTGTCGATCGAGTTCTGGGCCAAGTGCGATGCCGATCTCGGGAAGAAAGCTCTGTTGAACAAGGGAGACACCCACGGATCGTTCTGGCTCCGGTATGAGAACAGCGATGCTACCCATGCCAATGGCTCAGTCAAGTTCCTCTTGGACTATGACAAGCAAGCGCAGAACGTCTGGACGACCGAGACCTACCAGGACGGCCAGTGGCACCACTTCGTGGCCACGGTCGGACGGACGGACGCGATGCGGCTATACATCGACGGGCAGTTGGCCGGAGAGACGCCGATCTTGCCGAACAACGGGGACGTTTCCTCTACATTGGATCTGCAAATTGGCTCGTTGGGAACGAGCCAGCCCTACCGCGGTTACATGGATGAAGTCGCCATCTATAACAGCGCGCTGAGCAGCACGTCGATCATCAACCATTATGATCTCGGCGTGGGCAATACGACTGGCTCGTACTACAGCGCTGTTTCAGGCGACAGCCCCATCGGCTGGTGGCGACTGGACAACCAGCAAGACGAAACGTTCAACCTGACCAGCTTCGCCGACTACGGTGTCGCCTTCGGTCAGCCCGGGGCGATCGCCGGCGACTACAGCGGATCGGCTTACTTCGACGAAGAATACTGGCCGGGGCAAGCCGAAATCCTCGTCACGGACGACCCAAGCATCAACTTTGGAGAAGACACGGATTTTTCGGTCGAGGCTTGGGTGAAACGCTCGGAGGTCAGCAGCAAGGAGGGGCTCATCAACAAGGGAGATAGCGACAGTTCCTATTGGCTTCGCTTCGAGGCAGACGGAAAACTGAATTTCCTTCTGGATTTTGGAGACACGGCCCTAAACGCCGCCTCCACGCTCGAATACGACGACGATGCCTGGCATCATGTCGTGGGTGTGGCCAATCGGGACGTGGGCGTGCAGCTTTGGGTTGATGGAACGCTGGTGGGTGAGACCTCCGTGTATGATGGCTACGACATCTCGTCGCCCGGTTTCGACCTGGAAATCGGTCAAATGACCGCAGGCCAATATCTGGACGGCTCGATGGACGAGGTGGCCTTCTACGACCGTGTCCTGGGCGATGCGGAAGTCCTGGCCCATTATCAGGCGGCCCAAGCAGGCAACGTGCCGGGCGATGCCACCAACGATGGTTTCGTCAACGAATACGACGCCCGCGTCCTGGCAAGCAAGTGGCTGCAGGAAGTGAGCGGCGGGGCTTGGGACGGCGACTTCAACGGGGACGGCTGGGTCGACGACCTGGACGCCTCGATCCTGGCCGCTAACTGGACCGGTAGCGCCGAGGGGGCCGCCGTGCCCGAACCGGGCACGCTGGCCGGTCTGTTCATACTCCTCGCAGTCTGGGGCGTCGTCTTCGGACGTCGGCTCTACCGGGAGGAGTGAGAAAACGTCGTTCGGGGGGATGGAGGAACGGAGGCGTCGTCGGGGGGGGCGATGCCTCCTTCCTATGCCCGCGTCGGGCAGGACGCAGCGCGCGAAGAACCGTGAACGCTCGGGGAGAGTTCTCTCCCACCGAGACAAGACCGACATGACAGTTCGTCGCGCGCTGCGCTCCTTGTGAAATACAACACCTCGTCCGTATGGTGACCAGGTGATACGTTGTCTCGAATGAAAACACGACATGCGCGTTCTCCGGAGAAGCCTGCGATACGCGGGGAGCCCGAGCGGCGCGTTCTTTTCGCGGGGAGGTTTCACGGGATGAAAACGAAACGAATCGGATTCACACTGGTGGAGTTGCTAGTGGTCATTGCGATCATTGGCATCCTGATCGCCTTGCTGTTGCCGGCCGTTCAGGCCGCGCGCGAGGCCGCGCGGCGATTGCAGTGCAAGAATAACCTTAAACAAATGGGCGTGGCCTTCCAGGGCCACCACGAGGCGCATAAGCACTTCCCGACCGGGGGATGGGGAGTCAATTGGGTCGGAGACGCTGATCGAGGTTATGGGATTGATCAACCGGGTGGTTGGACCTTTAATATCCTTTCCTTTATGGAAATGGGCCATCTTCGCGATCTGGCCTCCGACGGCGTTTTCGGCGGGGTCTCCCTCAAACAGATGGACGGCGCCATGAAGATGTCGCAGACGCCGCTTCCCGTTTTCCACTGCCCCTCGCGACGCGCCGCCGTCCTCTACCCGGCGTTGTCGAAGTACTGGCGGGCATTGAACATGACGCTTCCCGAGACGACGGCGCGGACCGACTACGCGGCCTCGGCCGGCACCCGAATCGGTTGTGTCGGGAGCGATCCGGACTACACTCCCACCCGATATATCGACGTCGACCAACTCGGTTTCAACAACTGGGCCGATCCCGAGGCACTCCATTTCAACGGCATCTGCTACCAGCGGAGCATGGTGCGGATTCGGGACATCACCGACGGCACCACGTGTACATTCATGGTAGGCGAAAAGTATCTGAACCCGGACGACTACGCCACCGGACTGGATTCCTCGGACAACAACGATTCGATCTATCCGGGCGACGACCGGGACACGCTTTGCAACACGCCGCTGATCATCAACGGATCGCTCCAGAACGCCGATGCCGTGCCCCGGCAGGACACGCCGGGCGTCGGCCGTTTGTTTTGCTTTGGCAGTACCCACGCCGCCGGATTCAATATGGCTTTTTGCGACGGCTCCGTCCGGACGATCAGCTATGAATTGGATACGTTCATCACGAGTGCCTTGGGCAATCGGGCCGACGGCCAGACCGTGTCCGAATACTCGATGGATTGAAACTCCAATAAAACGACAATCCGGGGCCGGAACGGACAGAACGGGGCCATGAAACGCGTGAACGAAAGTCTGCAGTGATGATACTTTTTGCTCGGTGTCCTGTCCTGAATGTCGCGCGCACGTCCGGCGCTTTCCTGACCGTGTTGCTTCTTCTTGCCGGGGTCGGCGCCCCGGTTCAGGCCGTGGATTTCTTCGAAACGGAAGTCTTCCAGAGCGGAACGGACGGCTACCACAACTACCGGATCCCGGCCATCGTTCGGGCCAACGACGGAACCCTGTTGGCCTTCGCCGAAGGACGCAAAAACAACGTCTCGGACAGCGGCGACATCGACCTCGTCCTCCGGCGGAGCTTCGACAACGGCCTGACCTGGGACCCGATGCAGGTGGTTTGGTCCAATTCGACCGGCGTGGCGGGCAACCCCTGCCCGGTGGTTGATGAGTCGACCGGCGACATCATCTTGCTGACGATTCACGAAACGCCGGGCGCCACGCAGACCACCATCCGCAACGGCACGTTAGGCGAACGGGTCTATCAGGTCCAACGGAGCACCGACGTGGGCACGACATGGACCGATCCGGTGCCCGTCCTCGCTACGGAGGTTCTCGATCCGCGGTGGCAAGCTGGCGGGCCCAACCACGGCATACAATTGACCCTGGGCGAACACGCCGGGCGGCTGATCGTCGCCGGCAACCACAGCACGGGTTCGGCTCTCACGACGAACCAGCTCCACGTCCTCTACAGCGACGACCACGGAGCGACCTGGAACCTCGGTACGGTCGGCGGTGAAACGCCCGATATCTACGTCAGCGAAGTCGCCACCGTCGAACTGCTCGACGAGAGGCTCTACTTCACCGTTCGCGACCAACACGGACCTTCGGTGGGCACGAGAGCCTTCACGACCAGCAGCGACGCCGGCATGACGTTCGACGCCCCGGTGCAAATCGACCCGACTATCCTCGCGCCCGTCTGCCACGGCTCGATCCTGCGATATTCACGGACCGATTGGGGCGACAGCGACAACCGCATTCTTCAGTCCTACCCGTTCTCCAGCGAACGCGAGAACATCTACGTCCGGTCCAGTTTCGACGAAGCGGCCACCTGGACGATGGGTCGAGTTATCTACGAAGGCTCGTCGGCCTACTCCGACCTGGTTCGGACGGCCGACGACCGGATCGGCCTATTTTACGAACGGGATAACTACGGCAGCCTCATTTTTGCCAGCTTCACGCCCGAGTGGCTCGACACGGCCGGGACCACGACGACCCTGCCAGCGATCGACGGCGGCACGATGCTCGGATTCTGGAAGCTCAATGACGGCGCCGGGCAAATCGCTTCCGACGCGTCAAGCGCCGGACGACACGGACGGCTGGGTGACCTGGCCGAAGCCGACGACAACGATCCCGAATGGGTCGTCGATCCCGAACGCGGGACGGTTCTTTCCTTCTCGGGCACGGACTACGTCGACCTGAGCCAGTGGGTCGGCGGGCTGCAGGACGTCCAATACGGCACCATCTCGCTCTGGATGAAAACGACTTCGGTCGTGAACCAGGCCGTCCTGGCCGCTTCGGATTCGACCGACCAGAGCAGCGAGATTCGCATGATGATGGAGGACGCCTATACGATGTGGTTCGACGTCCGCGACGATTCGTCCAACCCGATCGGCGAGGACGGCCATGTCGAATCGCAGACCCAGGTGAACGACGGCCAGTGGCACTTTGTCACCGCCACCGTTGAAGAAAACAACAGAGCGAGAGTCTATGTCGACGGGGTTCTCGAGGGGTTTGGTACCGAGCCCTTCTTCGTCGTCCAGACGCTCGACACAATGGCCCTGGGTCGAAACGTCGACCTGACCGGCCCGCAGTGGCACTATGACGGCCTGCTGAGCGACGTGGCCATCTTCGACCGCCCGTTGTCGGCCACCATGGTCCGCGCCGTCTACGAATTGGATCAAGACGCCACACTCGGCTACGACACGGCCGAGTCCATCGGGCTGTTTCTGCTCGAACTGGGCGATTCGGTTCAAATCGACGGGCTGACCTGGTTCGCGCTGGGCGGTTTGCCAGGCGAGCCCGGTCAACTCGTCGAACAAGGCGGGCAGTACTTCCTTCTCCTCGAAGACGACGGAACCGGCGTGGCCACCGTGCCCGGCCTGCTGCCGGGCGATGCCAATTTCGACGGGGTGGTCAACCGTGACGACGCCGCCATCCTCGCCACAAACTGGCTGCACAGCGGCAACGTCAACTGGACCCACGGCGACTTCAACGGCGACCACATTGTCGACGACCTGGACGCCTCGATCCTGGCCGCCCATTGGCTCGCCGCCGCCGAAGGCAACTCCGTCCCCGAACCGAGCACCTGGATCCTCCTGGCTGCCGCTGCAGCGTCCCTGCTGGCGTTCCCGCGCCGGCGACGACGCAAGTGACGTAACTCTCACCCGGGGTGTGCCGCTGGGGCACACATCAGAACAACGTGGAAAAATCTCGCGCCTGTGGGGGGTGACTCCTGCCGTGGACACGCGCGACCACGGGTGCGATCGATTTCCGCATGGCTATGGCGCCCGGTGGGTCATCCGCTGTGCAGAGTTCGATCGATTTCCATGGATCGCGGGGTCTCGCACGTTCCCTATTTTGCTTCGATCTGCTTGAGCGCCTTGGCCGCGACCTTTCGGACGTGCGAATCGCCGGCTTCGAGCAAGGGACGCAGTAGCGGTATCAACGCCTTTGCTTCGGGGCCCCGGTCCCCGATGGCCTCGATGGCTTCCCAAAGGACGAAGGTATCTTGCGTGTTCTTCAGGACATCTTCCAGCACGGGCAGTGACTTCTCCGATCGGTTGATGCACCACAACGCCCGGGCGATCCAGACGCGAGTGTAGTCGTAGTCCGCACGTTTCAGGGCGTCTTCCAATGCGGGCACGGCGGATGCCGCGCCGGGGCCAATCTTGCCCAGGGCCGTAGCGGATTCCGTTACGGCGCGCCAGTCGTCGCTCTTCAGCCACGCACTCAGTTCGGGCACGGCGGCCTTGGCTTCCGGTCCGATTTCCGCCAGCGCTTCCGTGGCCCAACGCAACACATTCGAATCGTCGGGAGCAGCCACGGCCGCACGAAGGACGCGGACCGGCTCCTCCGCTTTGCCCGACACGGCCCAATAGGCCCCGGCGGCGGCAATGCGGGCGCCTGTGTCTTCATCTTTCAATCCGTCGTGCAGCACCTTCTCGGCCGCGGCCGCCTTGCGTCCGAAAAGAAGAAGTCCATCGGCCACGAGACGCCGCGACGTGGGGTCACTGCTACCGAGTACCTCGATCAGCGCGGGCACGCTGGCGCCCTCGGCGTCGATCTTTCCAAGGGCACGCGCCGCGAAGCTCCCGTTCCTCTTGTCACTCTTGACCGTGCGAATGAGGGCCGGAACGGCCGTTTTTGCCTTGTGGCCGTAAGATTCCAACGCACTGATCGCACACATCACCACGTAGTCGTTCTCGTCTTCGAGGGCCGTGATGAGAGAAGGCACTACCTTCTCGTCACCCAACGTGCCCAATGCCTCGACCACTTGTGCGCGGACGAAACTATCTTCGTCCTTGATCGCGGCGAGCAGAGCGGGAACGCTCCGCGCGTCGCCGATGTTTCCCAAGGCTTCGGCGGCGCGTGCCCGGACCAACGAGTCTTCGTCGCTCCGGAGCACTTTCATCAGCGCCGGGATCGCCGTTGCCGCTTTCGGTCCCATCTCGCCGAGCGCCTCGGCCACGTTGCACCGAGTACACCAGTCCTCGTCGTTCAGCGCCTTGGTCAATGCAGGAACGGCCGGCGCGGCCCGGGGCCCCAGTTCCTTGAGTTGGTCGGCGGCCGAGTATCGCTTGTCACTCTTTTCCAGATCGGCGATACACATACGGAGCACGTCGTCCGATTGGCCCGTAATACGCCAGACGGCCCGGGCCGCATCCATGTGCAGGTCGCGGTCCTTGCCGGCCAGAACGCTCTTCAGCACGGGCGCCGCCGCCTTGGCGCTGGGACCCATGTCCGCCAGGGCGCGAATGGCATATAGGTGGAGTTCTGGATCCTTGTCGGTTATGCACCGCGTCAATCCGGCAACGGCCGGTGCGGATTTGGCTCCGTATCCATATCGGAACGCGAGAGCGGCCCCCGCGCGAACCCGCGCGTTGCTGTCGTCGAGGAGCTTGACGAGATCCGGGACCGCTTCGCCCTTTGGATCGAGTGAAACGAACTTCTCCGTGGCCGACCACGAAACCCGCTCGTCGTTTGCCCGCAATGCCTGAAGCAAGAGCCGGGTCGCCGCGCGGTGAGAATTCGTCTTCTTGACCAGGGCGTCAATTTGCGAAAACTCTTCCGCTTGCCGGAACGACTCCGCCTTGCTCCAGCAGTGTCCCAAGGCCAAAAGATCGGCCAACCGTTCCATCGCCTGGCGTGCTTCGGGCGGAAGGGGGCCCGCCGCGTCGAGCAGCTCCTTTCGGATGGCCGGGCCGTCGGGCCGTTTGCCGAGCCGTTTTTCGTAGTAGTGATGGCAGGGATGAGGCCAGGCCTCGTAGAGGTCGTCGAGCGGCACTTGATTCGCCTTACGCCACTTCGCGCTGCCTCGCTGGACGCCGTACGCGCCCATGAAAACGAACGTTCCCCAGTGCCAATCGCGGACGAAGACCGCGTCGATCCGAGGTGGCGCGCCCTTCTTGCCCTGGCTGACGGTTCCATAGATTTTGACCAGGCTCAGCGGCGGGACGCGAAGGCCCGTGCCGCGTAGAACCGCCTGAAAATCGCCCGATCCGTTGAACGACACGGCCTGCATGTGGGCGTCGGTCAGCCCGTCGAAGTACTTGTGCTCGACAGTCAAGACCGTATGATTGCCGGCTTTATCCTCCCGGATGCCCCGGACAATGCCGAACCATCCGACGTACTTCTTATCTCTAGTTGAAATATCATATCCTTCGGACATCGAGCCCGTGACGATCTCGTCGGTTGCAAGACGCTTGAAGAACGGCTCTTCTTCCTGGCTGGGCCGATAGTGAATGGTGCCCAGCACGTTCCCTTGTCCCTTGGGCCACCACTGACTCTCGTGCTCGACAGGCGTGGCCTCGGCCGGCGGCGATGCTATGGCGTAACCGGCCAAGTACAGGCCGCCGACAACGAAAAGGAAAATCGTCCACGTCTTCCTGTGGGAACTCATGCGTCTTCTCCGGGAAGGCAGAGTAGATGGACCGGTTCGTCTCGCGGAGGGTCGGTCTCGGCAGAGCGAACTCTCACCGGGCGATGGGAATGAACTCTCGCGAGCCGCCGGCGCCCCGACGATCGCGGGCCGTCACGGCCGCCCACGGTACGGGAGCCATTCTACCCTCGCCCGGCCTGTCTGCCACCGACAGGGCTTATACAGGTTGCGGCTCAGATTCGAGTACAACGGAGTATAGCCGGTCTCTTGCCCTGACACGGAGTCGACGCCCCGCAGTCTCCTTGCATAAGAAAAGCCCTGCGTAACCCGTTGTCACGCAAGGCTTTCGGTGTGCCCCCTGATGGACTCGAACCATCAACCCTCTGATTAAGAGTCAGATGCTCTGCCAATTGAGCTAAGGGGGCTCTTTATCGGCGAATCGCTCATTCTAGCGGGATCGGCCAGGGACTCAAGGGGCCTTGACCACCGTTTCTGTGGCCAGATAGGGCTGGCTTCTGGACTGGACGATCTGGTCGATGGTCTGGTTCGCGCTGGAGGGTGAAGGAATGCGTGTGATTTGGGTGTTGGAAAGCACGATTCGCCACGCAATTGTCTCTTTGTAACCCCTTCTGGGCAAAGTACTTGCGTTAATAAGCTATACTTGAATGTCATGAACTGCCCGTTCGGGCAAATGGGGCAATCTACCTTCGGCCGGTACAGCAGGGGGCTCTATGCGCGTCGGCACGAGTCTTTTTGGGGTCGATCTCTCGGCTCAACACAGCCTGATGCAGGCGATGAACCAACTCACACAAAGCAGCATCCGGCTTTCCACGATGAAACGAATCAATAGCGGCTCGGACGACCCGGCTGGGCTGATCAGCGTCGGGGCGCTCGAAGCCGAGCTGGCGTCGCTCGAAGCGGCCAGCCGGAACAGTTCCCGGGCGGTCGGGGCCATCCGGACGGCCGACACGGGCCTTGCCCAGGTCGGAGGGCTGCTGCGCGACATCAAGGCCAACATCATCGAGGTGGCCGGCGGCGGACTGAGCGACGCCGAGATTGGCGCGAAACAAATCGAAATCGACGCCGCCCTGGAGGCGCTCAACCGGATCGGCGCGAGCACCAGCTACGGCGGGCAGAAACTGCTCGACGGGAGCGGCGGGTACAACGTCTCGGGCGTCAACAGCGATCAGGTCACCAACATCGAGGTCTATCAGAACGTCGGCGGAGGCACGCAAGCACTCGACATCGAAGTCACGGCCGCCGCCACTTCCGCCGAACTGACGTTCACCGACGCCGACGCCACGCTGGACGCCGACGTGACGCTCGAAGTCCAAGGCAACGACGGAATAACCGTGTTGGAGTTCGACGCCGGCACGACGTTGACCCAAATCGCCGAGGCGATCAACCTCGAGTCGGGCACAACCGGCGTCAGCGCGTCGGTCAGCGGCAACGACCTGACCATTTCGAGCGAAGGCGTCGGCTCCGAAGCCATGGTGTCGGTCGAAGCGCTCGAGGGCACGTTCGACGTCGGCCCTTCGACAACTGCCTACGGCACCGATGTCGTGGCCGAGGTCAACGGGGTCGAGTTCACCGGCGAGGGGAACGAGATCCACGTGAGCACGTCCGCCCTGCAGGCTGACATCGAGCTTGAAGGAGGATTCACCGGCCAGGTCGACCCGATCACGGTCTCCGGCGGGGCGATGACCTATGTCTTCTCACCCGACGTGAGCGATACGTCGACGCTGGCGCTGCCCAACATCAACGCCGCGGCCCTGGGCGGCTCGGCCGGCCGGCTGAGCGACCTGGCCTCGGGCGGTTCGGCCAGCATGACCAGCGGCAACCTCGAACAAGCCATGGCCATCGTCGACAAAGCCGAAAGCCAGGTGCTCGGCGCCCGGGCCAGGGCCGGCGCGTTCGAGAAGTACACGATCGGCTCTTCTCAAAACCTGCTCGACAGCATGGAAGAATCGGTCAGCGAGGGCCTCAGCATGGTCCGCGACACGGACGTGGCCAAAGAGGTCTCGAACCTCGTCCGTTCCCAGATCCTTGTCCAGTCGGGCATCTCGATGATCTCCCTGACCAACAGCCGCCGCAGCTTCATCGGCAGCCTGTTCCAGGGAATCACGTAGCAGCTTGTCAGCGGACAGGTTTCTGTTTGGCGGCTACACGGTCCTTTGGACCCAGGGCGATGGCGATCCAGCCGTCGTCGATGGACAATTGGGTCAGGACGACGTCGGCCAGTTTCGGCTCCTCGCGGAGGCGTTTGGGCATGATCTGCCGCGCGCGGTTCTTCAGGAAAACCCGGGTCATGACGCTGCGGAGGATCACTTTTTCGCCCGTGCGGAGGTAAGGGCCGTAGAGCTCGATCACGCCGTCGCGGACCAGCCGTGCCGAGAGGCCGTCGACCTTGGGACGATAGAAGACGCGGACCCTGAAATCCTCCCAGCATTGCGTCCGGGTGCTCAGTTCGGTGATGGCCACGGTCAGGGCGAGCCGGCCGTCCTGGCACTCGACGTGGATCGCGTCTTTCGGGGCGAACGTGATCAGCACGTCCTCGTCCTCCGCGACGTCCTCTTCCGATTCGGCGTCCTCGTCGTCGGCCGCCGGAAGGGGTCGACCCAGCCGCTGGGCAATCCGCTCGTTCAGCTCGGGCACGCTGAACGTCTGGCCGTCCAGCCCGAGGCGCTCGATAAAGTTGTTCAGAGCCGTCTGGTGGACCTGGACGCTGGCCAGGCTGTCCGATGGCGCCCGGGGCCGGGGCGTGTGGGCGCCAAGCTGCTGCTGTGAGGCCAGACGCACGCGCATCGTCAACCGCTCGTCCGTCGTCGAGGCTTCGATCAGCGCGGGCCCCAACGCCAGACGATCCAGCGGCCGGAACACCTTCTGGGTCAGCCGCTCGGAGGCTTCCTTCAGCCGGGCGTCGGCCTCTTCGTCGATCTGCTGTTTTGCCCGATCGGCCACCTTCCGGCGGATCTCGCGGCGCAGCTCGGGGTGCTTCTTTTCATGCTGGTCGCGGGCGATGCTCTTGACGAAGGAGCCAATCAAGGGGATGGCGTCAAAATCCGTCTTCAACGAGCGGAGCCGGGTGACGTTGTCGACCTTTTCGACCTCGGCCGGCCAGAGCTTCAGTCCGTTGGCCGTAATCTCCAGCGGCTTGCTCGCCACGTAAGTTGATTGGCTCGCGTTGCGGAACGTTGCCGGCCCGCTGGTCGACGAAGTCAGGGCGGCCACTTCGCCGGTCACTTCCAGGGCCAGCCGCAGACGCGTCGGGTCAGGGATCAGACGGACGGAGACCTTCGACTCGGTCAGCCGCTCGCCGTGGACCGGATTGCCCAGGATAACGTCGTGAACCGGTGCGAGTTCAGGCAGGCGATCGGGAATAAGGCGGTTCAGAAAGTCCTCGGCCAGGGCGATTCGCACATTGGCGTTGCGATAGTGTGTGGCCAACTGGTCGTGGACTGCCTTGTTGGTTCCGCCCGGCGTCACGCCAAGCCACAAACACAAGTCACCCAATCGCCGCCCGTCGCTGGCCAGGCCCGTCTCTTCGTATCGCTCGAGCCGTTCGAGCAAGACTGCCCGATCCAATGGGCCGGTCGCCATGCGGCGCAGCTCCCAACCCAGGGCCGCAAGCGGCTCGGATTTGAGGAATTGCTGTTGGGTGTCGTCCATCGGGGCCTGGGCCACGCGGAGGAGGATCCGCCGGGCAAGTTGCCGCCGGGCGTCAACGTTAGGCTCGGACGATGCCACAAGGTCTTCTAGCTTGTCCAGCAGCAGGTACTTCCGCCACGACTCGCCCTGGGGCGAACCGGCCGTCATGTCGTTGATCTTGGCCAGTGCCCAACGCAACCGCGCGTCGCCTTGCAGGGCCGTCGGGATTGGATTGGGCTCCTGCTGCCGCGGGTCAACCATCTGACGCCAGACGTGCAGCCGCCGTTGCAGGGCGTAGGCCGCGCGGCGAAGTTGAGTGGCCGACGCATCAGCGCCCAACCTGGCGGCCAGCGGCTCGGCTTGGGCGACCAGCGACGTGAGTTGGTCACAAACGGTGTTGGCCCGATCAGGCTGGTCGTCGAACACCTGACCCAACGCCCGGACTGTCTTTTGCGCTCTCGTCGACCAGTCGGCCGTCTCAGGCGATTGACTCAACTCGGCCAGTTGGGCGAAGAGCTGCTTGGGCGGTTGCCAGATCGTGTCGGGCCGGGTTTCGGCCGGCTGGGGCTTGGACGCGGGCTTGAGTTCCGTGGTTGTGGGCTTGTCCGGTCGTTGGGCGACCTGTATCGGGGCCAGCGTGGGACGTTTCGCCTCGGCCGGCGGCGCAAGGGTCGGCACGCGAGACGAAGCGGTCGGCTGGCTCGGCTCCGGCTGGGCCTGTTTGGGTGGGACCAAGGGCAGCAACTCGCCCGGGCTCAAGGGAGCGACCTTGCGGGCCTTGCCTGCTCCTGTTGTCGACTCCTCGATTGAAGGAAAGAGCCGGACCGGCGACAACGGATGACCGGCCAACTTGGCGCTCGGCTCGACCGGCACCCAACGGTCCGTGTTCGAGGCTCGGGCGCTGGACGTCTGCCTAGGTGGATTCACGGCAAGGGTTGGCAGTGGCAGCACGCCAGAT
>JAFGFF010000096.1 GCA_016931075.1 Pirellulales bacterium | reverse complement strand
TACGAAGCGAGGGCCCGGGTGATCAAGGCGATGGCCCATCCGACCCGGCTTTTTATTGTCGAAGAACTCGCCCGGGTCGAGGAGCGATGCGTCTGCGAGTTGACCGAGATGATCGGCGCGGACATGTCGACCGTCTCGCGCCACTTGGCCCTGCTCAAGGAGGCCGGCATCATCGAGGACCGCAAGCAGGGCTCGATGGTCTTCTACCGGCTCCGCATGAAGTGCGTATTGAAATTCCTCGAGTGTGTCGAGTCGGTCCTTGCCGCCAATGCCCAGCGACAGCAGTCGCTGATCCGGTAAGGGTGTGTCTTAAATGGGTGCCACTGCTGGCTTGTCCAGCAGTGTGAACCACGGTTCCCCCAAAAATCACTGCTGGACAAGCCAGCAGTGGCACTCTGCCGAGTCGGTTTCCGTCTCTATGATGTTGCCTTCCCGTTCGCGGCCAGAATGGCTGCGCCCAGGGCGCAGGTCAATTGGGGGTCGGGGGCGACAGCCACGTCTTGATTCAAGGCGTCGGCCAGCGCGGCGTCCATGCCGGGCACCAGCGCAACGCCGCCGGTGAAGACGATCGGGGCGGCGATCCGTCCCCCGCCCATGGCCACGACCCGGGTGGCGATCGAAGCCTGCACGCCGGCGACGATATCCTCCGACGTAGCACCCTGGGCCAGCAGGCCGACGATCTCCGTTTCGGCGAACACGACGCACATGTTGCTGATCTTCGCCGGAGTCTGGCTCTGGGCCGCGAGCTGGCCGAGTCGGGCCAGGCGTTCGCCCAGACGCGCCGCCACGACTTCGAGGAACCGGCCCGTGCCCGCCGCGCACCGGTCGTTCATCACAAAATCATGGACGTGGCCCGAGGCGTCCAGCCGCAGCAGTTTGCTGTCCTGGCCGCCGATGTCGATGACCGTCCGCGCCCCGGGCACAAGCCGGGCAATACCGGCTGCCTGGCAGGTGATCTCAGTGATCGTCCGATCAGCCTCGGCAATCAGTTTCCGGCCGTAGCCGGTCGCCACGACGTGTTTAATTTCCTTCCGCCCGATGCCGTTCTCGGCCGTCAAATCAGTCAACAGCTTTCGGGCCAAGGCCGCTTGTTCCACACCCTGGTCGACCACGCCCGAGGCGACCACCTCGCCCGACCGCGCGTCTAGCAACACGGCCTTCAAAGTTCGCGAGCCTGCATCAATGCCTGCACAAATCATGGGTTCCTACAATCCATCTCTCGAAGTATCCCCAGGGCGTCACGGACTCTGCCAGTGCCTTGCCCTTGCGGAAGTCGAGCACCGGCGATAACAGCCGTACTCCACTTCAGCACTGGCAGAGTCGGTGGCGCCCTATAGGTGCTGTCAAGGAATAAGTTGTCGACTTCATTCTGTAGGGAACGCCCTCCGTGGCGTTCCGTGGGCCGCGGAATATAGGTCAATCTCGCGGTTTTTGGAACGCCACGGAGGGCGTTCCCTACAGTAACGTCGTTGCCCTCTAATTCGGTGAGTTGTTCTTTTACAAGTCCTTAGTTTATCATCACACACGGCCCCGTTTTACGGTTTCCACGAGTGCTTCCAAGCGAGTTTGCAGCGTGGGGGTCATCGTATCAATCAATGTGGGCACTTCGATTTCGAGGACGGGCACGCCCAACTCGCGCCGCACGACGTCGCGGATCAAGGGCCCTTCCATCGCGCAGTGGCTGGCCCCGGGGATCCGCGAGACGACCAGGGCCTCGGCCCCGAACGCGCGCATGTCGCGGCACACCCGGGCCGCGCGGTCGCGGGCCGAGCCGACCATCGGATCGGCTAAGGCCGCCCGAGCAAGCGCCTCCATCGGCGGGACGTGCTGGGGCAACAGATCCAGGGCGTGCGAAAACAGGTACTCGGTCCCGCAGATCCGCCCGCCGGCGTCTTCCAGCAGGTTCATCACCCGCAGATCGGCCACCGGATTGACCCAAAACACCCGCACCGCCTCCTCGTCCGTCACCCCCACATCGTCGACCGCCCGGCGGCCGGCTTCCGCGATCAATTCGTCCAATACGACCAGACATTCATATTGATCGGAGCAGAAATGAATGGCCAGCATCTCGGCGACCAGCATTTCCAGCGAAGGCAACGGCGCCCGGGCAGCCTTGAAGACGATCTCACGCAATGTGGCCAACTTGCGGCGGACCAGGTTCGCCCGATGGATGCCGGCCGACAGGTCGTCGTCCGAAAGGGACTTGCCGGCGTACTCTTCCAACCGGCGGCGGACCCGTTCGAGTTCCGATTGGACGAAGGCCACTTGGCTCTGGGCCGCGCGGAACATGCCGGGCAGCAACACCGACGGTTCGTCCGGCTCGGGCGGTCGGCGGTGCGGGATCTCCCACCAGAAGATCGGATGGCCCATCGCTTCGAGCCGCTGGGCAATGGCCGAGAAATCGTCGCACGTCGCGCCGACGCTCGAGACGAGCAGTTCGGGGATCGGGAAATGGGCCTCGTTCTCGAACGCGCCGAGCATCGCGCGGACCGGGCAGAACGAATCGTCCACGCCCAGCGAGTCGGCGATTCGCAACAGCCCGTCGCCGTGCTCCATGATGCACGGCAACCACCAGGCCCCGTCGGGATAGAAGGCGATCAGGTTGTCCAGCGCATAGACCATCACAGGCACGGTGCCCAGGTCTTTCATCGCGCCGACCAGCCGTTTGCCCGACGCCTGGGCCTCGCGCAGCCGATCCTCTTCGCTCAAGAGGAAGTTCCACAGACGCAGTGCGGCAGGCGAATCGTCCATTTTCAGATGCAACAGCCGATCATCGCCGTCTTCGACGTGCCGGCGCAGACAGCCCCCGTAGCTCGGCTCGCGCATGCCCGCCGCGCACAACTCGGCGTAGCGCCGGTCCCATTGGTCGAGCGAAAGGCATCGGGGCGGTTGTGTCATGGCGTGTTATCAGGATTCAGACATTCGCATAAGTAGTGGAATCAAGCCGATGAATCGCATCTGGAGGGCCACGCTCTGTCGTGGCCGGGCGTACCGGATGACGCGGCCACGACGGAGCGTGGCCCTCCAGGTGTAGGGTATCACTTCTTCTGCGAAGCTCAATATTTCCTTAAGGGATCGCGGACTCTCGAAGCATCTCCAAGAACGATTCTACACGACTGAACATGCGAGGGGTGGACCCGGCGTCGCCTTCGGTCGTGTCCAGATCCAGCACAGGCAGGCCGGTCGCCTCGCGAATCCGGGGCAGCTCGGCGTGCCACAGGTCGCAGAAAACGTGCCGCCAAAATAGGATCCCCCGAACCCCGGTTGCCCGGAGCCGCCGGCCGAGCCAATCGTACAGCCCGGTGTTGGGCCGGCGAAACACGTCGGGGATCGTGCCGAAATAGGCCCGAGTCAGTTCGCCCACCGGATCGCTGGACACCCGCATCTCGTCAAACACCGCCGGCAGCGTCCGCTCTCCACCCTGGCTCGCATCCAGCACAATCCGGCCTCCGGCCTCGACGACCATGTCAAGCAGCTCAAAATCTTCTTCCAGCAGCGGCCCTCCGAGCAAGGCTAAAGGAATAGCATTCCTCCCCTCTCCCTTTGGGAGAGGGGCCGGGGGTGAGGGAGCGTGGCCGGCCAGCCGATCCAACACTAGAGCATAATCCCGCGCCGACACGCTCAAGCACTCCGCCCGCAGCGCCGCCCGGGCCTGGTCGTAGCGCCGCAACGTGGCGACCACCTCTTTCTCCGTCGGCGCGTGCCCACCGAGCTTCACCAGAAAACGACCGAGCCGTCGCAGTTCGTCGGCGTAGAGCCGGGCCGTCTCGGGCGACTCCCAGGTCGACGGCACGTTCAGCAGGAACACGGGCGGACCGCTCTGGGCGTCAAGCCACGCGGCCGCGTAACGCATCTGATCGCAGACGGTCGTTAGCACCACGCCGGCCAGATCGCCAGCACGGTGGACGCGTTCCATCAGAGCTCCGGCGCACGGACAGACGCCCCGGTGCGCCCCGGCATCGGTTGCCTGCTCCGCCCGACTCAGCCGCAGCCAGCGAGGCCGCAGCCCGTGGGCCGCGATCCACTCCGGCGGGACAAACGGACTGAGATAGGCGACGTCGTTCATGCCTACCTCTGACGAATCGTCTCGAATAGGGCCTCGACGCGGACGGCGATTCGGGCCGAGTCGGAAGGTGAGTAGTCGGTTTCGATCTTGAGGTAAGGGATGTCCAATTCCTCTTCCGCCAACCGTTTGATCCGATCCGACTCGACGTCGTAGGTCAGGCACGCCTGCCAGACGAGGTCGATGATGCACTGGGGTCGAAACCGGCCAGCCAGGTCGCGCAACAGACTCAACCGCCGGTTGTTGGGTGTCAGGACCGAGCAGGGCAGGTGGAAATACTTTTCGGCCAGAGCAACCATCGGATCGGCCGCCCGATCGTCGACGTCTTCTTCGATCGGCTTAATGCCCGTGCAATTGTCCATCGCCACGACCAGACCGCCGTGCTCCTCGATCAGATCGAGCACCCGTTCGGCTCCGTGCGCCATGGGCACGCCCGTCATCAGAACGCGGACCGGCGCGCCGTTTTCGCAGGGCACTTCCTTCTGCCGCAGCATGTCGAGCGCCTTTTCGTACTGGACAAAATCGGCGGCCAAGCCGGAGATGCTGCTCTTCAGGCCGATCAACTGCCGTCCGGTCAGCGGCGGCTGATCAGCCGTCATCAGCTCGGCCAATTCGCGGCGCAACGCCCGTTCGCGGTTCATGACGACCATCGCCTCACGAAGCTTCTCGTCGGTGATCGTCGTGTTGCACCGATCTTCGAGAAACGCACGGAACTTTTGCAGTTCGGCAAGCCAGTGGGTCATGGCGTCCTCGTCGTCGGCCTTCTGCGGCAGTTCGAGGACATACATCGGCCGGGTTTGCCCCAACAGTTCGTACATCTTCTTCTTGCCGTCGCAGGTCGTTTCTGCCACGATCAGGTCGGCCATCTCCAGAAAGGGGTTGCTCTTCTGGACGTGGTAGCCGTAGGTTGACTTGATCAGCGGACAGAGGTTGGCCGGCAGTTGGGTCTCGGCTGCGGGGATGGTGTCGGCCGAACCGCCGCACAAACAGACCGGCACGGCTCCGGCCGCCATGATCAACTCGCGCGGCGTGTACTCGCACATGATGCCCACGATCGGCCGGCCCTCGGCATGGGCCGCCGTGGCGTACTCCAGACAGTTTTGAATCATTCGGCCGAACCAGGCGCACGGCGTATCGGCCGCCCCGGCCGCGCCGCCCGACCCGCAACAACAACTGTTGCTCGGCGCCGGTTCGCTCCCACACGCCTGGCTCGTTTTCTTCTGACTGTCTCCGCCACCGCAACAGGAATCACTCATGGATATTGCCCTTGATGGAAAATAGATTGTGTGGATTCTAGCGTGGGTGGCACTGGCGTCTCGCCAGTGGGCCTACTGCCAACACTGGCGAGACGCCAGTGCCACCCGGCGTTGGTCCTCGGGTGCCATGGGCGGCTTGTCCGCCCTTGCCTGGAACCACAAGGGCGGACAAGCCGCCCATGGCACCCGATTCATGTTTACTATAGATGACAACAGCGAATCCGTCTGCTTAGCCCTTCTTGCGCGCCACGAACCGCCCTTGGGCGATCTTGCCCGCGTGGGCAAGCCCTTGCATGAACACCATCTCGCCGGCCAGACCCTGGAACAGCTCGCTGTCGTAGCCCACGATTCGCAGCGCGTCGGATGTGAGCTGCATGTCCAACATGCTCAGGTAGAGGTCCATGTAGGGCCCGAACTGCTGGGTGTCCTCGCAGACCGTCACATCGCAGCCCTGCTCGGTGAGTAAGGCCTCATAGCCGTCCAGGTTTTGGACGTTTGGAAACTTCATGAACTTCAGAAACCGCAAGGCCTCTTCGTCGGTCAGGCCCGCCGGGCCTTCGACCCAGTCGGTAAACGCGATGACCCCGCCCGGCTTGACCAGCCGCGCCGCCTCGGCGATCAATTTGTCCTTATTGAGCACGTAGCACCAGGCGTCCTCGCCCCAGACGAAGTCGGCCTTGCCGCCGGGCAAGCCCGTGTCGCTGGCGTCGCCTACGGTGAACGTGATCTGATCGGACAGTCCCTCTTCCTCGCATCGGGCACGCCCGCACTCAACCATGGCTTCGGTGGCGTCGACGCCGTGCATCTTGGCCACGTCGCGCAGCCGCACGAGGAACCGCATGCCCTCGCCCGTGCAGCAGCACAGATCGACGCCCAAGGCCCCGCTGGGCAGCTCGGCCGCGTCGGCCAGGCTGTTCGACGAGTGCATGCCGCCGATATGGATCTGCCGGCCCATGATCAGTTCCCACAAATTGAACTCCGGCCCGCTATAGACGGCCTGAACGTCGGTCAGTTGGATGCCCGAACCACTTTTCATCAGATGACTCCCATGGCACGAGGAAGAAAGACCCCATTGCTACTCACAATCCCCCCATCGTAGTGCCACTTGGTCCATTGTCAACGGCGAAGGCCAAACGGGGGTCCAATCGGACAGGCGATTCGCCCAAATTGGATGTGCTCGAAAAAACCACATCATCTGCTTCCCCCCCGCCAGCGACTCGGTGACGAAGAAACATTTGATCAGAGCGAGCCGATATCACGGGGGTGCAATGGGCGGCTCGTTCGCCCTTGCTGGGCAACGATTATCGTATTTTCACTCCGTACTCCTTGGCATCCCGCGTCTTCCGAACCATTTCGACACGATCTACAATAAAGGATGGTCGATTTCTTGCCCGGGAGTTTGGTTCTAACCCGGCTCTGGCGGATTCGGCCAAATGACCATCCCCGTGCATTCGATCAACGCAAAGAACGGACATGTCCCCCTCCAAACAAGAACTCCTGCGGTGCCTGCCGGCCGTCGAGGCCGTGTTACAAGAGCCACAGCTCCAGGACCTCGCCCAGCGCGTCTCTCGAACGCTTCTGACCGACGCCGTCCGTCAAGCGGTCGACGAAACCCGCCGGCGTCTGCTGGCCGACGAAACGCCCGAGGCGGACGAAACGGCGCTGCGCCAGGCAATCGTCAATCAGGCCCTCGACGCCGTGCAGGCAGCCAACCGGCCTCACTACCGCAAGGTGATCAACGCCGCGGGCATCATCCTGCACACCGCATTGGGCCGGGCCGTGTTGCCCAAGGCGGTGCTCGACCACTTCCTCTCCGACCTGTTGGGCTATTCGCTCTTGCAGATGGACTTGGAAACCGGACGCCGCGGCCGGCGCGACCCGCGGATCGAGTGGCTCCTCGGCCGGCTGACCGGCGCCGAAGCGGCTACCGTGGTCAACAACAACGCGGCCGCCACCTCGCTGGTCCTCGGCACAATCGCCCAGGGCAAGGAAGTGATTGTCTCGCGGGGTCAGCTCGTCGAGATCGGCGGCTCGTTCCGTCTGCCCGACGTGATGGCCGCCAGTGGGGCCCGGCTCGTCGAGGTCGGCACGACGAACAAGACCCATCCGCGCGACTACGAAAACGCGATCACCGAGAACACGGCCGCCATCATGCGGGTGCATCCGAGCAACTACCAGATCGTCGGGTTCACCTCGGAGGTGCCGCTGGAAACGCTCGTCCAGATCGCCCACGCCCACAACCTGGTCATGTACGACGACCTGGGCGCCGGGGCATTGATCGACTTCTCCCGGTTCGGATTCCAACGCGAGCCGACGCTGGCCGATTCGATCCGCGCCGGGGCCGACCTGGTCAGCTCCAGCGCCGACAAACTCATCGGCGCCGGCCAGGGCGGCATCATCCTCGGCCGCAAGGGCTGCGTCGAGGCCGTCCGCAAGAACCCGGTCGCCCGCATGGTCCGGGCCGACAAACTGACCCTGGCCGCGTTGGAGATCACCCTGTCGCTCTTCCTGGACGAAGACCGCGCCATGCGCGAAGTGCCCACGCTGCGGATGCTCTCCCGCCCGTTCGATGAAATTGCCCAACAGGCCGACCGGATTGCCGGCGCGATTGACGAGCGTTCGCTGCCGGTGGAAATCTCGGTGACCGACGGTTTCTCGCGAATGGGCAGCGGCTCGTTGCCCACGCAGGATCTGCCCACCCGCCTGGTTGCCCTTTCGCCCACCGCCTTCTCGGCCGACGAGTTAGCCCGGCGTCTGCGCCTTCACTCTCCGCCAATCATCGCCCGAGTGCAGTCCGACCAGGTCCTGCTCGATCCGCGAACACTGTTGGAGGGTGACGAAGCGTTGTTGGTTGAAGGGGTGGTGAATATGTTGGACACAACGAGCAAGTAGCCTCACTCCCAAACCCCGAGCCCCTAGTTCCCAGCCCCCAGCCCCACATGCCCCTTGAACAAATCAACCTGACCCTCGGCACGGCCGGGCACATCGACCACGGCAAGACGGCGCTGGTCAAGCTGCTGACCGGCTGCGAGACCGATCGGCTCCGGGAGGAAAAAGAACGGGGCATGTCGATCGACTTGGGGTTCGCCCCGTGTCGGATCGCCGATCTGGAGGTCGGCATCGTCGACGTGCCGGGTCATGAGAACTTCATCAAGACGATGGTCGCCGGGGCCAGCGGGATGGACGCGGTCATGCTCGTCGTCGCCGCCGACGACGGGGTCATGCCGCAAACCCGCGAGCACATGGAGATCCTCACCCTGCTGGGCGTCCGGCACGGGTTCGTCGCGTTGACAAAGATCGACCGCGTCGACGATGATCACCGCCAGATGGTCATCGAGGACACCCGGGCGTTTCTCCGCGGGACGTTTTTGGACGAGGCCCCGATCTGCCCCGTGTCAAGCATCACGGGCGAGGGCTACGACGCCTATTTCACCACGCTCCTCGCGCTGCTCGAATCGCTCAAGCCCAAATCGCTCGACGGCGTGTTCCGTCTGCCGGTCGATCGGGCCTTCTCAGCGCGGGGCCATGGCACGGTCGTCGCCGGTATCCCGACGGTCGGGTCGGCCACGATCGACGACGAGTTGGTCCTTCTGCCCGAAGGGACGACGAGCAAGATCCGCCAGATCGAGGTCTACGGCCGGTCGAGCAAGGTGGTCAAGGCGGGCCAGTGCGCGGCGCTCAACGTCCGCCACTGGGACGCCCGGCGGATCCGCCGCGGCCACGTCGTCACCCTGCCCGGCTTCTTCGCGGCCGGCGAATGGTTCGTCGCCCGGCTGCGGCTCTTGTCGCTGGAAAAGACGAAGCTCAAGACGGGGGCGAAGGTCAAGTTTCACACGGGCACATCGGAAGTCACTGCCAGCGTCTATCCGCTCGAAAGCGACGTGATCCAGTCGGGCCAGGAGTGTCTGGTGAGCCTGCGGACCGCCTCGCCCATCGTGGCCGGGCCAGGCGACCCGTTCATCGTCCGGTCCCTCTCGCCGGTCCGCACGATCGGCGGCGGCACGCTGATCGAAATGGTCGATCGGCGCTTCAAACGCGGCCGGCCCGAGGTGCTCGACGACCTGCAAGCACGTGCCCGGGCGATCGCCGACGATCGGTCGTTCGTCGAATACGCCGTCAAAACGGCCCCGTCCGGCGCGGCCAGCGAGTCTGAACTGACTCAACGAACCAAGAACCTCCCAAAGCGGCTCGGCGAGGTGCTTTCGGAACTGGTCGACTCCGGCACGGTGCTGGCCCTGTCGCCCGGGCTGTATATCCACCAAGAAACGCTCGCCCGGCTGAGCACCGAACTGCTGGCCACGGTCGAGGCCTTTCACCGCGACACGCCCGAGAGCCCGGGCGTCCCGCTGGATACGCTTCGCGAACAGTCCGCGCTCGACCGCCCCGTTCTCGACGGCCTGATCGCCCGCCTGACCTCCGACGGCCGCCTGACCGAAAAGGACGGCCGTCTCGCCCTGCCCGGCCACACGGCCACGTTCCGCGACGAAGACTCCCAACGCCTCGACGCCCTCGACGCCCTCTTCCGCGAAACGGGTTTCAAGCCGCCCGGCATGGACGAAATCTGCGACAAGATCTCGATCGACCCCCGCACCGCCGAGAAGCTCCTAAAAATCCTCCGCGACCACGGCCGCCTCGTGCTGGTCGAAGGCGCCCTCCTCTTCCACGCCGACGCCATCGAGCGTGCCCGCCAGATCCTCCTCGACCACTTCGCCACCGAAGAACGCCTTGAAAGCGTCAAATTCAAATACCTACTGGACACCACCCGCAAGTTCGCCATCCCGCTGCTGGACCACTTCGACCGCATTGGTGTCACACGTCGCGTAGGGAATACTCGCTATTTGAAACGCCGCTAGCCCCCCGGGGGGCAGGGGTGAGGGCGATAGGGAAGTGGTTAGTAGTCAGTGGCTAGTGGCCAGAGAGTATTGTGGAACGTTGCGTGGCTAAGGCATTTTCCCCGGGATATACGGTGCCGGAGTACATGGTGCAAGTTGAAGTAGACTGTGCTTGTCGTCAGGCGTATAGCACAGGTCAGCACTGACATGGCTGAGCGGATTGTAGAGAACTTGCAGCGGAGAAAGCGTGTCTGACCGAAAGATAGGGCAATTTTTTAGCAGTGGGCACCCTCGCAAGGGATGGTCTCAAAACTCCTTGTTTCTTGTGCTGACCGTATTCGGTCAATAGAATTGCGACCATGCAACCGGAAGACATACGCACTAAGAAGCTGCAATACGGCAAGGCCCGGGCGAGGACGCTGCTGCGCAAAAACGCGTGGTGGCTGCCGGGTTTTCCCATGCACTCGGGCAAGGGCGGTGTGCAGTGGCAAGCCTGGCCTTGGGAATCCCCGGGCATGCTTCGGCAGGTCACGATCAACCGTGAGGCGGTGCGCCGGCTGGAGATGGTGCTGAGCAAACTGCGATTCCATTTTCCGCGTGCTCTTCCCAAGATTGTCGACGACGTGGACGATTGGTTGGGCCGGATGGACCGTCTATTGGCAATCCTGAAGGACGCGGTCCACGACCACCGCCCGGTGGACGTCGGGTGTCTGTTGTCTGACCCGTATGTGAACCGCCGCTGGGCCGAGCGATGGGACCGGCTCCGGAAGGACCATCCGGGTTTGCAGTCCTTCGTCGATGCGACTGTGTTTCTCGAGTTCACGAGTCGTCGGGGCCGCAACCTCTCGTTACCCGACTGGATCGACCAACATGCAGATCAACTCGCGCGACTGCCCGACACGCTGGGCAACTTGACGCGTTTGCCGCTTGTTTTCTGCACGCTGCATGAGGACATGGACGCCCCTCTTCTGTCGTTTCTTTTGACTCACTTGGTCGAGCCTGCGTTCTGCGCGACCCCATTGGGCGGCGCTCATCTCGATTACGTCCAGAAACTGCGCGCGGCCCTGAAGGATGCCGAGGCCAGCAAGGAGTTCAGCATTCCGACGGCCCCGGCCGCGGCAACCCTGGGTGACACATGGGGACCGTTCCTAGGATGCCTGCTTGAGCAGAAGCAGAAGACACGCCGCGACCTGACAACGCTCGTGCGGCTCCTGCTGCCTGGCGATCTCGCCCAGATCGCAAGCACGATGAGGAAGCAGGTGGAAACCGAATCGACGAAATATCTTCGCCTTTTGCGGGAGAGTGCCCACGACCGCCGGATCCCTCGTCACCGGCAGCGCCATTACAAGAAGGACGCGAAAACGTTGGTCGTGAAGTGGAATCACGAGGCGGATCACACGCTACAGTGTCTGCAATTCGCGATGAAGCATACTCTAACCGTGTCGGACCGGCCGGTCCATCTGAAGCGATGGAGGCGCTTTCTCAGTTGCTTCAAGGAGGACGAGCGATTCGTGGGCCTTGCCCTGTTCAGGATATGGGAGACTGAACAGAATAAGGCCTATCACTCGACTCATGACGCCGTATTACGCCAACTGCAGTGGCTCTTGTCGTCGCTCGCCGAACTGTTTGACCGGCGTGGTATTCACGAGTGGCTTTTGCGGCACTGGCGGAGTCTCTTGAGAAAAGACAATGTCTGTAACGACGTGGTCGCCGATCTGCTTGGCGACGACTCGATACCGTGGCGTCGTTGGGTCAAGATGCTCGAGGCCGTCCTCTACGATTGCGGGGCGAAGCCTGGTCCAAAACTCCTGGGCTCCCTCGAAGAGTTTCTGCTTGTGAGTTCCGACATTCAGCGCATGTCGCGTCTTGCTGCCGGACTGGCAAAACAGGAAGATTCGTACTACTGGCGAGACAACATCCGCGCGGCCTTGATCGTGTTGGACAACGACGCGGACTTCAATCAGATCCTATCGAAGCTCGACGACGACTACGAACTCCGGGAACTCGTCTGGCTGTTGAAGGACCGTCTGCACGACGATCGCCTGTGGCGAATCGTGCGGCAATGGGTCATGACGGCCCGGAAGAAGCCGCTGATGCGTCTGAGTCTGTCGGCGCGCATGGCCGACGCCGTGGGGGCTTCCGTTGCGTCCGTGCCGCCGGTGGCAACCCGGCCCGACTGGATTTCGCGATACCCAAGCGACTTGCGCCCATCGCTGACGGCCCTGCTCGGTGTATCACCCGACGCGGAATCGATCGCCGCGAGGCTCTTGTCGAAGGAGTTTCCAGATGAAGACTCGCTCCGACGCGAACTGACGTCGCTCGACCAGAGACTGGCGTCGCCCGAACGTCTAGCAGAGGTTTCCCAGGAAGCGCATTTGCAGAAGCGGGCCGAGAACCTGCGACGTCGGCTGAGTGAACCGGCTCGCGTCTCGCCCCAACGCCTGAAGACGCTTTCCAAGAAGATCGACGATCGGGCCGACCACGAGGCGGTTGAGCGATACGTGCACGCATGCCAGGACGCGACGGCTCGCGCCCTGCGAACACGCTGGGAAGGATATTCTCTGCCGGAAACCCTGTTCGAGCCGCCGCACGACCAACTTCTCTCGGGCATCCTGGCATTGAAGGGACCGATGAAGGAACTGGGGCTTCGAGTCCTCACGAAGCTGGGGAAGGACGCCTGTTATGACTTCCGTAACGAACCGGCCAATGCGGCCTTTCTCGAGAAGATCGAACGGAAGGGAATTCGACTCGGCCCGTGGCTCGATGACCATCTTGAGAGAACGGCAATAACAGCAAAGGGTGAGACCTACCGGCTGGCATTCACGCGCGACTTGGTTGATGTTCTGTTAATGGGGTTCCATTTCGACACTTGTCTGAGTCCTCACAACGTGAACTTCTTCTCAGCCGTTGCGAATGCGGTCGACGTGAACAAGCAGGTCGTCTACGGAAAGACGTCCTCGGGTCGCATCGTCGGTCGCTGCCTTTTCGCGCTGGCCGACACCAGCGCCATCCTAACTTACGCGCGCTATGCACACAATCCAAGAGACCAGTTCGACAAGGAGGTCGCCGCCTTCGCCCAACAGTTGGCCGACAAGATGAATACGATCATCGCCTCGCAAGGAAAGGTGTCAACACTGGTTGCTCGTGACTTGTATGACGACGGCGTCGTGGCCTGCGGCGCAGCCTACGATCTGCACGATGCCGACGGCGCGGTCCGAACGGCCCTTCGTACTGCCTCACCGCAACAACTAGTCGAGTCGCTTCGGATGTGTTTGGGTTCGGAGAGGCTCCTCAGAGAGATACTCGGAGACCTCCTTCTTGTCGAGGAGTTCCAACGCCGTCCCGCGATAGTCGGGCCGCTGGTTACACAATTCGCCTCTGATCCAACAATTGAGTTCCCCACCAGGCTCCGGCTCGCCGTGCTCGCTTACCGTGCTGGCGACAAGGCTGCTGCCGAGCGGATCGTCCGAAGCCTTCGGATCAACACGTTCCCCGAGCGTCTGAAACGCTTCAACAATCCATACATCGTGAGTTTCCCTTCCATCGGCTCGCACGAAGAGGTCTTCGACCTTCTGATCGCCTGCAACCCGTCGATCGCCCTGAGGGCCTTCCGGTCAACTCGTCCGCGCGGCGTGAAGTCGGATGCGGAGGAAAAGGATGAGAACCGCCGAAACGTGTTGGCGAAGTGCCAAAATGCCCTGGGGCGGGCGGAATGCTGATACAATGAAGTCTGCCGGTGATCGATGCCGCGAGTGTCCGCCCAAATGGTTCGCGTCTCTGGTAAACTCAAACATCATATAGTCCCATGAAACTCCACGACCGTATCCACGTCAACGCGCCGCCGTTTTCGGTATGGGAGGTGATCTCGGATCCCAATTTGATGGAGTTGTGGAACCCGAAGTGTACACGAAGCGACGCGGGGCGGGGGCCGTTTGGGGTGGGGAATCGGTACGAGGCGGCGTTCAGGATGGGGCGAAAGCCCGAGCAGGTGGCGGAGTGCGTGATCGAGGAGTACGAACCGGAACGGCTGCTGACAACGAAGTATTCTGGCGGAAATGCGTTCAAGCCGGAGGGATTTGTTCGGGAGAGCTACCGGCTCGTTCCCAAACGGGGCGGGACCAGGGTGTGTCAGACGATTGACTTCACCCACTCAGGCATACCACTGTGGGCGCAACTCTTCATGAAGATCATCAACTGCGTCGGCTACTCGGTCGGCAAAGGGCCGCTGGACGGAATCAAGAAACTGGCCGAGCAGGCAGAGGGCCACCTTTCCTCTAAGCGACAGGTGTAATCACCGAGGCGCTCGTTCCATTGCCGATGCGGCAACAGTCCGACATCAGCCGGAACCCAGGCCGGCGAGTGCTCTCCACACTCGGCTTCATGCAAGAAAACCAAAGCTCGACAGAAAGCCCTACTACCAATCCATCTCGGGCTTCCGGGTCGTGATCTGGGCGTTCTTCCCACAAACACCTAGACGTCCCTGGAAGCCCAAAGACTCCCGCCCTTCTGAATAGTCCGGGCTAGACTTCGTCGTCCTGGGTCGTGACCTGGACGATCGTCGGCCAGTGGGGGGCGTAGACGTCCAGTTGGGCGGCAGCCGGGTCGATCCGCAGCCATCCGGTCGCGCCGGCCGTCTCGGTCTCGGTCCAGTTGGTCGCCGGCGGCTCTTCGATTGCCTCGCGGTAGGCCAGGGCCTCGGCATTGTCGGGCTCTCGCTGGAGCCATTTTCGAAGGACACCCTGGGCCTCGTCGCGGCGGCCGTTCGACAGGAGCGTGACGGTCAGCCATCGGAGACACAACGGATCTTCGCACCCGGTGGCGTAGGCTGCCTGAAGATACCCCAACGCGGCTACCCAGTCCTTGGCCACCGCCTTACACGCACCGCGGATCGTGTCGGCCAGAGCCACTTTGGAGAGCATCTCGTGTGGCAGCCCTTCGGCCGCGCGGATCGCCTTGTCAACCTGCCCTAGTTTGATGTGCAAATCGATGGCCCGACGGCATAGTCGCGGAGAATCGGGATATCGTTGCATCGCTTCGGAGAGAAGCTCCAGGGCGTCTTGGTCCTTGTTCTGCATTTGCAGGATAAGGCTCAGGCAGGACGCGGCCACCTCGGCCACCTCGGCCAGGTGCCAGACTTCCAGGTTCAATTGGCCGTGTTCCATCGCCGAGCGGAACGAACGCGCGGCCAGATCGAATTCGCCACGCGCCTGCAAGTAATTGCCCATGGCCAGGTGGAGTTGGGCGTCCAGCGGGAAGATTTCCAACGCTTCGAGGCACGTGGTCATCTGCCGAACCAGGCCGGACGAACTGGCGTCCTCGGCCGTGAGCAGGCCGTAGTACGCCTCGAGCATTTCGGTCGAACCGTGCTCGGCCGCTTCGATCGCGGCGAGAAACGCCTGTCGGGCGGCCGTGTTTTGGCCCAAGTCGGCCAGGGCCTCGCCCCGGGCGATCAGCACGCGCGGGCGTGGAGCGGCGCCGGCGTCGATCTCCAATTGGGCGATCCGCAGATCGCACTCCGCGCGACGTGCCTTGACCTCGGACCGTTGGTGACGTGCGTGGCGGCGGATGATCCCCGGCGCGGCGGCGAATTTCATCCCCAGTTCCAGGACCGAAGGCTCGATCGTCTCGCGGATCCGGCCCTCGAACCTCAAACCCGGATTGCATGGCATCAGACGCGGCTGGGCGATCTGTTCGGCCGAAGCCCCGGGCACGGGCGACGGGCTGCGGACCAACATCATGTAGACGTTCTCGCCCTTGGCCTGGCGGTCCAGCCATGTGCGCAGCTCGCTGGCCGACGCCGCTTCGAGCGTCTCGCCCGCGTCGAGCCAGAGCACCCACTCACCCGTGAGCTGGCGATACAGCAAATTCCGGGCGGCCGCGAAGTCGTCGTTCCAGTTGGCGCGGATGCATCGCGCGCCGGTCTGTTCGGCCAGCGCGACCGTTCCGTCCGAGGAGCCCGTGTCGAGGATGACGACCTCGTCGGCAATGCTCCGGACACTGCGAAGACTCTCGCCGAGCACCTTCTGCTCGTTGCGAACGATCATGGCGACCGACAGTCGCACCCGTCTCATTGAATCGGTTGAGCCCGACATGTTCCCTCCTTGGCCGAATGGCATCCACAAGATCTCTGGCAACAATCGACTGGCAGTGTACCCGGTTCGGGCCGGACGTCAAAGATCGGTTCGGCGACGTCTAGAAGGGAGGCTAGGATTCGCCGACCCCTGCCGATTCGCTCAGACAATGTGGATGGAGCCTGATGAGCTATCCACCAGTAGGTGGGGTCTTCGCGATCCACCGGGCATGGTCCGGAATGCTTCGCTCAGTGCGGATCGGCCGACGCACACGCCAGGTTGCGGACGGCGTGAATTGGGGTGCGGGGACGGCCGTCTTCGGGGCTGGGGGAAACGCTAGGAATTGGCGCTGCCGACTCGGTGTCGATCACCACGTCGACGCGAAGGCCGATGATGAGGTCCTCGCGCGAGTCCAGGTCGACCCAGACTTCGCGGGTCTTCGTGTCGTAGCGTTCGGCCGGGTCGTCGCTCCAGAGCTGCTTGCGGCCCATGCGAGGGCAGCATTGGGCGACGCGTCCTTCGAGCGCGCGGCCCGGCAGACCGTCGGCCACGACCCGGACGCTCATGCCTTGCCGCACTCGCGGGGCGTCCATCTCTTCGATGAAGGCCCGAACGCGATACCGGCTCGTGTCCGTTATGACCACGGCCGGCTGGGCCACGTCGGGCCCGGTCAGCTCGCCCGGCTCCACCTCGACGTCCAGAATCTGGCCGTCCGAGGGGGCCCGGACTTTGGTCCGATCCAACTCCACCCGAGCCAGTTCGAGTCGGGCTTGGGCCGCGCGGATCCGGGCTTTGTCCATGAGGATTTCGTCGGGTCGGGCGGGCGCGTTGAGCAACTCGGCATGGGTCCGGGCCG
>JAFGFF010000095.1 GCA_016931075.1 Pirellulales bacterium | reverse complement strand
GCAATCAAAACCTCCTCCCCGCCTTTCTTAAACACACAAAACTTCAAATCTGATGGTGTCACTACTTTTGCGAAGGTCAATAAGATGGGCAAGGTGCAGGAGCACTCTCCATACCGTGGTGGACTTTGGACGATGTCGTCCGAACACTGGGTGGATTCACCTTGCCTGGAAACGCATCTCGACTGGCTTCTTTCACAACTCGATCCGTTGGCGGACAAGATACGCGACCTCATCACAACCGGCATTACCGTCGATTTCTTCTGCTTCTCTGAAGGTGCCACGGACACCCCGCCTGCCCTGCCTAGGTCGATTCGAGAGCGTGCTGATGCTCTGGGCATCCCGATCGAGATTGACCACTACAACACTGAGCAGTGTTAACGCTCCAAACCTGTCAGGTACAGCCTGACCTACAAGCTCCCCCCCTGCCCCTCCGCTTCTCCTGGACGTGCTTCTGGTGAGGATTGGAACTGTTAGGACGGTTCTGCCTGTCGTTCGTGGCGGGCAAGGGCTCGGGGGGCGGGAGTTGGGAGTGGTCGGGGGACGGGCCAATGGTCGATGGGGATAGAGACGTGTAGGACTCTCGTCGGGCATGGACGCGCCCTGGACCGATTGGCCATCTTCGTGACGGCGTGGAGAACACTCCCCACGCGGCAAGCGACGCGCGGATGCTCGAAGACCGTGATTTGAAACTTGATCTGTTGGCCCTGGGGCTGCTGGCGCTGACCGTCTTTCTGGCGGCGTCGTTGTTCAGCTACGATCCGGCCGACCCGCCCAGTTCGCTGGTCTATCCGGCGGCGACCGAGGTACACAATGTCTGCGGCCGGTCCGGGGCGCTGGTCAGCCGGTTGCTGTTCCAAGGGTTCGGGCTGGGGGCCTTTTATTTGCTGTTCTCGTTGGCGGTGGTCGATTCGCTTCTTTTGGCCCGACGGGAGATCAACCAGCCGGTGTTGCGGCTGGGCGGGTGGATTCTGTCACTGGCCGGCGTGACGACCCTGGCGGCCATGGGCGCGGCGCGGCTCTCGCCTGGGCCGGTGATCGGATCGGGTGGATACCTGGGCGCGACGGGCCGCGCGCTGTTGGAAGCCAATTTCGCCAGCGTCGGGGCGTATATCCTCACCACCAGCGTCATCCTCGGCGGGCTGCTCTTGTGTACCGATTATTTCCTCATCCGGGCGTTGGGCTGGGGCGTCGGCGTGCCTGCCCGGGGGATCGGCCGGGGCGTGTTGCTGGCCGTCGGCGCGTGCGCCACGCTGGCCGGGCGCAAACGCGATGCCGAGGAGGAAGAGGAAGAAGACGAGGACGCGGACGAAATCGCCGTGCGGATCGCGGGCCGTAACAGCGATCTCTCGGAAGACGAACTCGAAGACGAGGAAGAGGAGGAAGAAGGCGAAGAGGATGCCGACGCCAAGTCGGGCGACGCGCCGGCCGGCCGCCTGAAGATCCGCAAGCCAAAGCGGACGCCGCGCGAGGAAGTCATCGAAAAAATTCAAGTCGCCGACGTCGAGCAACAGGCCGAGGACTACGAACTGCCCTCGATCGAACTGCTCACGCCCAGCGAGGAATATTCGTTCGACGAGCACGAGAAGGACGTCCGGCAGAAGGCGAAGATCCTCGAAAAGACGTTCGCCAACTTCGGGTACAACGTCCGCGTGGTCGAGATCCAGACCGGCCCGGTCATCGCCCAATTCGAGATCGAACTCGAAGCCGGCCTGCGTCTGAGCAAAATCGCCTCGCTGGCCGACGACCTGGCCATCGCGCTGCGGGTGCCGACGGTCCGCGTGGTCGCGCCCATTCCGGGCAAAAACACGGTCGGCATCGAAGTGCCCAACGCCGATCGACAGCTCGTGCGGATGCGCGACGTGATCGAAGAGTCGGGCAACCGGGCCACAAAGATGCGGATCCCCATCTTCCTGGGCAAGGACGTCGCCGGCAACCCGATGGTCGTCGACCTGTCCTCGATGCCCCACCTGCTGATCGCCGGGCGGACCGGCACGGGCAAGAGCGTGTGCCTGAACTCGATGATCGTCTCGATGCTCATGACCCGGCGGCCCGACGAAGTCCGCCTGTTGCTGATCGACCCGAAGATGGTCGAACTGAGCCCTTACAAGAGCCTGCCGCACCTGATGCACCCGGTCGTGACCGACATGCGCAAGGCCGAGGCGATTCTGGCCTGGGCGGTCGAGAAGATGGAGGACCGCTATCGGTTGTTGGCCCGGGCCGGCGTCCGCCACGTGACGTCGTACAACCAACTCGGCCGCGAGGAGTTGCTCGAACGGATCCAGCCCGAGGACGAGGCCGAAGCCCAGCAGATCCCGTCGCACATGCCGTTCATCGTCATCATCGCCGACGAGATCGCCGACTTGATGATGACGGCCGCCAAGGAAGTCGAAGGCCACATCATCCGCCTGGCGCAGAAGAGCCGAGCTGTCGGCATCCACCTGGTCCTGGCCACGCAGAAGCCGACCGTCGACGTTATCACGGGCCTGATCAAGTCGAACCTGCCGGCCCGAGTGTCGTTCCAGGTGGCCAGCCGGACCGACAGCCGCGTGGTGCTCGACGAGATGGGGGCCGACCGCCTGTTGGGCAACGGCGACCTGCTGTTCCTCTGGCCCGGCACGAGCACGTTGATCCGCGGTCAGGGCACCTACCTGAGCGACGACGAGATCAACTCGGTTATCGACGCAGTGGCCACGACCGAGCCGCAGTACGTCAAGGAACTGGTCCAGCTCAAGACCGACGGGCCTGGCAACAGCGACGCCCGGAGCAAGTTCGCCGAACGGGACGAGCTCTACGAGGCGGCCGTTGACGTCGTGGTCCGCGAGGGCCGGGGAAGCGTCTCGCTGTTGCAGCGTTCGCTGGGCATCGGCTACGGCCGGGCCGCCCGACTGATCGACTACATGGCCGAGGATGGCTTCATCGGCCCCTACAACGGCTCGCAAGCCCGGGAGGTCCTGCTGAGCGTCGAGGACTGGGCCGCCATGATCGGCCAGGGCGATGCCCCCTCCGCAGCCCTCCCCCCGCTGCCCCAACGTAGCAACACCATCCGGATCGAATCGCCCGAAGTCCCACCAGGCCGAACCGCCTGGGTCAAGGACGTGTCTGGGGAAGAGGACGAACCCGAGGACGAGAAAGAAGACTACTACGAGGAGGATGAGGACTCGGACGACGAAGAGTACGAATATGAAGAGGAAGACGAACTCGAAGACGACGAGGAGCCCGAGGAAGAGGACCCCGAGGAAGAGAACTCTGACGAGGACGACGAATACGAGTACGAAGAATACGAAGAGGAAGAAGTCGACGACGAGGCCGAAGAGGAAGACGTGGACGACGACCAAGACGCCGCCGCCACGGGCAAAGAGGACCGGTATAAAGACGAAGTGGCGTAGGGCACCCAGCCGCCTTACCCCCCTTCCCAACTTGACATAACCGCTTTAACCCCGTATTTTTGAGTGTTTGGCGTTTTCGGCCTCACTCGAGCACAAGGCGACCACGGACCGGCCACCCCCCAGCCCTGAGGCCACCCGACGGCCTGAGGGCCCCTTTTGTTTAGGAGGGTGCCTTTCGATGGGGACCATTCCACGATTGTAGGAGGCGACTCCTGTCGCCGATGAGTTGAAAGCCGGGACCAATCGGCGACGGGAGTCGCCTCCTACAATTTGACACGATACATAGACGTTCTTCTAACAGAAAAAATTCCACCCACCATGCGTCGAATCCAGATCTACGACACGACGCTCCGCGACGGCGCGCAGGCCGAGGGGATCAGCTTCTCGTTGCAGAACAAGCTGGCCCTGACCGCGCGGCTGGACAGTCTGGGATTCGATTTCGTCGAAGGCGGCTACCCCGGCTCGAACGAGAAGGACGCCGAATACTTCCGCCGCGTCGCCGAGATGGACCTGGCCCATTTGAAGGTCTGTGCGTTCGGCATGACCCGGCGCAAGGGCTTTCCCGCCAAGGACGACCCGGGCTTGCAGGCGATTCTGACCGCCGGCACGCCGGTCGTCACGCTGGTCGGCAAGGCCTCGGCGTTCCACGTCGAGGAAATCATCCGGGCCGAGTTGGACGAGAACCTCGACATGATCGCCGAGAGCGTCCGGCTCATGGCCGCCGCCGGCCGCGAGGTGATCTTCGACGCCGAGCATTTTTTCGACGCCTGGAAAGCCGATCCGAAGTACGCGATGCGGACGGTTCAAGCGGCCGTCGACGCCGGGGCCGGCACGGTCGTGCTGTGCGACACCAACGGCGGGAGCATGCCGGAGGAGATCGCCCGGGCCACTGCCGCCGCGATCGAGGCCCTAAGCGTGCCGATCGGCGTCCACTGCCACAACGACTGCGAGCTGGCCGTGGCCAACACGTTGGCCGGCGTCACGGCCGGCGCGTCGCAGGTCCAGGGCACGATCAACGGGTTCGGCGAGCGGTGCGGCAACGCCGACCTGATCTCAATCATCGCCAACCTGGCGTTGAAATACGACCAGTACGACGTCCTGGGCCACACGGGCATGGAGCACCTGACCGAGTTGTCCCGGTTCGTCTACGAGACGGTCAACATGAACTTCCGCGCGACGCAACCGTTCGTCGGTAAGAGCGCGTTCGCCCACAAGGGCGGCCTGCACGTCAGCGGCGTCGCCCGAAACACGGCCAGTTACGAACACATCGATCCCGAGCGCGTCGGCAACGCGCGGCGGATCCTGGTCAGCGAGCTTTCCGGCCGGTCGAACATCGTCCAACTGACGATGCGGCACGACATCCAGCACGACGCGAAGCTGATGGACAAGATCCTCGCCCGGGTCGTCTCGATGGAGAACGCCGGCTACCAGTTCGAGGCGGCGCCCGGCTCGTTCGACCTGCTGGTCCGCAAGTGCGCCGACACGTTCAAGTCCCATTTCGACCGCCTGGCCTATCACGTCAACGTCGAGACCAACAAGGACGGCAAGACGACCACCGAGGCGACGGTCAAGATCCGCGTCGGCGACGAGATCCGCCACGAGGTGTCCGAGGGCGACGGCCCCATCAACGCCCTGGACGCCGCGATGCGCAAGGCGCTCAACGGCCGGTTCCCGTCCCTGCGGTCCATGCACCTGGTCGACTACAAGGTCCGCGTGATCAACTCCGAAGCGGCCACGGCGGCCGGCGTCCGGGTGGTGATCGAAAGCCAGGACGAAACCGACACCTGGGGTACCGTCGGCGTGAGCGAAAACGTCATCGAAGCCAGTTGGATTGCCCTAGTCGACAGTTTGGAGTACAAACTGGCCAAGGACGAAGACAAATCGGCCCCGCAATCGTAGCGTTCCGCCGGCAGATCATATTGTAGGGTGGGGCACACCTGCCCCACCATTGCATTCCAACGCATGACCTTGGTGGGGCAGGTGTGCCCCACCCTACACGTTCAACCATCTTTTATTCCAACGTTCCACCCACAAAGCAAGAAGCAATGTCCACCACCCCGTCACGTTCGTTGCCCACGCAATACGATCACACGGCCGCGCAGAAGCGATGGTACACGTTCTGGGAGGAGGAAGGCCTCTTCCACAGCGAGCCGAACCCGGACCGGAAGCCCTACACGATCGTCATCCCGCCGCCCAACGTGACCGGGGCGCTGCACCTGGGCCATGCGTTGAACAACACGCTGCAAGACATTCTCATCCGGCAGAAACGGATGCAGGGCTACGAAACCCTCTGGATGCCCGGCACCGACCATGCCGGCATCGCCACCCAGGCCGTCGTCGAACGCCGCCTGCTCGCCGAGGAAAAGCTCAGCCGGCACGAACTGGGCCGCGAGGGGCTCGTCGGGCGGATTTGGCAGTGGAAAGAATCCTACGAAAAACGGATCCTTGGCCAGCTCAAGCTGATGGGCTGTAGCTGCGATTGGGAGCGAACCCGTTTCACGCTCGACTCCGTCTGCGCCCGGGCCGTCCGCCACACGTTCTTCAGCCTGTTCCAGGAAGGGCTCATCTACCGGGGCCAGCGGCTGGTCAACTGGGACACGATGCTGCAAACGGCCGTCAGCGACGACGAAGTCTTCCATGATCCCGTGCCCGGCCACTTCTGGTATTTTCATTACCCGGTGATCGACCCCAAGCCGGGCGAACCAAAACACGTCACCATCGCTACGACCCGGCCCGAGACGATGCTGGGCGACACGGCTGTCGCCGTCCACCCCGACCCGGCCGCCGCGTTGGACGCCGTCGAGGCCGAACTGCGCGAAAAACTGGCCGATGCGCCAGCCAAACAAAAGCCCGAGATCCAACAGGAGCTTGACGACCTGGTCGAGCGACGCAAGAACCTGCTGCCCGAGTTGATTACGCTTCGCAAGATGGCGGCCGATGGGCGGAAACTGCTGTTGCCGTTGCTGGAACGCGAGATTCCACTGGTGGCCGACCCTTGGGCGAAGCCCGAGATGGGCACCGGCTGCGTGAAGATCACGCCGGCCCACGACCCGAACGACTACGAAGTCGGTTTGCGCTGCGGCCTGCCCATGATCAACATCCTGAACCTCGACGGCACGCTCAACGACGCGGCCGGGCCTTACGTCGGCCAGACGGTGCTCGTCGCGCGCGAGAACGTCGTGGCCGATCTGGAAAAGCAAGGCCTGGTGGTCAAAATCGAGGACCGCGAGATCGACCTGGCCCACAGCGATCGGTCCAAGACGCCGATCGAACCGCTCCTGACCGACCAGTGGTTCGTCAAGATGGACGACCTGGCCCAAACGGCCATGGACGCCGTGACCGACGGCCAAGTGAAGATCACGCCCTCGCGCTACACCAAGGGCTACCTCGATTGGCTCAGCGAGAAACGCGATTGGCCGATCAGCCGGCAGCTCTGGTGGGGTCATCAGATTCCAGTGTGGGAGATTAGCTTCAAGGTCGATACTCACATCGATGACTCGGGTTCACACATAGCAAATCGTGAAAAGTCTCGGCTGGTCTTTCTGAAAGACTTGGATGAATTCGCTGAAGCATTCGGGCTCACGGACGATATCGCAGTGATGCCAGCCGGAGAATCGAAAGTTGTCTACTATCTTTGTGCTCGCACTGAACAAGCGATAGATGAGATAAACCGTTTCTACAGACGGCACCATCGAGCAAGACATTCGGGGTTCTCTGATGCTGATGAACCTGTTGAACCATATCTTCCCACCAATGATCCACGTGACACTGCCGACAGAGCGCTCTGGGCCAGCATTTCGATGATGAGCGAACAGGAGCAAGACGTCCTGGACACCTGGTTCAGCTCGGCCCTTTGGCCCCATTCCACCCTCGGCTGGCCCGAGGCGACCGAGGAGTTGGACTACTACTACCCGACCGACGTCCTGATCACCAGCCGCGACATCATCACGCTTTGGGTCGCGCGGATGGTCCTGGCCGGGCTGCACAACGTCGGCCAGGTCCCGTTTCCCAACGTCTTCATCCACCCAAAGATTCTCGACGGGTTCGGCGAGGGCATGTCGAAGTCGAAGGGCAACGGGGTCGATCCGATCGACGTGATCGAGAAGTTCGGGGCCGATTCGCTCCGCTTCGGGCTGGCCTATCTGACGACCGAGACGCAGGACATCCGGATGCCGGTCGAGTTCGAGTGCCCTCACTGCGGCAAGCTGATCGAGCAGACCCGCAAGAACCGGATCCTGCCCCGGGTGAAGTGCAAGGAGTGCGGCAAGGAGTTTTCGACCCAATGGGCCGAGAAGCCCGAGGACGTGGCCCTGCCCCGCGGGGCCGTGGTGAGCGACCGGTTCGAGCAGGCCCGGAACTTCTGCAACAAGTTGTGGAACGCCTCGCGGTTCGCCCTGATGAACCTGGAAGGCTACACGCCGGGCACGGTGGCCGACGAGGACCTGCTGGTCGAGGACCGGTGGATCCTGAGCCGGCTGGCCACCGTGACGGGCGAGGTGACCGACGCGTTGGACGAGTTCCGCTACGCTGACGCGGCCCGGGCGCTCTACGGATTCGCCTGGGACGAGTTCTGCAGCTTCTACGTCGAGATGGTCAAGAGCCGTCTGCAAGACCCGGCCGACCGGCCGACGGCCCAACGGGTGTTGGCCCACACGCTGGACGTCCTGCTGCGGCTGCTGCACCCGATGATCCCGTTTGTCACCGAAGAGGTCTGGCAGTTGCTGGGCGAGATCGCGCCCGAGCGTGGGCTGGACGAATTGACCCCGGCCGCGTCGAGCGTGATGATCGCCCCGTGGCCCGAGGTGGACGCCGCGCGCCGCGACCCGACGATCGAAGCCCGATTTGCCCGATTCCAGGAGATTCTGCGGGGCATCCGTGAGATCCGCTCGCGTCAGAACGTGCCGCCGAAGCAGTCGATCAATTTTTCCGTTCGCTGCGACGCCCAAACAGCCGGGCTGTTGGAGCCGATGGCTCCTTACTTCGCTTCGATGGCCGGCGCGACGCTGACCGGCACCGGGCCCGACGTGGCCCCCCCTGCCCTGTCGGCCAACACGGCCCTGCCTGGCGTCGAGATCTTCGTCGACCTGGCCGGCCTGATCGACGTCGCGGCCGAGATCGCGAAAAAGCAGGCCGAAAAGGCCAAGCTCGAATCGTTCATCGCCGCGAAAGAGAAAAAACTCTCCAACGCCGCCTTCACCGAGCGCGCCCCGGCCGCCGTCGTCCAAAAAGAACGCGACAGCCTCGCCGAACTCCAAGCCACCCTGGCCGCCACCCTCGAAGTCATCCAGCGCCTCTCGGCCCAAAAATGACATGCAATTCACCCTCCGGACCCTCCTGGTGCTGTTCGTCGCGGTCGCCGCGACGCTGGCGGCATTCGGGCTGTTGGCCGTGCTCGGGGTGGGCTATTTTATGGTGCTGGCGCTGTTTTATCGGGCAGCAAAACTGGTGCCTGTCGACAAACCCTTTTCTTGTGTCGCCGGACTTGTGATCTTGGGAGTTCTTTGTTCCCCCTGCGCGCTTTCTCTTTTCCTCATTCCGGATCCCTTTGACTCGGATAGACAGGCGGCATATTACGAGACACAGGAAGCCGAGACAACGTACTCGAACCTACCGCAGGCATTATGGAGAACCACCAGCCTGCCCCGGCCGCTCTGGGCCCGGATCGTGGCCGGCGTCATTCTGCTCCTCTCACTGGCCTATCTCCTCACCCGGCCGTTGCCGCCGGTGTTGGTTCGGTGGGCGGAAGAGAGAACCACGAAAAGCTCGAAACAAACGACTAGAATGGAATAGCGCGACATGCAATTCACCCTCCGGACCCTGTTGGTGCTGTTTGTCGCGGTCAGTTCGACGCTGGCGATCGGTGGGCCTTGGGCCATTGTTGGGTTGATCTATGTGATCGCGCTGGTGATGAGCATTCGGCTGGCCGTGGTCACAAAGTGGACGGAGCCGGCTACTCATCTCGTGGTAGTAGGGCTCGTTTTCCTGGCCATCTGGTGGTTCTTTGTACCTCTTGTAACAGCGACACGCACTCCGTCCAGACGCTCGATATGCTACAGCAACCTGAAGACTCTCGGAATCGCACTGAACAACTATCACAACGCCCACAAAAGCTTCCCCCCGGCCTATGTCACCGATCCGGATGGCAAGCCTTTGTATAGCTGGCGAGTTCTGCTGTTGCCGCATCTTGAATGCCACGAACTCTATCAGGCGTTTCGACTCGACGAACCGTGGGACAGCCCCCACAACCTGAAGCTGGCCGAGAAAATGCCCTATGTGTTTCATTGTCCAACGGCGGATCATTTCCACGGCGAGAACAGGATCACAACCGATTACGTGGCAGTCGTCGGGCCGGGCACGGCATGGCCGGGGGCGAAGGGGAGTCGGCTGGAGGATTTCACCGACGGGCCGGAAAACACCCTGCTTCTTGTAGAGATCGGCGATTCCGACATCCCGTGGACGGCACCGTTCGATCCGACGCTGGCCGAGGTGTTGAGCACTGAAAAATCAAACCATCGCGTTCCTTCCAGCGGCCACTTCCCCGAACAAGGTATGATAATTGGCACCAGCGGCAACGTCCTGCTTGCAGACGAGTCGACGGATTTCTGGCCGGGCCATCCCAATCGAGACGACTTCCAGGCTGCGTTGACCATTGCCGGCGGCGAAAAGGTCGACCTGGAAACGATGCCGCACAACCCGCCAGTGGAGCTTCGACGGATTCCGTTGATGCCCGACCCGTCGTTCACTGCCCAGGTCGTTGCCGGCGTCATTCTTCTTCTTTCGCTGGCCTATCTTCTCACCCGCCCTCTGCCGCCGGTGTTGGTTCGGTGGGCAGAGGAGAGAACCACGAAAGGCACAAAACACACGAATAGGATGAAATAGCGCGACATGCAATTCACCCTCCGGACCCTGCTGGTGCTGTTCGTCGCGGTCGCCGCGACGCTGGCGGTCGGCGGGCCTTTGGCCATTGTTGGGCTGATCTATGTGATCGCACTGGTGGTGAGCATTCGGCTGGCCGTGGCCACGCGATCGCTGGGAATGGCGTTCTGGGCCGGCTTTCTCTTGTTGATAGGATTGGCTGTATTCGGCTGCTACTACGCCAACGTGGTGTGCGCGCGCCCTGTGTCCAGACGCTCTGTGTGTTATGGCAACATGGCGCTACTTAGGAATGCCGTGTTCGAATATCATGCCGAGCACGGAAGCTTTCCTCCAGCGTATGTCACTGATCCGGACGGTAAGTCGTTGTATAGTTGGCGAGTGCTTATGCTCCCCTATGTCGGTTGCGACTACCTTTACCAGGCGTACCATCTGGACAAACCATGGGACAGCCCCCACAACCGGAAGTTGGCTGAGAAGATGCCCGTCATCTTTCTTTGCCCTACTGCCTGCGACTTCCACGAACAAGACCGGATAACGACCGACTACGTGGCAGTCGTCG
>JAFGFF010000094.1 GCA_016931075.1 Pirellulales bacterium | reverse complement strand
GAGGCCCTGAAGTTCATCCGCGAGCACCGCGACGGGCCCTTCTTCCTCTACTATGCGACGCAATTGCCCCACGGCCCGCTCGTCACGCCCAATCTCCGCCAATACCGAGACCGCAAGGAGTTCCCCGACACGCGCCGGCGCGAATGGGCCGCCATGGTCACGCACCTGGACGAATCCGTTGGCCGGATCGTCGATCTGGTCAAGTCGCTCGGGCTCGATGACAACACGATCCTCTTCTTTGCCGGCGACAACGGCTACAGTCACTGGGGATACATGGGCCGACCCCGCTGGGAAGACGATCTGTTCTTTCACAACAAGGGCCCTTGGCGCGGCGGCAAGTTCACGTCGACCGAAGGGGGTGTTCGGGTCCCGATGTTCGTCCACTGGCCGGGCAAGATCCAGCCGGGCGATTGCGATCACGTCTGCGCGTTCTGGGACTTCCTGCCCACCGCGGCCGAGCTGGCCGGCGTGAGCCCTCCGAAAGAAATCGACGGCCTCTCGATCGTGCCCATCCTCACCGGCCAGCCGGAGAAGCAGAAGCAGCACGACTATCTCTACTGGGAGAATGCCCACGTGCAGTCAGCGCGAAAAGGCTCCTATCGCGCGTACCGACCCCATCCCAAGAAGCCGATGGAGATCTACGACATCATGGCCGACGAAGGCTCGACGAAGAACCTGGCCCCCGAGCGTCCCGACCTGGTCCGCCAGTTCGAACGCCTCTTCCGCGATGCCCGAACCGACAGCACCTGGTACGTCAATCCGGGCGAAACCTCCCGGCAAGTCAAAGCGAAGAGGCAGCGCGCTATAGCCGCCGGTCAAATCATCCCCCGCGTTCTGCCCAACGCTCGATCGGCGAGGAGCAAATAGGGGCGTCGCCGGTTTTGACTTCTTCCGTCTAACTCACCGTCCGCGTCGACGGCGGAACACGGCCAATCCCAACAGGCCGAAAGCGGCGAGAACCCAGGTGGAAGGCTCGGGGACGGACTGGGACTCGGCGACGTCGCCCCAATGGGCGGCAAGGATCGAGGCGTCCAGATCGTTCACGATCCCGTCGCCGTTGAAATCCCCTTGGGCCCAACCGCCTGGCTGGAGCCAGTTGGCGGCCAGTCGCCGGGCGTCATCGGCGTCGACCTGACCGTCGCCATTGGCATCGCCCGGCAACGTGATTTCCACAACGGTCGTGACGGCAAACCCGGCTAAAACGTCCACCGTGAAGCTGGCGTAGGTCCCGTCATAGACGAAATCGGTCGTGTCATATTCCATCCACTCAGTCCCCGTGAAGTACCAAGGTTGAAGCTCGTCGGCCGAGTAGCCACCACCAATGTCGAACGAGAGGTAGATCGGATCGCCCGAGGCGTAGCCGCCGGACGCGTCCAACAACCAACCGCCGAGGACCGATTCAACCTCGTAAAGGTGTTCTTCGAGATCGTCGAGCACCGTGCCGTCGATGGCAGTAGCTGTCGCATAGAGCAGTTCGAACGAAGGCGTCGCGCGGAAGCTCGCTCCCAGTGCCCAGCCCGAGGGAACGTCGTTGACCATCATTCGCTGAGTACTCGACACTTCGAGTGTGATCGGCGTGCCGGAGGAGCCCACGGCAACGGTCGAGGGGGTAAACGTGTTGAGCGACGGGATCCAGGTTCCGCCGAGCGTTTCAATGGTCCCGCTCCCTGACCAGGTGCTGGCCGAGACGGGTGTATAGTACGTGAAGACCTGTGCGGCAGCGCCGGCAATGAATCGCATCGTGCCGTTATTCGTGATCGTACCCAGCCCGTCATTCACCGAAAGGAGGCTGTCGTTGCTGACCTCGATGGCCAGCAGCGACTGGCTGTTTCCGATGGACACGCTTGGCGCCGAAACGGTTCCCCCGTCAGCGATAGACAGTATTCCCCGCCCGGAGTTACCGATCTTGAGGCTTACGCTACTGGTCCAACGCGAGTTGTCTCCGTAAACAAGTGCCCAGCCGTTGCCCGTTGAATCGTTACCGACCGTGCCTTTCTTGCAGGTAACAACTCCGCCGTCGGCAATCGTCATTTGTCCGACACCGCTGCGCGCGACGTGGAGGTCTTCATGGACAGTCCAGGTCGATCCGCTACCACGGATCACCACCTCGCCAATACCGTCGTCGAATACCGAGATGATGCCGTCTCTGCTTTCGGCGTACCCACCGTTGAGGATACGGAACGTTCCATGCGTTTCATTTAAATAACCGGTGTGGATGGCGCTATCGACGATTAAACGCGAACCGGCATCACGGACGGTCATAGTTCCATAGCCGACGTTGTAGCCAATGTTGCAGCTTTGAATGATCGCCAACTCCCCCCCGTCAAGGACCTCCACGTCGCCGTTTCCACCGCGTCCGATCATCAGGCTAGTGATTCCACTCCACTTTGAATTATTGCCCGAAATGGTAACGCGGCCGTAGGAGGGGATATCGGAGTCGCCGTTGAGTTGATGGCCGACGGATGCAGAGTAACCCCCGGTTACCTGTCCACCGTTGAGGATGTTTAAATATCCCTCTCCATAATAGCCAACGTCGATATCTCTATTGAACATGTCGACTTCTAAATGCGTCCAACGGGCGTCCGGTCCATCGACGGTCAGGGTGCCGTGCGAACCCAGCACCATTCCGATATAGGCCCTTCCAGCCGAGGTTACTTCGGCGGTGCCCGTGATGGTCGTCGAGCCGCGCGCCCGATACCCCGCGCCGAGCCAACCGTTGTTGGCCGGATTGGACATGTCCAGATCGATCGTGATGTTCTGACCCGGCTGATCGTCGAGGAGTATCGCTTGATGGAGACTCGCGGGCGAGTCGAACACGAAATCGAGATCTGCAACCAGGCCGCGTGCATGGATCGTGCCCGAACCGGACAGATCGATCGGCCTGGCGGCCAGTGTCTTCGTGGTCAGAGATCCGCCCGTGTCGAGATGCAATGTGCCGGAGGAACCAACCAGGGAGGCAATTCGGGTCGTACCACCCGCGACAAAGGCGGCGCCGTCGGTAATCGCCATGGTCCCCGAGGTAAAGACCCCTACGCTTATGTCATTGATGCATTGCCACGTGGTGCCGGCCCCCGTCATCGTCACGTCACCCACCCCGTCCCCATAGTAACCGATGGACACATTTTTTGAAGCGAGGTCGCTGCCGTCATCAACAGTCAGAGTGCCAGGCTGATATTGACCAACATAGCAGGTCTTGGTTTCGTCCCACTCGCTTAAGGCGGGTTGAATATCTCCAGTACCGATAACCGCTGCATGAGCCGTTGAAGGAAGCAGAACAAGTGACAATGTCGCGAACCAGACCAGGAGAATCACTCGCGAGCGTTTCATCGTCGTCGCCCTCATGTTGATTGGGATGGTCAACGGAACAAAGCCGCACTCGTGGGTTCGAGCGAACCCCGCATCACATGCAAGATGGCCCCGGGCCTTGCCGTGTCCGGGGTCAGCGCCGCCTGCTCCAAGGGCGACCTTCGAGAGGAGCAAAGGGACGCAATCAGCCGCTCTCCCCCATGCCGCTCTCCCCAAAAAACGCTGGTCCGATTATAGCCGAGCGGCCGGCGGAATGCAAAAAATCCCGCTGGGGGAGATTCGCACCCTCCAGAGCTGACAGAGTTCGACCAAGAACCTGGCCCCCAACCGCCCCGGTCCGATCCGGCGGTTCGAACGCCTCTTCCACGCCGGTCTGCAAGAAGGAAGTGAAGGTGCTGCCGGGGGCCGACTACTCTCCTCCTGCAAGGACTTGGTTGCCACTGGATTTGCCTGTGCTTAATTACAACTGGGAAATCGTATTATCCCGCCACACAAGAAGTACGGCACTGGTAAAACCGATCATACTCATTCGCCGCACCTTCGCGAGAAGCGCTACAAGTTGTCGTCACTCGATTCGAGCGCGGCCCGCCAGCGGTCGAGGTGTTCGAGGCAAACGAGGGCGCCGGTGGCGACGGTGGTCTGGGGCTGGTCGGCGACGCGGACGGGCAGGCCCGTGTGTTCGGCCAGATAGCGGTCCAGGCCGGGCGTTTGGGCAACGCCGCCGCAGAGGACCAGGCCCCGGTCGACCAGGTCGGCGGCCAGCTCGGGGCTGCAACCGTCCAGCACTCCTTTTATGGCGTCGAGGATCGCTTCCAGGGGATCGGCCAGGGCGTGGCGGATCTCCTCGCTGGTGACCGATGCCCGACGAGGCAGCCCGCCCGCCATGTCCAGCCCTCGCACCTCGCGCGACGTCTCGCGGTCCAGCGGGAAGGCGCTGCCGGCAGCGATCCGCAGTGCCTCGGCCTCGGGCAGCCCGACCCGAAGGCTGTGGCGACGGAGCAGGTAGTCGACCAGGGCCAGGTCCAGGGTGTCGCCGCCCGTGCGGATCGATCGGGCCGAGACGGCCTCGCCCAGGCTGAAGACGGCCGTTTCGGTCGTTCCGCCGCCGATGTCGCAGACCATGCTGGCCACCGGCTCGGCCAGGGGCAGCCCCGCGCCGATGGCCGCCGCCTTGCCCTGGTCAACCAGCATCACGCGCCGGGCGCCGGCCCGATGGGCGCTGTTGAAAACGGCCCGTTTTTCGACGGGCGTAATGCAGCCGGGCACGGTCACCAGCGTCCGGGGCTTGCGACGCCATCCGGCGGGCCGAGCCTTGCGGAGGAAGTAGCCCAACATCGCTTCGGCCTGGCCGAAGTCGGTGATAACGCCGTCGCGCAACGGGCGGACGACTTCGATCGAGTCGGGCGTGCGGCCGAGCATCTGGCGGGCGAGACGCCCCACGGCACAGCCGCCGGAGAGGATCCGGCCCGAGCGACGGTTGACGGCGACGATCGACGGTTCGTCCAGGACGATCCCTTCGCCGGCCAGGCCGATCAGCGTGTTGGCCGTGCCCAGATCGACGGCCATGTCGCAGTCGAAGTAGCCCCGCAGTCGCGTTGGCATCCGTGCTCGCCGGGTTAAATGGGAAAAGGGACGCCGCGAATCCATCGACAGGAGCCGCACCGCCGCGAGCGCCTTCCGCGAGGCGCTATCCGGTCATCCAGCCGGGAGTGAACTCCTGCGTCGACGCACGCTCTACAGCAACAACGTGAATCGTGCCAGGCACGGTCTCCGGGCACTCGACCCAGGAGACGCGACCGCCGCCGGAACGCTTGTTCGTCCCGTATTCCTTGGTTTCGAGATAGAGAAATATCGAAGCCATGATGATCGCCACCAGTGCGATGACCAACATGGCGGTGAAGACGTCGGCTTCCGGTTTGCGGTAGGGGCCAGCCATGATGCTCCCGTTTCGCGGTGTTTTTTAATTGCTACAGGTGGGCACGATGAAGGGATCGCGGTCCGTCGGTCGAGGACCTATTCCAGTTGCGAAGTGACTCGGTCCTGGGCCTGAATCGCGCCTGCGGTGCTTCGGTAGTTGGGCAGGATTTTGCAGACAGCCACGTCCGGCGCGGTCTTAATGACCTCGACCCGACCCAGGTAGCGGCTCTGTCCGCCCGCCAACCGGTAGACCTGCAACTGGTCCCGCTTCTTCAGGGCGTCGTCCGAGCCTATCGAGATTTCGATCAGACCGTCGGGCAGGACCGCGCGGACCTCACCGTCGACCTTGGGCAAAACGGCGGCCGGGTCGGTGTTCGGGTTGATGCCGTTGACGCGGAGCAGATTGAGGATGCGATTGCGATCGACGGCCAGCTCGCTGTTTCGGGCTTCAAGCCGCTCTTTGGTCGTCTGAAGATCAAGGACGTCGACGGTGATCTCCCGGATCCGGTCGAACGCCTCGCGACGTTCCTCGTTGGCGATGCGGATGTCCTCGCGAAGAGTCTGATTCTGCTCTTCTTTCTGGGCCAGCGTGTCTTGCGTGATCTTGAGCGTCGCCACCGCCTCGGTCTTCAGTACGTTCAGATCGCGGCGTTCCTTCTCCAGATCCACCCGCTTCTGTTCACTGTCTTTGATCTGTGACTCCAGTTGGGCGATCTTTTCGTCAATACCCTGGCGTTCTTTGTCGATTGCTTCCTTCAATCGTGTCAACTGGAGTGCCAGGGTGTCGCGTTCTTTAGTCAATTGCTGGAAGCGAACCTCCAATCCGGCCGGTTTGCCCTGTTTGTTGCTGGCTGCCCGCTTCACCTCGTCGCGATAGTTGACGTGAGTGGCGTAAACCATCACCGCCATGGTGGCGAAGGTCACGCTCATCACTAGTACCAAGACGGTTAGGATCTTACCGACGAAACTCATAAGGCGCCTCTCCTATGACCACACAATGGAGGAGCCGGTCCCAAAAAGGACCCTCTCTCCGATGACTCAAGACACACACCACTCGGCGTCGCAAGTCGCGGCCGTGGGTGTTCCCGAACCTGAAATCCAATACCGACTTACATTCCCGAAAAACTACCCCCTCAGTATAAACTCGCCCAATTTCACATGTCAATCAGAATACCTACACGCCGGAGGGTTTGACCAATCCACCATGCGGACAAAAACAGGCTCCAATGGGGGGGCATTCCGGAGTTAGTGTATAACCGGTTCCTCTGGTCTTCTGTTGCCAGCTCGATCCCTAGAATACGACTGCCAGAGAAGTCTCAAAACTGAGATCGCAGGGTGGGGCCAGGATTCGGGCTTCCTGCGACTACTTCTCGGGAGGGGCTTTCTTAAGAGCGGCCCGGCGACGGAGCAGATCCCAGAGGCCGACCAGGGCCAAGAGGACGCAGGCGGCCAGGCAGACCCCGGCGGGCAAATCGCCGTGGGCGAGATACCAGCTCCCCCGTTGAGCCGGCCCGATGTCGGCATAGAGGATGTCCGTCTGGCAGCGAGGGCTTTTTGCGTGGATCCGGCCGGTGGCGTCGATCCAAGCCGACAAGCCCGCATTGGCCGCCACGAGCATCGGCTTGCCGCACTCGACCGCTCGAAACACGGCGCAGACCAGGTGCATGTCCAACGCGCTGGAGTCCTCGAACCAACTGTCGTTAGTCAGGTTGACCAGCACGTCCGGTTCCAGGCCCTGGCGTTGCAGCGTAACGACCTGGCAGCGGATCACGTGGGGCAGCACGTTTTCATAGCAGATGTTCGGCGACAGACGCAGCCCGGCCGTTTCGATCGCCACGGGCCCTCGGCCGGCCGTTAGGTTGACAGGAATCGGCGTGAGTTCCCGCAACTTGGGAAACCGGTCGGCCAGCGGGACGTATTCGCCGAAAAGTACCCGGTGCATCTTGTCGTAGCGGGGGCTGAACCGGCCGTCCGGCGTGACGGCGATCGCCGAATTGTACTGCTGAGGGCCCTCGTTGGTGTATCTGACGGTCTCCACGCCGACGAGCATCGACGTGCGGAATTCTCGGGCCATGTCGGCCAGGGGCTTCCGGCTCAACTCGACGACTTCTTCGGCGGTTCGGTGAAACTCTTCTTTCGTTCCTTTCCAATCAGGCGGCGGTGCGAGTGAGGGGGCGTAGTCGCGAAGCGCGTCGCGGTACATCGACTCGGGCCAGATGACCAGATCGACGCCTTTGGGGCCCGCTTCTTCGATCGCCTTGCGAGTCAAGCCCTGGTACTGCTCGTGGATGAAATCGCTCTTGCCTTCTTCCCACTTGAGTCGGCTGCCGATTGAGCCTTGGATGATGGCCACGCGTGCGATCGGGGCCGGCGAGGGCTCCGCCCGACGAACATGGCCGTAAAGCAGCACGGCCGCCATCATGGCCGTGGCCGGCAGCAGGGGCCAAAAAACCCGACGCTCGTTGCCGCTCGGGAACATCTGGGCCAGGCAGGCGGCCACGAACATGACGACGAAGTCGACCGCGTAGGCCCCGCCCAGGGCGGCAACCTGGATCAGGTCGAGCCAGCGGTACTGGGTATGGCCCAGCGCGGCCAGCGTGATGCCCGTCAGAAAGTGTGCCCGGACCAGCTCCAATCCGGCCCAGACGACCGGCGCCACGAGAATCAACGGCAGCTTCAGCCGGTGCAACCCGATCCGCGTCAGGCCCATGAATACGGGCAAATAGAACGCCAAGTAGGCCGCCAGGATGGCCAGGCCGGCGTAGTTGGCCGGATGGGGCAGCCGGGCGAACTGATAGGTCAGCAGCCAGAAGAGGAACCCGACCAGCCACAACGCCCGATAGGGTCGCCGCCCGGGCAGCGTCTCGCGCCGGGCCAGCCGCAGCCACCAGATCGGCGCGAACCAGGCCAGCGGCCAAAGATCCAGCGGGGGCAACGCCGCGTAGAGCATAGCCGCCCCGGCCAATGCCTGGGCGAACGTGCCCTGGAAAAAATGAACAGACGGCGTGTCGACTTCCTGACGAACCACGGGTTGCATCCTGCCCTCGATTTCAAGTTGCCGCCAAATGAGCTTTGTAGGAGGCGACTCCTGTCGCCGATCGAGACTTCAATTCGCAAACAATCGGCGACAGGAGTCGCCTCCTACAGGATCTGTATCAACGACCTATTGGTTTACCTTACGTTCAGGAACCGGCGGAGCAGTTCCGTGCCACAGTCGGTCAAAAAACTCTCTGGATGGAACTGCATGCCGAAAACGGGAAATTTCTTATGGCGGATGCCCATGATCTCGCGGGTTCCGTCCGGCGCGTCGCACCAGGCCGAGACGGTGAAGCACTCGGGCAGGGTGTCGGGCTTGATGAGGAGGCTGTGGTAGCGGGTGGCGACCAACGGGTTGTCCAATCCCTCGTAGAGCCCTTGCCCGTCGTGGTGGATCTGGTCGGTCTTGCCGTGCATCAGTCGCCCGGCCCGGACGATCGTGGCCCCGAAGGCCTGGCCGATCGCCTGATGGCCCAGGCAGACGCCCAACAGTGGGACCTTTCCGGCGAACCGCTTGGCGCACTCGAGCGAAATGCCCGCCTCGTTGGGGGTGCAAGGCCCAGGCGAGATGATCAGGTGCGTCGGCCGGCGGGCCTCGATCTCGTCGGGCGTGATCTTGTCGTTCCGATGGACCTCGAGCTCCAGCGCCGGGTCGATCTCGCCCAGCCGCTGGACCAGGTTGTAGGTGAACGAATCGTAGTTGTCGACCAGGAGAATCATGCTTTGTTGTATTCCTGACACTCTCCGCTTGAAGCCTCGGCCGCCTTGGAGGGCCACGCTCCGTCGTGGCCGGATCTCTCGCCAACGGACGCGACGGAGCGCGTCCCTCCAGGATCCGAAACCGTGCAACACAGTCCAGTTTACCCCGTTTGGGCGTCGACCGCCAGATCCACCGCTCGCACCACGGGTCTCTGCCCGGTAGAATGGTCGCCCATGGCGCCCTCGAACATATTAAGATCACCCAAAAGACCCCGTGGAGTCTCTGTCATGCCGACCCGTGAACGCTGGATCGTCTATCCGTTGCTCTTCCTCACGCTGGGCATGGTGTTGCGCGACAAAGTCGCACCGCCGCAACTAGAACAGTTAGACGCGGACGAGATTCGATGCAAGTCGCTAAGCGTCGTCGGGCCCAATGGCCAGCCGTGTCTCATCCTTGATGACGCTTCCGGCGCCGGCCAGTTAGCCGTCTATGGACAAAACGGCCAAATCATGCTGATCGCCGGGGTTGTGCCCAAGGGAAATGCCGGATACGTCGACCTCCAGGGCCCTAACCGAAAGCCTAGCGTCCAGTTGACGTCCAACTCCTACGGCGGCACGATTAGTTTGTTCGATCGGACGGGCCAGATCGAAGTCATTCTTGGCCACGAGCATGACAGCTTCGGGCTCTTTGGCACGTCTCCCAACTCAAGCATTATGCCAATTCCCCTGCAGCTCATCCGCTGGTCTGATATCCTTCGAAAACTCGCCCCCGAAAAGAACTGATCGAAAGAAATCGATCACCTTACGTCTTGCCCGTAAGTTCTTTCTGGAAGCACCTCCGCCGCGACCATGCCGAATATGCTACCCTTGCCGGGGGAGCGGATCGCCTTGGGCAGGTCGTGACTGCCGGCCAGACGGCCAAAATGCACACGCGGCCGACATGCCTGGCTCCCCATGAACGTCAATCGTGGGGAGAGAAACCCGTGTCCGTGCCGACCGCGAAACAGCCCGAACGAAAATCCGTCCAGGCCTACATCGACGAAACGCCGTTTTGGGCCGACGGAACCCGGGTCGCGTCCGCGCCGATGACGCCCATGCAGTGGCGAATCTGGGGCCTGGCCACCGCGGGCAAGTTCTTCGAGGGGCTCGTCGTCTTCATGACGGGCGTGGCCCTGCCGCTGATGGAGAAGGAATTCGGCCTGTCCACGATGGAAAAAGGAGGCGCCGGCGCCGCGCCCTTGTTCGGCATCCTGATCGGCGCTTCGGCCTTGGGCAGCATGGCCGATCGTTTCGGCCGAAAGCTCATGTTCATCGCCGAGATGATCCTTTTCGTCTTGTTTCTCGTGTTGCTGTTCTACACGCCGAGTTACCCGTGGCTGGTGGTCTGTCTGTTCAGCATGGGCCTGGCGCTGGGCTGCGACTATCCCACGGCCCACATGGTGATTTCCGAAAGCATTCCCAGCAAAGCCCGGGGGCGGTTGGTCCTCAGCGCGTTCGGATTCCAGGCGGTCGGCGCCCTGGTCGGAACGGCCGTCGGCTACCTCATCCTCTACGTGAATCCGCAAATCGGGTCGTGGCGGTGGATGTACGGCACGGCCATCCTGCCGGCCGTGCTAGTCGTACTGGGCCGGTTTTCCATCCCCGACAGCGGCCACTGGTTGATCTGCCGACGCCGGATCGAACAGGCCGAGCGCGAGGTCGAAAAACTCCTTCGCCGCAATCCGCCCTACCCACGGACCATCAAGCTCCTCGGTCCCGAGACGCAGACCGACGAACAGGAGAGCGCCAAAAACCAGGCAAGCTACGCCCAATTGTTCCGAGGCAAGACGCGGCGAGCGACCATCCTCGCATCGTTTCCCTGGTTTCTCCAGGACCTGGGCACCTATGGGATCGGCATCTTCACGCCGACCATTTTGGCTTCGATCCTCGGGCACGACACCCACTACACGCGCAACGTGGCCGATTTGATTCATCACGACATGATGGCCGCCAAGGGCGCCGCGCTGTTGGACGTGCTCCTCCTGGTCGGCATCGTCGGCGCGGTTTTTTTGGCCGACGTCGTGGGGCGGATCCGCTTGCAGGTGGCGGGCTTCGTCGGCTGCGGGATCGGCCTGGCGATGGCCGCCCTGTCGCTGAACCTGGAAGGCACGATGGGCGGCACGCTGCTGCTGTTCGCCGGGTTCATGCTGTTCAATTTCATGAACAACCTGGGCCCCAACGCGATGACCTATCTGATCGCCGGCGAGGTGTTTCCCACCGCCGTCCGCGGCAAAGGGGCCGGCCTGGCCGCTTCCTTCTCGAAAGTAGGCGCGGTCTCGGTCGCCTTCCTGTTTCCCCTCCTGCTGGCCGACCTCGGCACTCAGACCCTGCTCTTCATTCTGGTCGGCACGTCCCTGGCCGGCGCGTTGTTGACCTGGATCTTCCGCATCGAGACCGCAGGCGTCAATCTGGAAAAGGTGGGACGCGATTAGGCTGGAGGGACGCGCTGCGGTCGCGTCCAAGGACCCTACGCCTTATCCACTTGTTCCTTATCCGCCGGTTCCTTATCCGCTTTCTTGTCGACCGGCTTTTTCGTGGCGGGCTCTTCTTCGATCCCCAGGCTGGGCAGCTTGGCTAACGCTTTACGGATGGACTTGTTGGCCTTTTCGCCGATCTTGTCACGGCGGCGGCGAAGTTCCTTGTTGATCAGGTCGCGGATCGGCTTGTGGGCGGTCTGCAACAGGTCGTTGCCCAGGTCGAGGGAGAGGAGCTTTATATCGAGTTGCAGAAGCTCCGGCGGGCGGCGTTTCAAGTCGTCGGCCGATTGGACCTCGGGCACCTGGCCCGTGACGGCCAGGGCGGTCCGGGCACGGTAGCTGGTCGAAATGTCGAGGAGACTGGGGACCTTGTAGTAGACGCGGCCCTTTGCCGGCACGTCGGCCTGGACCAGGAAAAGGAGCAGCCGCGAATCGGTCTGCCCGTAGCGCCGCAGATAGGGCATCTGGGCAATGTCGATCGTCAGCGGCCCGGCCAACTCGGCTTGAACCCGGGAGATTTCGTGCGTGGCGTAGACGCGGTGACGCTTCTGGCGTTTCGGATCGTTCAACGTCGGGGCGGGCAGCGTGACGAACTTCTCTTTCTTCTTCCGCCGGGTCTTGTCGTACTTTTCTCCCTTGAGTTCCTTGTCGGCCAGCTTCTGCAGCAGCGAGGTCAATACGTCTCGGACCCCTTCGGGCGTCTGGTGGATGAGAAAGACTTCGACCGTCTCGGTGTCCGTCGGCTTGGGCTGGGCGTCGGCCGATTTCGGCTCGGGTTTCCCCGGCGGGGCGAAGCGGACGAACTGGTTCGTGCCGGCGACCCGCAGGGCGGTCCGATGCTCGGGCAGGGCGACCAGTTCCACCGCGGAGGGCATGGCCTGGGCCGTTTCGACCCAAACGGCCAACCGCCGATCGGCCGGACGCGGCGAGAGGCGTCGACCCTGGGAGTCCTTCAGCGTAATCCGATCGCCATGGGTCGAGAGTTCGAACGTCTCTTGCTCGCCAGGGATTTTGGGCCCGGCTTGAATCAGACCGTCAGGAGCCACGGTCAGAAATCGACCGCTGGCGTCCCGCAGCACGACCGACTCGGCCCGGACTTCGGCCCCGAGCAGTCCCAGGCCCATCAGCACGCCCGCCACGATCCGTCGTAGGCTCATGCGCGACTCCACGTCAATCCATTAATCAGGTAGTCACCACCTCGGCCGGTTGTTCCCGGTGGTTTTCGGCTCGGCTGGTGTCGATTTCCATGCGAAGGGTGACACCCCAGCGGCCCTGTTCGTCGGGCACGACGTGCCAGTGGGGCAGGACGGCGACCGACTGGTGGACCAACTCGAAGCCGCCTTCCGACTGGCTGACCGCCTCGATCGGGAAGGTCCAGAAGTTGGTCGCCCGGGAGGGCCGCAGATGGACCTCGATGCCCAGCCACTGGTCGACCAGCCCAAGGCCCTCGACGTTGGTCAGGTCCAACGGGGTGCCGAGTTGTCCGATGGCGCGCTGATTGGCGTCGCAGAAGTACCGGTCGTCGACCCCGGCCGGCAGCCCGGCGAAGTTCATTTCGACGGCGAAGTGCAGCGACGCGTCCCGGGGAAGTTCCTCCAACAGGTACGCGATTTCGAGCGTCGAACTGCCGGCGTCGAGCATGAGGCCCTTGGTCAGTTTGACGGGCGTTTGGCCGACGTGTCCTTGGCGGTAAAGCTGAATCTGGATCCGCTCCGGATTGCGTCGGACGCGCGCCTCGTACCACCCGTCGACGAAATCGCCAAGTTGAGTGGCCTTGCCCGAGGCCACCGTGTCGAGCGACACCTTGTCGTCGTAGAACAGATCCAACAGGCTCTTGCGGGGATGGTCGTCGTACTGGAGCCGCTTGTCGAGGTCCTTCTGTTTGAAGACAACCTGGTCGTGGATGCTGGCGCAGTCCTGCCCGTCGTTCGACGCCCCGGCCAGGACCTTGTGGTGATAGGCTTCGGGCCGTCGGGTGAGCGTGGCCAGCAAGTTATGACAGATCGAGCGGACGTCCAACTCATAGAGCTGTCCGCCCCGGGCCGGCGCGATCAGACCGATCAGTTTCTCGTTGGCCAGGCGAATCTCCTGCCGGGCGTCGAAGTCGAAATCGCCCGTGGTCGCCTCGACCCACATGTCGGGCCGGCCGACTGCCTGGTCGAGCAGATTGTCGCCGGCAATGAGGTGCTCGTAGACCGCGTTGCGCAGATGGGGTAGATAGATGCCGCCGAACGCGCCGTGCCAATAGGCACAATTGCACTGCCCTCGGTGAAGCTCGGTCCGTGCTTCGTCGAGCCGCCGGCCGTCAACCTTCTCGCCAAGAGCGACCGCGTCAAGCGTTTCCTGGAGCCGACGGCTCAGATGCATCATCCGCGAGTACATTTCGTCCGACTCGGGATATTTGATCTTGAAGTTCCGCCAGAACCCGCCGCGAACAAACTGCCGGAGCCGGTCCCAGCCCGGGACGTGCTTCATCTGGGCGACAAGCTCCTCGTATTCCGTTAGCCGGGCCGCGGGCAGGGCCCATTCGGTCATTTCGCGGTAGCTGCTGTCGGGCAGATAGGCCTTACCGACCGGCGGCGTCTCGTCGACCGCCTCGGCCAGCGTCGTTGTGTGAATCCAGTCCTGATTCTCGACTAACGCTCCGAAAAACCGCTCAAGCCAACCGTCGATATAGACGTGTTTGTGCGTGCCAGGCCAGGTGCCGAACTTCTCGCCGTCGTCGCCGAAAACGATCACCGAGTCGGGTCGCGCGGCGGCCATCTTGCGGAGATAGTCGATCGTCTTCTCCGGCGCGGCAAACGGGACCAAGTAGCGAAGCCGCTCGCTGCCGGGGAAAATCGACATGACTCGCGAATCGTCCTCGGTGAGGAAGTGCCCCACCAGGCTTGCCTCGTCCAAGCCAGCATTCTTGAAGTGGGAGTCGTCCAACACGGTGTATTCCATGCCGGCGTCGACCAGGTCGCGGGTGTAGGATTGTTCCCACACTCGCTCGGGCATCCACATCCCCCGGATTGTCGCGCCGAGCCGGTTGCGGAGCCACTGGGCGTAGCTGCGGATCTGCGTGATGCGGTCGCGCGACGGGAGCATGGCCAGGATCGGCTCGTAGTAGGGCCCCCCGAGGACCTCGACGCGCCCTTCGGTCACGAGCGAGGCAATCCGATCGACATACTCAGGATGGTTCGCGTCGAGCCACTCCATCAACGAGCCGCTGGTGTGCAACGTCATCTTCAGGGGAGAATACCGACTGAAGACTTCCAGCAAAGGCAAGTAGCTGTCCTGGTAGGCCTGTTCAAAAACGTGGTCGAAATTGCCCACCGGCTGGTGGTCGTGCAGCGTCAGGGCGAGTCGGATGGGGCTGGGCATGCTTGATTTGCGTCGATTCTTGGGTTGCAGCGGGATGAGGAAACAGACTATCTACCCAATCGGCATCCACGACCCATCTTATCCAGTTCGCCTGTCCGAAAAAGTCTTTGGCTCTGCCGGTTCGGCCTCCACGTCACGCAAGAAGGCGGCCGCATCTTCGGGCGGAACGGGATTAATGTAAAAACCGGTACCCCATTCGAACCCGGCTGCTTTCGTCAAGCTCGGCATAATCTCTATATGCCAGTGATAGTGCCCAAGTTCTTGAGTGTCAAAGGGGGCCGTGTGAATGATGTAATTATAGGCCGGCCGGTCCAGGGCCGCCTCGATCTTCCCGATCACGTCGCGCAACACGCCCGACAGTTCGTCCAACTCGTTCTTCTGGATGTTCTCGTAGTGGCTCGAATGCGCCTTGGGCAGGATCCACGTCTCGAACGGGAACCGGCTGGCAAACGGACAGAACGCCATGAAGCCGGGCGTGTCGACCACCATCCGCTTCTCCTGGGCCAGTTCCTGCTGGATCATGTCGCAATAGACGCACCGCCCACGGTAGTGGTAGAACTCCAGCGATCCGGTCATCTCCTCCCAGACGTTGATCGGCACGATCGGCGTGACGATGAGCTGGCTGTGCGTATGCTCCAACGACGCGCCCGCCGCCGCGCCGACGTTCTTGAAGATCATCCCGTAGACGAGCCGGGGGTCCTTCTTCAGGTCGACCAGCCGGTCGCGGTAAACCCAGAGGACATCGCGGACCTGGGCCTCGCTCAGGTCGGACGTGCTCAGCAGGTGCTCGGGGCTCTCGATGATGACCTCGTGGGCGCCGACGCCCTGCATCATGTCGTAGATTCCCTCGCCCCGCTTGTTCAGATCGCCTTCGATCTCCAGGGCGGGGAATTTGTTGGGCACCACCCGAACGCGCCATCCCGGGCAGTTGGCCGCCGTGCCCGGCTCGCGATAGGCGATGATCTCGCCGGGCGTTTTGTCCTCGCTCCCTTCGCAGAACGGGCAAAACGCGCTCTGGCGTCGCCGGGGCGACGTATCGAAGTCGTGCGGCCGTTTGGCTCGGCTTTTCGCCACAATCACCCAACGGCCCACGATCGGATCTTTTCGCAAATCAGGCATGTCTTCAGATTTCTTGGATGGCTATTCTTTCCTGCCGGCAACGGAAGGGCGAGGAAGAAAATAGACATGATTTACAGGATGAACAGGATTGTTATCCGAAGAAACAGTTATCGGAAAGCAGCGAAGGGAATCGAGTCGTGAAGACGTCACAAAGTTGACCACACAGAATACCATCCTGTTCATCCTGTAAATCATGTCTATTCTCTCCCGGCCGGGTGGCACTGGCGTCTCTCCAGTGTTGTCTCTACCAGCACTGGCGAGACGCCAGTGCCACCCAATTAATGATGTTGGATAACGGGATCCTTATGCTTGCCACATGATCAGTTCAAAATCAGCCGAGGGGACGGTCGCTTCGATGGCCCCTTCGGCCGGGATTCGCTCGATCGGCTTGTCGTCTCGAACGAGCTGTGCATAGAAATGGATCGGGTCGTCGGTCGTCGCGCCCAGCCGTCCCAGCGGGATGGTCAACTCGAGGATCGCGTCGGCTGCCGCCCGGACGGCCGAACGATTCACCGGGGCGCCGTCGCGGATCAGCCGAGTCAGCGGCGGGTGTCGGGTCCACTGCTGGACGAGTAGTTCGATCCCTTCCGGTTGGAGAAAGACCAGCCGCAGGACGTCGTCCGGTTGAAGCACCTCGACCAGCGGCCCGCCTCGCGTGTCCAGTCGCACGGCCAGGCGGTCGCCGTCGAATCCGAAATAGAGGTCTGACAGGACACCCTTCTCGGCGAGGCTCATCGTCCCGCGGCCCGTGCCGGCCTCGTGTCGGCCCGCGTTGACCCACTCGAAATAAGTCCGCCGGCCGTCCACCTTGATCTTCAACAGGCCTGTCGGTTGGGAGTGGATCCGGCCGTGCGGATGGCCCTGGCTGATCGGCCGGGTTAATGCGCCGGGCGGCGTCTCGCCCAGGGCGTGATAGACGTTCTGCAAGTGGCTGCGAAAGAGTCGGTCGAACAGCGTGTCCTGGGCGCTGCTGTGGTCGTCGCCGAACCACCAGAACCAGTCGCTCCCCTCGGCGATGTAGAGTTCTTCCCACGCCCGGCGGATCGCCTCTCGCGATTTCGACTTGTCGGCCGAGACCTGAACCAGGTGGCACCGGGTCTGCCAGAGTGCGTCCCACGCCCGATTGCACTCGTCGTGGCCGATCCAGATGCCGAAGTTATGGGCGATCCAACTGCCGGGGAAGAGTTGCCCGAGCCGATCGCCCGCCGGATGGGCTTTCAAGTGATCGCCGATACGCACGGGCGAGATTGACGGGTGCTTGATCACCTCGCGGTAGAGCCGGCGGAGGAAGTCGACGCCCGCGTTGGGGTAGTATTCCCAGCAATTTTCGCCGTCGAGAATGATACTGATCAAAGGCAGGCGTTGGCTTCCGGTGGTGGCCTTGGCGATGGCCTGGACCTTGCCCAGCAGGTCGTCCACCGCATGGTCGGCCGTGTAGCGCTGATAATGGAACCCGATTTGATCGCTCATGGCATGGTCGCGGAAGACCATCTGGACGTGCTTGCCGCGATGCTCGGCCCGCCAGGGGCGATAGAGCATCTCGGGATTGCGCAGGTAGCCGTTAGCGTCGCGAGAGACCCAGCCGTCGGTCGAACAAGAGAGGATCTCTTCGTCGGTAGCGATCCACTGGATGCCCGACTCGGCCAGGGCCGGGATCATCTCCTGGCAGACCGAGCCCTCCGAGGGCCACATCCCCTTCGGTGCTTTTCCGAAGAGCCGCTTGTGGAACTCGACGCCCTTACGAACCTGCTTCCGTGCGTCCTCGGCGTAGCCGTCGAGGTGTTTGGGCAGCACGACGTCGGGCATCGCCCGGCGGGCCAGACGCTTGTCCCAAAGGAGCGGCAAGATCGGATGATAGAAGGGCGTTGTCGTCAGTTCGACCTGACCGCGATCCTGGAGCCGGCGATGCAGTGGAATCACTTCGGCCAGCAGTGCCTGCTGCCTGTCGAGCAGCCACTTCTTTTCCTCCTGGGTGTAATGCTTGCCCTTGCGGCGGAACTCGGCCAGGTCGGGATCCCGTTCAAAGGCCAGGGGGTGGAACCAGACGAGATTGGACCAGACTTGCAGGTCGAGCAGGTCCCGTTTGCTGAAACGTTTGGCCGCGCGCTCGGCCGGATCGACACCTAGTCCCCGCTTGCGATACAGTTCGTCATAACGCCGGTAGGGCCGGATATTATACTCGGGATGGACCATGAAGAAATTGTCCATCAGGAAGTATAAATCCTCGCGGCTAAGCCCGTCGGGCGCGGCCCGCGACACTCGCAAGTGCGTGTCCTCGTGACCCGACTCGGTGTAGGCGAGGATCTGTTTCAGCAGGCTGGGGACGAGGTTGATCGTCGCGTGGAACTCGGGCGTCTCGTCCAGAAGCGCGGCCATGCCCCAGTAATCCTTGGTGCCGTGCAGTCGAACCCAGGGCATGGGATTCTCCTGCCCAACGTCGTCAGGATAGTAGGGCTGGTGTTGGTGCCAGAGAAAAGCCAGACCGACCTCGCGCACGATACCGTTCCTTCTTCGAGCGCACTGGTGTCTTTCACGCGACGGATACTCGGGTGTCAAAGGGCTTGCCGGGTGCCATGGGCGGCTTGTCCGCCCTTGTGGCTCCAGGCAAGGGCGGACAAGCCGCCCATGGCACCCGCGAGGATTCTCGATCCGCCGGGTCCGCTAAGTAAGAACCGCTTCCTTCCTTCGAGCGATGGTTTTCGCGTAGAGTTTGACGTATTCCCGGGCACTGCGTGCCCAGGACCAATCTTGCCTCATTCCCGTGTCGATCAACTTGTTCCAGACGACTTTCTTCTTCCGGTAGACGTCGCACGCCCGGCGAAGCGTTTCGGCCAGGGCCAGTTCGCTGTATTCGCTGAAGCTGAACCCGTTGGCCGTGCCGGCCTCCAGGGCCTGGTCGTCGGCGTCGGTGATCGTGTCGGCCAGGCCGCCGGTCGCGCGAACCACCGGCACCGTGCCGTAGGCCAGGCTGTACATCTGGTTCAGCCCACAGGGCTCGTAACGGCTGGGCATGAGGAACATATCGCAGCCCGCTTCGATCCGGTGGGCCAGCTCGCCGGAGAATTCGAGCCGTGCGGCCACTTTTTGCGGGAACCGGCCCGCCAGGTCGCCCAACAAGTCATGATATTTCTGATCGCCCGTGCCGAGGATGGCCCACTGTGCGTCTTCCTCGCCTACCCAACGCTGGATGACCTTGGCCACCAGGTCGATCCCCTTCTGGTCGCAGAGCCGGCCGATCAGGCCGATCAAGGGCACGTTGGGCCGGGTGGGCAAGCCAAGCTCCTTCTGCAAGGCCGCCTTGCAGGTCGGTTTGTATTGGCCGACCGTGTCGACGTTGTACCGCGCGGCCAGGTTCGAATCGGTGGCCGGGTTCCAATGGACCGTGTCCATCCCGTTGAGGATGCCGGAAAGCACGTCGCTGCGATGTTGCAGTGTTCCTTCCAGTCCGCACCCCAGCGCGGCGCTTTGGATCTCCTGAGCGTAGCGAGGGCTGACCGTGTTGATTGAATCGGCGAAGACGATGCCCGTCTTCAACAGGTTCAAGTGGCCGTGGAACTCCATCTGGTGCCAGTTGAAGTACTTCCAGTCCAGCCCGGTCAGCAGCATGTCCCAATGCCAGAACCGGCCCTGATAGGCCAGGTTGTGGATGGTGAACAGCGAAGCAATGCGCTCGTAGCGCGGGATACCCCGGTATTCGATTTGCAGGTAGGCCGGCACGAGCCCGGTCTGCCAGTCGTTGGCGTGAATCACGTCGACCTGGAGGTCGAGCAGCCGGATGGCTTCAAGCACGGCGCGGGAGAAGAAGACGAACCGTTCGCAGTTGTCGATGTAGTCCTTGCCGTCGGCCTGATAGAGCCCTTCACGATCGAAGTAGTGGTCCTGCTGGACGAAGTAGACCGGCACCTTGGTCCCAGGCAGTGTGCTTTGCAGCAAGTGGCCGGTGACCGTCTTGCTCCCGATCGGCACGATGAAGTCGATGCCCATCGGCTCGATGATCGCGCCGCAACAGGAGGAATCGCGATGGGCCGGCACGATGACGGCGGGCCGGTGCCCCAGTCGGGCCAACTCGCCTGGCAAGGCGCCGCACACGTCGGCCAATCCGCCCGTCTTCGAAAACGGGACCACCTCGCTTGCCGCCAAGAGGATGTTCACTTCATTGGACTCCAACTGCCCAACTCGCCTTGCACGACGCGTGCCTTCTCGTCCTACGACCTGCGTAAGGGCCCTGTTCCCAAGCCCAATCCAAGGTTAGCGTCGAACCGGTTCAAAAACCGGCCGCCTCAACTTGTGAAACTAGCACAAACCCTACGAACCGCAAGCCGACATTTCAAACAGCCGACCCATATACCCCTAGCCGCGCAAAAGCCCTGCCTTTCCGTACCGTTAGAATCGGGCGTCCGACTGAGGGGGTTAAGCGATTCCCTGCAAACACCGATTGCTCAGCCGGACGGGGATGAAACGGACCGATGGTAGGGATGAAGACGGATCTTCAGGCGGTCTTTTTCGAGTGGCCGCGACTTCGCGGCATGAGTTCGTACAGCAGGGCGTTCCCCTGCTTGCCGACCTGGCGCGTCGCG
>JAFGFF010000093.1 GCA_016931075.1 Pirellulales bacterium | reverse complement strand
GAATAGGGCAAGTGCGGCGAGTGCGTTTGGACATCGTGCCCAGGTGGCGAACCACCTGGGCACGTGTCGTCTCTGGGAGGAGCATCTCATGGAAAGCGCCTTCGCCTGGTTGAACCAGTTCTTCCAGGCCATTTATCAATTGTTCCCTCGCATCCTGATCGTGCGGGCCACGCATGGTGGGTGCAAGTGGGTGCGGGGCAAACACGTCAAGCTACTCGTGCCGGGATTGCACGTCTATTGGCCTGTGACGACCGACGTGGAGGTGATCGTGACCGCCCGGCAGACGCTCGCCATCCCCGATCAGGTCATGGCCACCAAGGACGGCAAGAAGGTCGTCGTCAAGACACTGGTGGTCTACAGGATTCCCGACCCTGTGCGGGCCATCGGCAAGCTGAACTGGGACGTGGACACCACGATTAACGATCTGACCCAATCCGCCGTCGTCCGCGTGATTGCCACGCATACCTACGACGAAATCATGGCGGGTATCAGGGATGAATCACTCACGAAGACCCTGACAAAGGAGACCCGCCGCGAGTTGCGGCAGTTCGGCGTCCATGTTACCCGCTGCAAGCTCGTGGACTTCGCCGACTGCAAGGTCTACAAGCTGCTCACCTCCCAGGCCGATCGCCAGGGGATGGCCACGCACCAGTTCTATGCCTAGCGGGGCTGTAACCTTGTGGGCAGTCGAGGGGGAGGGGCCAGACCGAAACGATGGTTAGATTGTTGGCTTTCCGGGCTTCAGCGTTTCAGCCAACTCGGCAAGACGGCACTCGATTTCCAAGAGCTTCTCGCGGGTCTTCAACTCGGACTGCTCGACTACGTGCCGTAGCAGGAAGGCGAGTCCCATGACCAGGAACACGAGGCCGGAAATAATCATCCGCAAACCAACGATGCTGTCCGGTGCCGAAACCATGAACAACGTCAGCAGAATGACCGGAAGGCCCCACGCCATACCGGCGGCTGCACCGGAGTCAATCTTCAGGTTGATCGAGCTGCGCCGGAATACCCGCCATCCCAGGATTGCCCAACCGATCCCAAACAGCGCTCCTGCTACGAATCCGATCCGACCGGCCAGGGGAAACTCTGCTGGAGTGATGACCGCCAACGTACCAAAGAGCACGGTGAACCCGACACCCATGACTGCCGAACCGAGCCACGCCCAACGACGAATTCCGGTAACTCGCTTTTCCAACATGGCTTGTATCTCCTTGTCGTATCGTTCTTTCAAGGCAGGCGTCACCTGCTCCATTCTTAACAACTGGTCGCGGAGACTGTTGTTCATGGATTGCCCTCCTTGCGTTCAAGGACGGCCCGAAGTGCTCGTTTGGCATAGCAGAGACGCGATTTGACCGTCCCCAAAGGAACGGCCAGGACTTCTGCCATCTGCTCCAGGGAAAGGTCTTCCAGAAAGTTAAGCGTCAGTACCTCGCGGTGCGCCAGCGAGATGCGACCGAGAGCATGATGCACCTGCTCGGCGTCCTCGAACTGCCACTCCTCCTCAGCCTCCGCAAGTTCCGCCAGGTCGGCGTTCTCTTCCATCCGGGCCTGCTCTCGGTAGTGGCCCCGCCAATGACTGGCGGCCGTGCGTCGAGCAATCTGGTACAGCCAAGTCGGCAGACGTTGCGGCTCATCCAACGCCTTGATTCCCTTCAGGACCGCGATCCAGGTTTGCTGCAAGACATCCCACGCATCCTCTTCGGTTGCCACTAGGCGACGGATGTAGTAAAGCAGTCGCCCTTCCCATTGGCGGATCAATTCGTCGAACGCCTGTTTCTCTCCCCGTTTGCAGCGGAGAACCAACAGTTCCAGCAGGATGGTCTGTTTGTCTCTCGCCAACGGTGAACCCTCCAGCGTCCTCTTTCCTAGTCGCTCGCCAAGGCTGGCGGGTTCAAGCATACTCCCTGCAATCTGGTTGAGAAGCTCCGGCTCCCGTCGTGCGTCCCCATTCGGGGGAGGTCGCCGAAGCCGGCAGACTTTTCCACGTAGACCGAAATCGTGACACCTATTGCTCAAAGTCCGTCCAGGAGGGTTTCCTCATTGAACCAAAGGGTTGACAATGCTATCCACGCAATTTGATGCAGGGTTCTCAGGTCATCTGGAGCTAACTGGTGCGACTATCTAATAGACGCCGGTGATGCGCTTCGGGGAAAAGGGTCGCATGAACGACAGCGAACTGCCAGATTGGGACCGAATTGTTGAACGACACGCGGCCCGTGTGTTCCGAGTGGCGTTCCGTATTCTCAGGTCCATCCATGACGCCGAGGATGTGTCTCAGGAGGCGTTCGCTGAAGCTTACCGGTTACATCACGGCGGCCCTGTCCAGAATTGGACGGGGCTGTTGGTGCGACTTGCAACATTACGTGCCCTCGATCGGCTCCGCCGTCGCCGGCCGTCGATGGAACTGCGCGAGTCTGACAGGATTTCGACCGTCGAGCCGTTTGAGGAAGCAATAGCCAATGAGCTGACCCAACGGCTTCGGAATGCTCTCGCTTACCTACCCGATCAGCAGGCTACGGTCTTCGTGATGCACTACTTCGAGCAACTTTCGCGTGACCAGATTTCCGCGGCATTGCGTGTCTCCCCCGATGCCGTTTCCACGGCACTTTACAAGGCGCGTCAGCGTTTGCTTGCAGAATTGGCCATCTTCAATCAAGGAGACTCGAAATGAACAATGAACAAGACTTGCCCGATTTTGCGAGCCTTGAACGCCCTCTGGAAGCGGCAGTCAAAGCGGTACTGGTGGAACCGATTCCAGAAGACGCGATTGAACGAGTCAAGGCGCGGGCCAAGCAGATGGCGGCTCCCGCCGTCTCGGCCTCCCGTTCGCTACGCCACGCTCGGGACCGCAGGACCTCTCGCTCCCTCATTGTGGCTTTCACCGCAGCCGCCGCTGTGTTGATCCTGGTGACGGCTGGCTTCCTGTTGTTGGACTACTCCGGGAGCCGAGCCTTCGCACAGATGGTTGACAAAGTAAAAGCCGCCCGTACCGTGCGTTTCACCACGGCAACGCGGTTCGGCAAAGGGGCAGAAGTCACCGGTACGATGTACCTCGACGGCAACCGAGCGCGTTTCGAGCAATTCGACGGTAGTCTGGTCGAGGTAGGAGACCTTGACCGGAAGCAAGGCTTGCTCTTGGATATGCGTCGCAAGCTGGCTCAGCCGACCGAAATTGGCGCAGACGTGGCTGAGGAGTTCGCCAACCCGATCGAACAGCTTCGGCGTGCGACAGCGGACCACGCAGAGCAGATCGGCCAGGAAATCCTTGCGGGACGACGCACGCAAGTCTACCGGCTAAACAAGGTGGACCTGCTCGGAATCAAAGGACGCGGTGACATGCTTGTGTGGGTTGACGTGGCGTGCGACCTCCCGGCGAAGATCGTGATTCGTGATCGGGACCCGAAATCTCCGGCGGAATTTCGTTTCGAGGAGTTTCGTTGGAACGAACCTCTGGATCAACACCTGTTCTCACTTTCTATCCCCGATGGTTTTCAGACGGGCGTTGTTGCGAAGGTGCCGTCCCCGAGAAAACCAACGCACACCGACCTTGCTTCCGCGGAGAATCCAGG
>JAFGFF010000092.1 GCA_016931075.1 Pirellulales bacterium | reverse complement strand
CGTGTAGCCGGCGTGGACGTGCGAATCGAAACGCACGCCGAAACCGCCGGGCGCGATGAGACGGGTGATCGTGCCCGGACAGGGGCGGAAGCCGGCCTCCGGGTCCTCGGCGTTGATCCGGCACTCGATCGTCGCGCCGGTCGACGTGATTTCGTCCTGCGACCAGGGCAACGGCTCGCCGGCCGCCACGCGGATTTGGGCCTTGATCAGATCGATCCCGGTGATCATCTCGGTCACGGGATGCTCGACCTGGATCCGCGCGTTCAGCTCGATGAAATAGAACTCGCCGCCCGGGGCGACGATGAACTCGACCGTGCCGGCGTTCGTGTAGTCGGCCTTTTTAATCAGCCGGACGGCCGCTTCGCACATGGCCTGGCGGGTCTCGTCTGAAAGACTCGGGGCCGGGCTCTCCTCGACCAGTTTCTGGTGCCGGCGTTGGGCCGAGCAGTCACGCTCCCAGAGGTGGATCGCGTTGCCATGGTGGTCGGCCAGTACCTGGACTTCGACGTGCCTCGGGTGCTCGACGTATTTTTCGACGTAGAGATCGGCGTTGCCGAAGGCGGCCTCGGCCTCGGCCCGGGCTTGTTGAATACCCGACTTCAGTGCCAGATCGTTCAGCGCGACGCGCATCCCGCGTCCGCCGCCGCCCGCCGAGGCCTTCACGAGCACGGGGAACCCGATTTCGTGGGCCAGGTTCAGCGCCTCGGCTTCGCTTTCGACCAGGCCCTCGCTGCCGGGCACGGTCGGCACGTCGGCCTCCTTGGCCAGACGCCGGGCCGCGTTCTTGTCGCCGACCAGGTTCATGGCCTCGTGCGTCGGGCCGATGAACTCGATGTTGCAACTCCGGCAGACGTCGGCGAAATGGGCGTTTTCGGCCAGAAAGCCGTAGCCCGGGTGGATCGCCTGGACGTTGCCGATCTCGGCCGCGCTGATGACGCGATCGATTTTCAGGTAGCTGTCGGCCGGGCGGGGCGGGCCGACACAATAGGCCTCGTCGGCCGAGTCGAGGTAGGCCGCGCCGCGGTCGGCCTCGCTGTAGATGGCCACCGTCTCGATGCCCAACTCGCGGCACGCGCGAAAGACCCGCAGCGCGATTTCGCCACGATTGGCGACCAGAATGCGTTTGAACATGGCCTACCCCTGCGTGTCCACTTTGAACAACGGCTGGCCATATTCGACCGGATCGCCATTCTTGACCAGAACAGCAATGATCTTGCCCGACGTTTGGGCCGGAATCTCGTTGAAGACCTTCATCGCTTCGATCAGGCAAACCGTCGTGTCGGGGCCGACGTGGTCGCCCACCTTGACGTAGGGCTGCGCGTCGGGATCCGAAGCCGAGTAGAACGTGCCGACGATCGGACTGGTGATCTGGGCGATGTTCTTATCCGCGGCTGGCGACGGCGTGGGCGTTCCGGCCGCCGGAGCAGGGCTCGGGGACGCGGCCGGCTGAACGGAAACAACCGGCGGGCCAACCGGCCCGGTCGGCGCCGCGACTCCACGACGGATCTGCACTCTCGTGCCTTCCTGCCGCAGGTCGATCTCGCTCAGCTCGTGTTCTTTCATCAATTCGACGAGCCGACGGATCTTGCGGACGTCGAAGATATCCGGTTTGTTGGATGACGATGACGGTCCTGTCATTCCGCATCTCCCAATGTTGTGTGAAGAGAAAGGGCTCGGGCTCTCTCATTCCCCAATCCCTAATCCCTAATCCCCAATCCCCCTCCTACCCCACCACCGCTTCTTCCAACGACTTAGGCAGATCGGTGAGGACTTCGTGGCCGGTTCGCGTGACGAGCACGTCGTCCTCGATCCGGACTCCTCCCCAGCCAGGCAAGTAGATGCCCGGCTCGACGGTGACCACCATGCCGGGCTGCAAGACGGTCGTCGAGCCCTTGGCCAGCCGGGGACCCTCGTGGATGTCCAGGCCGATCCCGTGCCCCAGGCCATGTCCGAAGTATCGCCCAAAACCGGCCTTGGCGATGAGGTTTCGTGCGACCGCGTCGACATCTCCGGCGACAACGCCCGGGCGGATGGCCTCGATCGCCGCGAGTTGGGCTTCCAGCACAACTCCATATACTTTCTTGAGTTTGGGCGAGATTTTACTGGTCACCAGAAGCCGGGTCAAGTCGCTCCGGTACAGGCCGTCGCTGGCCCCCCAGTCGATCAGCACGAAGTCGCTCTGGCCGATCGGTGAGGTTGTCGTCACCGCATGGGGCAGCGCCGCCCGGGGCCCTGCCGCTACAATGCTGGCAAACGCCCGGTCCCGCGCGCCGAACTGCCGCATCGCGTATTCCAACTCGTCGGCCATCTCCTTTTCGGACCGGTCGGGCCGCAATTGAGCCCGAAACACGCCGAACCCCTTTTGGGCGTAGTGAATCGCATCGCGGATCTGGGCGATCTCGTCCTTGTCCTTCACCTCGCGCAACTGCTCGACCAGCCCATCGGTTGTGACCAGTTCGACCCCCGGCAGGGCCTCGGCCAACGTGTCGCGCAGGCCGACGGTCATCGACTGGCCCTCGATCCCCAACCGCCGGACCTTTCTGGCTTTAAGCGTCTTCTTGACAGCCGCCAGCATCGACGTACCCGGGGGGCGGATATGGGTCGCCACGTCGGGGCATTCCTCGCCCAACTGGGTGGTATAGCGAGGATCGCTCACCACCACCTCCCCCTCGCTATCGACCACAAGATAGCTGTCGTCGCCAGTAAACCCGGTTAGATAGGTAACGTTGGTAAAGTTCGTGGCCATCAGGCCATCGATCTTGGCCTTCCCGAACAGACGGCGAAGCTTGTTGCGGCGCGAGGCGAATCGGCTCATGGGCGTCTCCCAGGGGTTTTGGTCCCGGATCGGTGCGAAAGGGTCATTGTACCGGCGGGGGCCGCCAACGTCCACGAGCCCCGTGTCCCAGAACGGGTTGGCAGGTACACTGGGGTGACGGCAGTAGGGTGGGGCACACTTGCCCCACCATGTGATCTCGGCACGTTAACATGCAAGGCTGGTGGGGCAAGTGTGCCCCACCCTACCTTGGTGAACCATCTATGGATCCATCTCATCTCGAACAACTTGCCCGGGCGTTGTTGGCCGGCGAGGTCTCGGCCGAGGCGTTTTTTGAGCAGTTGCACGCCCGGGGCATTGCCAACGTGGGCGAGGCCCAGGTCGACCTGGCCCGGCCGGGGCGGTGTGGGTTTCCCGAAGTCGTCTTTGCCGAGGGCAAAACGGTCTCGGCGATAGAGAAAATCTTTAGGGCCCTGTTGGACGACGGGGCGGATGTGCTAGCCACACGGATGGACGCGGCCAAAGCGGCCAAGCTCGAGCCTCGGTTCCCCACGGCCCGATACAACGCAGTGGGCAGAACTTTTCGCATCCCTCGGGCCGAACCGTCGGAACAACGTTCTCAAACCACAGGCCGAGTCGTCGTCGTCACGGCCGGGACGAGCGATTTGCCTGTGGCCGAGGAAGCCCGGGAGACGGCCCTTTGGACCGGCGCGTCGGTCGAGTTGATTCCCGACATTGGCGTGGCCGGCCCGCACCGCCTGACGGCCCACCTGCCCATGCTGCGCGAGGCCGACGCCGTGGTCGTGGTCGCCGGCATGGAAGGCGCGCTGCCCAGCGTGGTCGGAGGGCACGTCGCCTGCCCGGTGATCGCCGTGCCCACCAGCGTCGGCTATGGCGCCAGCTTCGGCGGCATTGCCGCGCTTCTGGCCATGCTCAATAGTTGCGCCGCCAACGTAACCGTGGTGAATATCGACGCCGGGTTCAAGGGCGGGTATGTGGCGGGGCTGATTGCGAAGAATGCGGGGAGGGGGATTGG
>JAFGFF010000091.1 GCA_016931075.1 Pirellulales bacterium | reverse complement strand
GGGAACCACACGCGCCCGAAGTGAGTCTCATGAGCAGGCGAAATCCGCGACCAGACAAAGGAGGCAGATAATGCGCCTTTACCTGCTATTCGGAGGTGGAGTTGTTCTAGGGGCAATCATTTGGAGTCCGGACAACCGTGGTTCGGTCGTCACCTGGCCGAACGCGGACGAGGCCCGGGTGCCCGCTGAGCCTGACAACGCTTTTTCCCACGCTAATCCGGGCTACCAGAAACGGGCCGGGACATTCTACGAGAAGGAGTATCTTACAAAGGCGTTGGGCCAACTGGCCAACGCGGCCCAGCTTACCGACGAACAGAAGACGGCGGCCAGAAAGATACTCAGGGTGTTCATCGACGACTGGCTGGCGAGCTACGTTCGCGGAGGCGGTCATATCAGCCAGGAGGATCTTTCGCATTGTCTCGCGCGGATGGATAAGCGGTTTCAGGCCGTATTGCAGTCGGCCTCCCACAAGGCCTATTTGATCTGGCGAAAAGAGGCGTCGGGCACGGACAACGCGTTGGCCTTTCTTATGAGCCCACGGTTTGTCGTCTACTCGAAAGAGGCGATGGCTTCGACGTCGGTTCCCTGGTCGGATCCCGGGTATCAGAAACGCGTCAAGTGGGGCGACTTGACGGCGAACGTCCCGCAAGAACTGGCCAAGCGGGACCTGTTGGATTGGTCGGACGAGTTAACCAGGGGCCTCGACACGGCCGACGCCGAGCGTCTCGTCGTCTCGCTCGAGGTGTTTCTTCGGGCGGGCCAGCCCGAGCGGGTCGCCAAGGCTATCCCGCTCATGGCGAAAGAAAAGGACCTTACCGCGAGGTATCATTACTCGACCTATTTCTTGGCGGAACGGATGCTCAAGTGCGGCTGGCATGAACAAGCACGGCTCTGGTTCGACGCATTCTCCGCGAACGGGCCGTACAACGGAAATGCCATGAATCGCCTGCTGGAATGGATGGACCGGAAGGAAGGCAAGCCGGCCACCGAAGCGTGGCTCCGTGAAAAGGCGCGCCGCGAACCGTCTGGGATACGGACAGTCGCCGAAGGCTGGCAGCGGTTGTACCTGGAACGCCTTGCGGCCGAGAGCAAGCTGGGCGCGTATGTCGCCGGCCTGCGAAGAGAGATTGTCAAGAGGCCCACCGACGTCGAACTTGTCTTCACCTACCTCGGCGCGCGAACAATGCTCGCCGAGGCCGAACGCCCCGCCACCACATGGCTGGCCGACACGGTTCACTTCGAACGCGCGCTGGACAATTTTTGCATGGCGAGGTGGTTCGCGTCGAATCGCAATTTGGGAGCAGCCGTTGCATTCTACGAGCGATCGCTGGATTGCCCCGTTACTGACTATGATCGAGCACGGTTCAACAGCGTCAGCATGTGCTCAAGAGGCTTCCTGCCGGAAGAGGTTGAACCGACCTTGCGACAGTGGGCCAAGGGCGGCCTGGCCGGCATTTTCTTCCATGAGAAGAAGCTGAAGCGTGCTCAGAAGCTCGTCGAGGAACTGACGGGAAAGAAGGACGGCACGCTTGCCGATCTCGGGCCGTTTCTATTTGCGGGGATGGTCCAGGCGGCCTCCGGTCAGAGGGTCGTCGAAGGCCGGATCAAGCAAGCGGAGAAGACCGACAAGGACTCGATTCAATACTGGCTCAATCGGGCAGAATACTACCTGGGCCGCAAGGAAGAGAAACAGGCGGAGCACGCTTATCAAGCGGCGTTGAAGCTCCCGCCCGACAGTCGTTGGCACGACGTGGTGGGCGACTACGGCCAATTCCTCCAACGGCACAAACGATACAAAGACGCCGAGCGGCTCTATCGCGACGAGATCGGTCGCGTCCGGATCGACAACACGGAGTTCTGGCTTCACCGGCTGGTCTCACTCGACGGCCAGGGCGGCGTTCGCGTGCTGTGGGACGAACCGCTCGTTTGGGCCTGGCTGGAGGAACTGAAGAATGTGGGCTTTCCTCCGACCGGGCAGATGTGGCTGAGGGACCTCTCACGCAAGGCGGAGAAGGCGAAGGACTGGCCCGCGTTCGAGAAGAAGGTCCGGCAGTTCGCTGCCGCGCCCTCGCCCGCGCCGCTGGAATACTACCTGGGCCGCATTCTCCATGACCGGGCCCTCTTGGACGGACGGGCCTTGTCGGACAAAGACGGCCAGTTGGACGAAGGATTGCGCATGATGAAGGTGGCCCACGCCCGCTGGCCGAAAGACGCCTTCCCCCGCGCGGACGAGGTGGCCAACGAACTGTTTCGCATTCTAATGCAACAAGGCGACCGGAAGGCGGGCGAGACCCTGGTCGAGACGCTGCTCGAACAATCCCAATACTCCCTGAATCCGAACTGGTTGGGCAACGCCGCCGTCGTGGTCGCGCAACACGGGGCGACCGACCTGGCAATGCGTCTGTGGAAGAGGAAGACGGCCCTGGACCTGATCGGCCAGGAGGACCTGGAGTCGTTGGCTTCCGCCGGGCTGACCGCCCGACTGCGCCGGCACTACACGGCCCTGGCCAAGAAGGATCCGGAGAACTGGGCGATCAAAACCGCGCTGGAAACACTCAAAGCAAAATAGCCCTTTCCATTTTGGGAGAGGGTGGCGGTGCAGCTGCCGGATGAGGGCGGGTGGAACTGCGAGGCAGGATTTAACACCAATCTCAAGCAGGTGGCGAGCCGGCATCACTTGTGCAAGATGAAATGCGCCAACGTTTGCGAATCCAACGCCAAACGCGCCAACCAATCCAACCAACCAGGGCAATCAGCGCTGCGCCGAGAGGCCAGATGAGATATTCCCAGAAGAGGCAGGACCAGCTCATCGGCTCGACGGGGACTTCGACCGTCGTCGGCACGACGGTGCCCATCTTCCAACCGGGATAGGTGAGCGTCACCTTGGCCATTCCGAGGCCGGAGCGGAGCGGAACCCGACACGGGCCGCCAATCCATGTGCCCCCTCATCCCCGGCCGGGCAGTTCGACCTGCAGTCGGATCGGCTCGTCGCCAGGGCGACATGGAGGGTACTCGATTTCGGCCACGGGATGGGCGGCCACCGTTCCCTCGCATAACGGTGTGCGTAGCGACGCACCAAGACCGGGTGTGAGAAAATCCACTGACAACATGCAAGTCTCACCGCGGCGTAGTGGGACCGATGACGAACGGAGCCGCAGTTGGCGAGGACCGTCGAAATGCAGAATCGGCGCGTTCTCGGGCCGCGTCGCGAAGGCAAGCAGCGAGTCCTGTTCGCATTGTGTTGTCGCCACGTCCACGCGGTGCGGACACTTCCGATAATGCTCTGCCAGCTTGTTATGATTGTCGTCGGCTGGAACGAAGTGCTCGACGATCAACACTCGGGATTCCGGCACGCACGAAAAGAACGGTTCGTCCACGGGCGGCTTCTTCTTGGTCGGATTGGGCAAGAAGAAGAGGCGTTTCAACTTCATGTCGGGCCAATCGGGCAAATTGCGGTACACCCTTGTCGGCTCGAACCGCTCGCCCGGCTCGGTCAGGTCGCCGTTGCCGTTGCGGTCCACGTAGAGCACGTTGCCGTCCAACACCAGCCACACATGCACGTCCGCCTCGGCCCCAAACGCCAACAGGCAGTACCGCGGCTCGCCCGACACATAGACCGGCTCCTTCCGGATCGACCGATCCAGACTCTCCAGATCGACCGCCCCGGCCGAAGTCGCCAGCAGGCCCAGTGCGGCCCACATCATAAGAAGCGTCTTTATTCGCATCCGACCATACATGCAAGAAGGATACACGGTGGAGCGGACTCCATGCATCTCACCGAACGCAATATACCACATCCCGGTGACCAGCCCAACGGGTAGCGGACACTCCGGGTGAGGGTAGAATGGTGACCTTACGAAAGGAGCGTCCACTGCCCATGGGTCTGGTCATACGTATATATTCTTGTATCCTCCACGTCTTTCCGCCTCTGCCGTTTATTTGCCATCCCCTGGGGTATTTGCCCTAGATATGTGATAATGACTTCATGGACGCATCCTCTCTCAAATCTCGTATCCTCGCCCTTGTTTCGACCGGCATTCAGACGCCGGCGCAGTATGTGGGCGGGGAGTTGAACGCGCGGGTGAAGGATCACGCGCGGGTGCGGGGGACGGTGTGTCTGGCGTTTCCGGACGTGTATTCGATCGGGATGAGTCATCACGGATTGCAGGTGCTTTATGACGTGATGAACCGGTCGGACGGTTGGGCGTGCGAGCGGGCGTTCACGCCGTGGCCCGACATGGAGAAGGCGCTGCGGGAGCACGGCCTGCCGCTGTGTAGTCTAGAGACATTCACGCCGCTGTCGGCGTTCGACGTCGTCGGGTTCACGATGCAGTACGAGCTGTGCGCAACGAACGTCCTGACGATGCTCGACCTGGGCGGCGTGCCGCTTCGGGCCGAGGGGCGGGAGTTGAGCGATCCGCTGGTCGTGGCGGGCGGGCCGAGCGTGGCCAATCCCGAGCCGATGAGCCGGTTCTTCGACGTTGTCGTGCTGGGCGATGGCGAAGAGATGCTGCCGGCCGTGTGCGAAGCGTGGCTGGCGGCGCGAGCCTCGGCGTCGAACCGGGCTGACGCGCTGTCCCGGCTGGCCACGACGCTGCCGCACGTCTATGTGCCGAGCCTGTACGAATCGCTCGGCGACGGGCCGCCCATGCCCGGCGGCGCGTGGCGAGACCTGCCCGAGAGCATCGCGCCGGCCGTGGTGCCCGACTTGGACGCGGTTCCCTTGCCAGTAAAACCGGTGGTGCCCTACATCGAGTGCGTCCAGGACCGGATCGCCATCGAGATCATGCGGGGCTGCCCTTGGGGGTGCCGGTTCTGCCAAAGCACGACCGGCAAGCGGCCCGTCCGGTTCCGGCGGGTCGAGACGATCGTCGAGGCGGCCTGGGAGTCGTATCGCAACACGGGCTACAACGAAATCTCGCTCCTGTCGCTCTCGACGAGCGACTATCCCGAGATCGAGACGCTCCTCGAGCGGATGCAGGCCGAGTTTCGTCCGTTGGGCGTGAGCATTGCCGTGCCCAGCCTTCGTGTGAACGAACAGCTCGGTCGACTGAGCACGCTGCTGAATACCGATCGCCGCAGCAGCTTGACGATCGCCCCGGAAGCCGCCCGGGACGACATGCGACGACAGATCGGCAAACGGATCACCAACGACGACCTGTACGAAGGCTGTCGGCGGCTGTTCGCGCAGGGCTTCGATCGGGTGAAGCTCTATTTCATGTGCGGTCTGCCGGGCGAGCGGAAGGCCGACTTGGACGGGATCCTCGACATGGCCGAGACGATTTCGCAATTGGGCCGGGAGGTGACCGGTAGGCCGGCGCAAGTCCTGGCCAGCGTGTCGAACTTCGTTCCCAAGCCGCAAACGCCCTTGCAGTGGTGCGGGATGCAAACCCGGGAGTATTTTCGCGAGGCGCACGACTACCTGCGTCGCCGTCGCCGTCCGCGGAGCGTCCAATTAAAATACCACGGCCTCGAAGCGAGCCTGTTGGAGGGCGTGTTGGGACGCGGCGACCGACGCCTGGGCGAGGTGGTCGAAACGGCCTGGCGCGCCGGCGCCCGGCTGGACGCCTGGAGCGAGCACCTTCGGCCCGACGTCTGGTGGAAGGCCCTGACCGACGCGGGTGTCGACGTGGTAACCCTCTTGCATACACCACGCGATCCCGGCACAACACTGCCCTGGGACCGGTTGGCCGTTCGCCAAGGCCGCCGATATTTGTTACGCCAGTGTGAGCAGGCAGTTGGAGTCCGACGGTGCTGGGATTCTGCTTAAACGACCCATGGAAGGTGCCATTTGCGATCATACCAGGCTGTTGTCAATCCTCTTGCGGGCAACAATCCGGAAAATCCCCCCGAGACGATGGTTGGGTAATCCCAACCGTTGCTTTTAAACCAGAACGGGTCTATCATGGCGTCGGAGGAATGGCTCGCGTACTCGGCCAACGCAGTTCCAGCCGGACGAGGAGGCATACACGATGGCAAATCGAATCATCCGTGGAATCAGCGTCGCACTGGCGTGGGTGTTGCTGTGCCCTGCCATGCTGCGAGCCGGCATCATTCTGTCCTTCGACTACACCTACGACACAACCGGCTTTTTTGCCCAGGGGACGGCAGCCCGGGCGACCCTGGAAGAGGCGGGCCATTTTTTCGAGTCGATTCTGGACGATGATTTCACGGCGATCGACTCAGGCGTAAACGGTAACTACGATCTTCTTTTCCGCCGACCGGATACGGGCGAGACCACCACGATCATGTCGGCTCATGTTCCGGCCGACACGATGATCGTATTCGTCGGCGCGCGAGACTTAGGGACGAATGTCTTGGGGCTTGCAGGGCCCGGCGGAGGGTCGCTCTACGGCACTCCGGAGTTCAACGACAATGCCATTTCGCGCGGCGAAGGAGACGGAACCGAATACGCCACGACCGGTTCCACGGCGACCGACTTCGCGCGCTGGGGCGGCTCATTGGCCGTCACCACGCAGTTCAGTTGGCACGCCGACCCAACCCGGCCGAACACGTCGGGGAAGGCCGATCTCTTCTCGGTGGTTCTGCACGAGTTGGGCCATGTGCTGGGAATCGGGACGTCCGACTCGTGGGACAACCTGGTATCGTCTCACCAGTTCACCGGCACGATCTCCTCCGGCTTGTACGGCGGAAGCGTCCCCCTGGACAGCATCGATTCGCACTGGGTTGACGGAACCACGAGTTTCTTCTATGGCGGAGGACCAGCCCAAGAAACGGCCATGGACCCGGTTATCTCCATCGGCTCGCGAAAACTCTACACCGATCTGGACGTCGCCGGACTGGACGACCTGGGCTGGGACATCAACCCGATCGCCGAGTGGACTCCGGCCGGGAGCGGGGCCTTCCATTCGGTCGGAAGCTGGAGCACCGGCACCGTGCCCGGCGTACGCGATACAGTCCGATTCGCACACGGCGGCAGCTACACGGTCTCATTCTCCGGCAGCGTGTCCAACCGCCAGGCCGTCGTCGAAGGCGGAACGGTCGATCTTGATCTCGGTTCGGCCACCTACTCGCTCAACTATCTGGTCCTCGACGGCAGCGGCTCGCCGACGACGCTGTCCATCCACAACGGCACCGTCCGCGTGGCCAACGAGATCATCCTCACCAGCAATACCTACCTCGAACCCGACTCGGGCGGAACGCTCCACCTGGACGGCACGCTCACCGGCAGCGTGATCGTCCGCGCCGGCGGAACGCTGACCGGCTCAGGCTACGTCACCACCGACGTGACGAACTTCGGCACCGTCAGCCCGGGCGATTCGACCGGCACTTTCATTATCAAGGACGACCTGACCCAGTATGCCTCCGGCACGCTGCGAATCGAGCTGGCCGGCGACGTCGCGGGCGAGTCCTACGACGTCCTGGCCGTCACCGACAAAGCCACCTTGGCCGGTGAATTGGAAATCATCCTGCTCGGCGGTTTCACGCCCGAGGCCGGCGACACGTTCCAAGTCCTCACCTACGGCCAGCGCAGCGGTACGTTTTTGACGATCACCGTCGACGGCCCGCTGGGCATCTTCCCCGTCTATCAGAGCACGTCCATGCTCCTGCGAGTCGTTGGCCCCGGCGACGCCAACGGCGACGGTGTGGTTAACGCCCTGGACGCTCGGGCCCTGGCCAACCACTGGCTCACCGCCGGCGCCGGCTGGCTCGGCGGCGACTTCAACGCCGACGGCACCGTCGACGACCTCGACGCCTCCATCCTCGCCGCCAACTGGTCCGGCATGGTAGAAGGCGACGTTTCCGTGCCCGAGCCCTCTACCTTCGTCCTGTTGGCCAGCATGGCCATTGGCGTCATGTTGCTTCAGTACAAGCGACGCTAGCTCCACGGTTCCAGCGTTCGAGGGCGGTCGCCCAGGGCGGTCCAGCCGTCGGCGATGAGCCAGAACATCATGGGAATGAGTCGCTTCAGGTCTCGGCAGTAAGGCGATGGGCCGGTCGGATCACCCGAGAGAGAAAGAACCTCCGCGCGACAGTCGCCTGCACACCAGTAGCGAAATGGACACGTTCGGCAAGCCGTCATTTGCTCGGTCTGATAGCGATCTCGCAACGTGGCGAGGATTGGTGTCTTTGCCAATAGCCCGGCTAGAGGTGTGTCGGTGACCGTGCCGCAAGCGAACTGGGCATCCCGGTGATTGGGACAAGGGAAGATTCGCCCATCGGCATCGACGAAAAGACACCGCCGGCCGATCCCGCAGTTCGTCCGCAGCCGGCTGAAGCGACAGGCTGTCATCAAGATGGAGAAGAAATCGCGGGCCAAGAATCGTGACCAGTCGGGCCGGCGTTTCAACAGCGCGACGAGTTGGCCGAACCAGGCGTACAAGTCAACAGTCTCCGAGGCGTGGTCTCGTCCCTGCCCGATCCGCCGCAGTGGAATGAATCGAACCTCTTGAACGCCCAGCCGCTCGGCAAGATCGAAGTAGGCTTCCATCTGGTCCCGCGCGTCACGGGTCATTACCATCGAGAACACGGTGTGAACGCCAGCCCCGACTAGCCGTCGAGCGGTCGACATGGCGCGGTCGAACACGCCCTGGCCGCGCATGGCGTCGTGCCGGGCGGCCGTCGCGGCGTCCAGCGAGATCTGGACCGTCGTTTCTGTCTCGACCAGCGCCCGAAGCGTTGCGTCATCGCACTTTGTGCCGTTGGTTGAAACGAGCAACTCACTCTCGAAGAGGTTTCGCGCGCCGCGGAGGCACTCGATCAACCGCGATTCGTCCAAGAATGGCTCTCCGCCGAGGAGGATGAACGTTGCTTCGGCATCGATGGTGTCTCGTCCAGCAGCGATCCAGTTGAGTAGTTCGCAGACGGGCACTTCGGCCGTCTCGGCCCGGGGGTTGTAGCACCAGGGGCAGCGCAGATTGCACCGATTCGTGATGTTGAACGTCAGATTCGAAAGCCGCAACGGGTCGTCCGGCGGCTGCGCTGGCGGTGGCGGATCGCCCAGGATGCCCCGCTCGACCAGGGTATTCAGCACGGGCAACGTCTCGTCGCGAACTCGGGCCAGCGGTTTGCCAGTTCGCTCGGCCCACCTGCGCAGGACGGTCTTGATGTTTTGGCGTTGTTCAAAGCGGTCCAACAGCGCGGCGGCTTCGGCATCGACGACCAGCCATTGCCCCAGATCGCCCCAGACGAAAAGACTCCGGCCGTCGCGGTCCTCGCGAAACGAGGCGGGCCGGGCTTCGAGATGCTCACTGGATGGTTTCACCGGTGGCAACGGCCTTTCTACGCCCGACAATCGCCAACAGTACGACCAGCGCCGAAGCGCCCCACATCACAGACCAGTTCGTACTGGAGTATTCCTCTAGCTGGGAAATCTGGGAGAGAGCGTTCCACGCGATGTGCAATTGCAAGGCCGGCGCCAGGGCTCCCGTCCAAACCACCAGCGCGCATGTCCCGATCGAAAGCCAGAAAGCCGACAGGGCTCCGCCGGTGGGCAAATGCAACAAGGCGAACAAGAGGCTGCATGCTAAGATGGCCGGCACGGTCCCGATCCCGCGCCGCAGGTGTTCCAATAGGAGGCCCCGGAAGTAAATTTCCTCGGCAATGGGGACCAACAATACGAGATGGACCAACTGCGCCGCCGGAACGGCCTCGCCGCCGGCGAACGGTGCAAGCGTTGCCAAAGCCGCCTTAAAAAAGAGTTGGACGACCAGCACGCCGGCCAGCACACCGACGCACCACCGCCCGAGCCGTCCGGCGGGCCGAAGGCGGAGGCGGACGCCGAATCGCCTTTGGTAGAGCCATGTCAGACCGAGGAGCAATAGTGTTGACGGGTAGCCCGTCCAAGGAGCCCACAGGCGTTGTTCGATGGTCACGGTGACCAGCGACGCGCCCAGAATCAACCCGAGACACACGGCCTCGCGTATCAATCGCGACGGCTCAGTCTCTTGGGAGAGCGTGTCCGGAGTGGAAGAGAGGTCGTTCATCGTCAGTCCACGGGCGGCGGTTTGACCATCCGGACGAACAAGAGTGGATTGGGGTTGTCAGCCGCCGAGTGAGACGCGCGGCATTCGGCCAGTTCCAAAAGAACGGAGGGTGGATCTTCGTCTTTCGGATGATAAACAAGTCTCTCCAGAGGCACCCGATCGAACCGTTTGTCGCGGGTGGGATTGCGCGGACGATAGAAGTGATCGGACACGCGATGCACGAAACAGACATCCTTGTCGTCTTCTAGCGACACAAAGAACCCGTTCACACGATTCTCCCAATCCGATCCTTCGCCCGGTTCAACGAATGCGACAAGATCGTCATCGGAGTCATAGTGCCCGTCAGCCCCCGCACTGACAATGCTGTATCGACCGCTATCGAAGCGATTGACGCGGAACGCACGGCCCCAACCGTCCAGGCCGTATGTCTTCACCGCGTACTCCATACCTGGTGTCTGCTCGCCACTAGACTCGGGGAAGGCGACTTCGCCCTGGATGGCAGTCAAGTCGTTCACTTCGACCGGGCAGCCGGGCAGCGACGAGGCGATCAACGTCTGTTGAATCGCCCAAGTGGCGGCCGCCGGATCGCGGTATTCCTGAATGGCTGCGCCCTCCCATGGAGGAGCTTGGTTGTGCAGAGCATACGCCAAACCTCGCGGATAGACGTGGTAGAAGGCGATTCCCCAGGCCACAATCAGCACGGAGGCGACTGTCCAGATCCACCAGCCGGTATGTTTGACCTGGCCGACGCGACGGTAGTAGAGGCTCACCAGATAGGCAAAGAACAAAAAGGACGAGAGAAGCACGAAGCTACCCGACACCATCGAGGCCGGCTGCGACGGCCGTGCCGGTGCGTGTTGAACCATCGACTGAGTTTCGGTGATGGAATCTCCTTGCTTCAACTCCAGGGCTTTCGCCACGTTGATGACTTCCGTCTTGCGCCCCGTAGTATCGGGAGGCCCCGCTTGGCCGAAGAAACGCGGATGGGCCGAGATGTACCCGGCGTGAAGAAAATCGTCGACCGCGACGTTCAGACTGCCGGCCAAGACTTGCATGACGCGCCTCCCCGCTCCGTGAGAGCTTCGACGAAATGCCTTCTTTATGATGAGTCAAACCGTGTCTTGAAGCACCGCCCACATTGTACCACCGTTCTGGGTAGGTGGCAAACCTCGATTCGGCCCCCCGTTTACATGTTTACCCATCCAACACGGCCCGGTAGTGGGCAAGCAGTGCGTTGGCGGCCTGGTGGTGGTCGAAGGCGGCTTCGGCGCG
>JAFGFF010000090.1 GCA_016931075.1 Pirellulales bacterium | reverse complement strand
GCCAACCAGATCGTCTCGAAACGCAACGGCGACCGGCCTCGATTCAAGATCCGAAACGTCAACTCCCACAGCCTGGGCGTCGTCGGGACCGATCGGGCGACCGGCCGGCGACGCAACGGCATCCTGATCCCCCGCAACACGCCCATCCCGGTCACGGCCAAACGTGTGTTCCGGACCAAACGGGCGGGCCAGAAGTCGATTCTCGTCCAGGTGGTCGAAGGCGAGAGCCGGACCGCCGAGGAATGCACCCAGATCGGGCAGTGCTCGGTCCGCCAACTGCCCCCGAACCTGCCCGCCGGAACGCCCGTCGACGTCCAGTTCAGCTACCAGCCCGACGGACGCCTCCGCGTGCTGGTTTCGGTGCCCAACACGTCCAGCCAGCTCGAGACCGAGTTCGCCCGGGCCAACACGCTCAGCCAAGAACTTCTTGACGGCTGGCGCCGTCATATCTCGGGCCTGGAACCGCCAGTTGCCTAAATTCTGTGGTTTACTGACTTTCGCAGAAGTAGTGAGTGACACCAAGACAACGAGCTGAATCTGGAGGGCCACGCTCTGTCGTGGCCGGGCGTTCCGGATGACGCGGCCACGACAGAGCGTGGCCCTCCATCTCGCTATGGCGGCGACTCCCGTCCTCAGAAGCCACCCCTCTGGAGACCGGTTTGAATTGAGTCACACACGATAATCTGCGGGAGCTGGGGTATCGGCGATTGGATGACGATCGGGGCATCTGGTATATTGGGGCGTGTGGTACATGGGCCGTGGCCCTACAACCGTCATAGACGGCTCCGGTAACCAGAAAACGGGGGACCGGCAAGCTACATTGTCATGTTCCCCGAAGACGGGACTGCCGAAGTCGTTATTGTCCAAGTGTTTGCGTTGCGGGCGGAAAAGGTGCCAGGCACCTTTTGTGCGAAGCACCCGAAGGGCCGTTCCGGCAAAAGGTGCCTGGCACCTTTTCCGCAGGCCAAGTGTTTGCGTTGTCGCAACCCGTTTTCGAGGAAGTGCCCACGAGGAGAAACCAACGTGCGACCATTCATCGCGCCGCTTGGGGCTTTGCTGATCGGAATGCTCTTGGCCGCCAGCGGAGTCGCCCAGCAGGACGCTTCCCCGGCAACAGGCCAAGCCGCCGCGGCCGCGGATAAGCAGCCCGCGGTCACGCCACGCAAGCATCACACCTGGGCGGCCTTTTCCCCTGGGGCGTGGAAGTGCGTCCAAGTGGTCACCGAGACGTTCGACACCGACGGCAAGGTGGCCAGCGTGGGCGTCAGCGAGAGCAAGACCACGCTAAAGGAGGTCGGCGAGAATAAGGTCACACTCGAGGTCAAGTCGTCGGTCTGGGTGGCTGGCGCGCGGATGGATGCGGACCCGCACACGGTCACGCAGGGCCTGCACGGCCAGCCGGACGGCTATTCGGTCACCGTCGAAGACAAGGACCCGGCCGAGTTGGTCATCGAGGGCAAAAAGATCCCCTGCCGCGTCCAGCAATTGACGATCACCAGCCCCGATAAGAAACAGGTCCAGAAAGTCACCCTTCACATCAACAACGAGATTCCGCCCTACATCCTTCGACGCCAGGTCGTCATCTCCGAGGGCGACAACGGCGACGACACGACCACGATCGAAGTCGACGCCCTGGGAATGCCCTTCTTTCTGCCCGACGGAGTCAAATCGGCCGCCCACATCCGCTCGGTCCGCCACCACGCCAAGGGCGGAACGACGATCACCCTGGCCTACACGTCCCCTGAAGTGCCGGGCGGGATCCTCGCCCATTGGTCCAAGGAAGTTGACCAGGAAGGCCGAGTCGTCCGCCGCAGCGCGTTGGAATTGATCGGCTACGGGCTGGAGCCCGAGAAGGAAGACACCCGGACCGGTCCGCTGGGCCGTCCTCGTCCACCTCGGGGGAGCCGCAAAGGATTTCGCTCGTCCGTCAAGTGAAGATTCTTCCGCACTGGGGTTGTTTCTCCCTCTGACAGAGGGTTGAGCATCAGGCTATTTGCCCAATCGTGCCTCGAAGGGCTTTTTCTAGTTTGTCTGGCGTGAGGTCCAAACGATTCAACCTCGTCCAGACGATTGCGTTTCGTCCCAGAAGCGCGATAATGCCAGATTCACCTCGTCTCGCGCTCTTGGACGGATTTGGCCGCGAGCGAGCAAAATCCATACCCAGATGATGGGTGTGGGGCCGTAATCGTTCACACCCTGGGCAACGCGGCGGAAACGTTTATGTGGGGCCTTCGAGCATCAATGGGTCACAAACCGGAGGATTCAGACGGATGGACAAAATCAAGTCGCAGGGAGTCACGTTCGACGACGTCTTGCTCATGCCGCGCTACAGCGACGTAGTCCCTTCGGAAGTGGATGTCCGGACGCGTCTGACGTCCAGGATCTCGCTGAACATCCCCCTGTTGAGTTCGCCGATGGATACGGTCACCGAGAGCGCCATGGCGATCGCGTTGGCTCAGGAGGGGGGGATCGGGATTATCCATAAGAACATGTCCGTTCAGCAGCAGGCCGACGAGGTCGTCAAGGTCAAGCGGAGCGCCAACGGCATTATCGTCGATCCGGCCACGCTCCCCCCCTCGGCCACCGTGACCCAAGCCCGGCAGTTGATGGACCAATCGAACGTCTCCGGCGTGCCAATTGTCCAGGCCAACGGCCATCTGGAAGGCATCCTCACCCGCCGCGACCTCCGTTTCCTCGAGAATAACGATCTCCCTATTTCGGAGGTGATGACCTCTGAGAATCTGGTGACTGCGACGGGGAATGTAACGCTTGAGGAAGCTGAGAAGATCTTGATGGAAAAAAAGGTGGAGAAGCTTTTGCTGGTTGACGAAGATTTCAGACTGACTGGACTTATCACCATCAAAGACATCGACATGATGCGGCGCTTCCCGAATGCCTGTAAAGATGGGCAAGGGAGGCTGCGTGTGGGAGCTGCGGTAGGCGTCTACGACTATGAACGGGCCGCCTGCGTCATCGACAAGGGGGTCGACGTCCTGGTGGTCGACAGTGCCCACGGGCATTCAAAAAACGTCATCGAGACCGTTCGACGCATTAAGAAGGAGTGGGATATCGACGTCGTCGCCGGAAACGTGGCGACGGCCGAGGGTTGCAACGACCTGATCCACGCCGGCGCCGACGCGGTGAAGGTCGGGATCGGTCCCGGATCGATCTGTACGACACGCGTGATTTCGGGCGTCGGAGTCCCGCAGATCACGGCCATCGCTGAGGTGGCCAAAGCGGCCAAGGCGAAGCAGATTCCGGTGATCGCCGACGGCGGAATCCGATACTCCGGCGACGTGACCAAGGCCATCGCCGCCGGGGCGCATGTGGTGATGATCGGGGGACTGTTCGCCGGGCTGGAAGAAAGCCCCGGGGCACAGATCCTGTTTCAAGGACGCACATTCAAGGTTTATCGAGGCATGGGATCGCTGGGGGCCATGGTCATGGGCTCCAGCGAACGTTATCGCCAGGGCGCCGACGGCGGCTCGGGCAAACTCGTCCCCGAAGGGGTCGAGGGACGCGTGCCGTTCAAGGGAGCGTTGGGACCGTTCATCTACCAGCTCGTCGGAGGACTTCGAGCGGGGATGGGCTATTGCGGAACGCGGACGATCGACGAACTGCGCACGGACGCCCAGTTCATCCAGGTCTCCGCAGCCAGTGTACGGGAGAGTCATCCTCATGACATCGCGATCACGCAGGAAGCGCCGAACTACAGCACGGAGCACTCCGACGACCCGCCGCGTTAGCTCGCGCCGGACCGAACGAGCCAGTTCAATCGCACGAATCATCCTTTTCCCCCACAGCACCACCCTGGCCCTATTGGCCCTCTTGACGCCCATCCTGTTGGCCGACGTCGCCAAGGCCGCTTCGCCCTCGACCGAGTACTCGGCGACCGAACGGGGCGCGAAGCTCGCATGGCTTCCCTATCGCCCTTCGTCCCAAACGGCCCGCCGCCTGGCTCGCACGTCGACTGCACGGACTGCCTATGAGCAGGACGCAGCGGTGACCGACGATCCGCATCAAGACCCGTTTGGCGACCGGTTGGCCCAGCCGCGAGGCGATCTTTCGCGAGTGAGCGACGTGAGTCGGCGTCGCACGAGCCAGTTGGAACCTCAACCGATCGGCCATCCGAACGCGTTGGCCCAATTCGATCCGCCCAACCCGACCGGCGACGTGGCGCCTCCTGCCCGGCCGCCCCTCTTGCCTCTCTTTACCCCCGAGGCCAAGCCGGCGGAGCCAAAGCAGACCAAGCCGGAAGAAGACAAGACCAAACCGGAGGAACCGGCGATCTCCAAACCGGCCAACCAGCCACCTCTTCAGCCGGGCGAGATTCCTCCCGTGCACGGGAGCGAGCCGGTTCCCGAGTTCCAAGGTGGACTCCACACCCAGACCAAACCCCAGCCCGAGGACGAGTGTCCGCCGTCAGGCCAGTTCTCGGCGATTCACGAGATCAGCGTCAACGCCCCGCTTCCGCCAGGCGAAGTGCCTCTGGAGTGTCACTTGAAGCACGAGACCTACGTCGCGCGGAACTGGAGCCCGATGACGTACGCCTGGAAAGCATCGGGCGCGTGCCACAAACCGCTCTACTTCGAGGACGTCCAGTTGGAGCGCTACGGCCACTCGTGGGGACCGTACCTCCAGCCGGTCATTTCGCAGGGTCACTTCTTCCTGACCGTGCCGATTCTGCCTTACCTGATGGGCGTCCATCCGCCGCACGAATGCCTCTACACCTTGGGCTACTACCGGCCAGGGAGTTGCGCCCCCTACATGATCGACCCCTTGCCGATCAGTGCCCGCGGCGCGCTCTTGGAAGCGGGCGTCTGGACCGGCGCTGCACTCCTGGTGCCGTAGAAAAACCACAGGTGGCACTGGCGTCTCGCCAGTGTCTTCTGTCGAAACAAAAAACACGCCCACGGTCAATGTGGGCGTGTTTTGTTTTTTAGCCGGTCGCTTCGGAGGGATATCCTCGACGTCGGCTACTTCTTATCAACCGGTCGGAAGATAATCCCGTCCAGGCCGGCGTAGTAGCCGGTGGCGTATTCATCCTTGCCGACCGATTCGACGCGAAGCGTCGAACCCTTTTCGACCCGGACGTTCTTCGCGGCCAACGACCTCATGCCGATCGTAGGCCGGTGGGCGTTGTAGGGCTTGCCCAAGTCCTGCCCGCCCAGTGACCACTGGCTAATGCCGTAGTTCCACGAGCAGGGCAGATAGAGATAAACGTCGTAGGTCCCTTCGGGCAAGCTGGCCGGCAGGGCGATCTCGACCGCGTCGCCCGGCTGTTTCAGCGGCACGAGCAGACTCCGCTGGCCGGACAGCGGGGCCTCGCCCCACGAGCTGATCCGCTGCCGGTACGGCCGAACGCCCTCGGTGGCCAGCATCGGTTTCAGGTCCTCGCCCTCGAAGGCGATGCCGCCGATCTCTCGGGCAAGGTCGGCCACGCGGAAGGGATTCTTCCAGTTGCCGAACCAGTTGCGCGGTTCCCGGCTGTCGCCGTGGACCGTGTAGACGTCGAACGACCAGGGCCGGATGACGCCCGGGACTCGGTAGCAGTAGTACTGGTGCCAGGGGTCCAGCGGGATCCGCGGCCCGGGCATGGTGCCGGCGGCGACAAGCTTATTCAGGTTGTCGGGATAGCGACCGTGCTCTTTCTGGTAGCGTTGGATGCCCTGATCCAGCGCGGCCAGCGTCGACTTGGCCTCGCGATCGAAGCTGTCGAAGAGCTTCTTTTCCTTGGCCAGGTAGTCCTGCATCCATGCATACGGATACTCGATCGGCAGGCGGCGGAAGCTGATCGCGTCGAGCCCGATCGAGAAGCCCTTGCCGAACTCGCCCGTTTCGGGGTGCCGGGTCGCCGGGTTGGCGCCGATGCACTCGAACCGGAGCGTGTACTCGCCCGCGTCCAGGTGCTGGACGCCCAGCTTGGTCTCGAGTGTGGTGCCGTGTTCGAAGTTTTCGGGCCAGTCCTCGATGTGACTGACGCGGTAGTCCCAGAAGTCGAAGCCCGGATCCAGCACGCGTTCGCCCCCGGGCCCACGCAGCGTAATCTTCCAGACGCCGTGTTCCTTGTAGAGATTGGGGATGAGCGTGATGGCGTAGCGGCCCTTCGTGGGGATGGTGACGGGCATCTCGATCCACGCGCCCGGCTTGTCGTTGCGGACGTAGGTAAAGCGTTTCAGGTTGCACGTCCGGTTCGAACGCTGCAGGGGTCTCAGGCCCGGCGAAGTGCGAATCTTGTCGATGTTGTAGGTCGGCTCGACCCAGATCTCCGGCAGCAGCCGGTCCTTGGCGGGCGGGATGTGCCAAAGGGGCTCGGCGACGCCCTTCTGATACCAGAAGGCGACCGAGGACCAGTAGTCGGGCCGATATTTGAAGTCCCAACTGTAACGCCGGCCCGTCTTCGGATCGGTCGCCACGGCGAAACTGCGCCGCTCGATCTCGAACTTCAGCGACTTTTTGAACGGGATCGGGTCGTCGATGTGCCACCGGTAGGCCGTGATCCGCCGCTGCAGGCCCTTGGGCTCGCAGATCGTGGTGCCCACCCGTGCGCCCGACGTGATACGCAGGTTCCAGGCGTCGTTGAAGTAGTCTTCGGTGCCGGTGCCGATGATCGAGGGGATTTCCTCGCCGTCGACGTAGAACCGGTCGTCCGCCTCGCCGAACCAGCTCATCAGGTTGTTTTGCGAAGAGAAGACCGTGCCGACGTAGTGCCCTTCGCCCTTGCCTTCGAAAACGGTGTACCACGAGAAGGGCTTCGCCGGGTATTCCTGGCGGTAGCGGGCGTGGAAGTAGTACGTGTCCTCGGGCAGCGAATCGAGTTTGAGCCAGTCGCCGTGGAAATAGACGGTCGTCCGCTGTGAACTCTGGTTGTGGACTTCGATCCGGCAGTGCTTGCGGAACGGCATCCGCCAGTAGCAATTCAACGCGCGACCGAATGAGCTTACTTCGATCGGCTTGGTCCGCACGCAGGCCTTCATGCCGTTGCCCGCCGCGAAGAAATCGCCGATCGGGGTCTCGACCGAGGGGACCTTCGAGCCGTCGTAATAGATCCGCAACATCACGTTCCGCGGGTAGCGGCGGTCGCGGCTGGCCAGCGTGAACCACAGGTGCCGGATCTCGCCCGGCCCGTCCAAGTCGGCAATGATCAGCCGTTGGCCCGGCTCGGCGTGATGGGGATCGCGGTTCGATTCGGGATCGAACAGCCCGCTGGAGGCCCGATGCGGCCGCCCGGGGATCGGCTGGGTCAACTCGCCCATCTGATCGGCCCGGCCGACGCTCGGAGTCACGCCGGCGATCAACGCTAGCAAGGGGAGAAGAACAACGCTGCGGAATCGGGCTGGTCTGCGTGGAGCGCGCATCAGTCGGGTTCCTTTGTCTGGGGTGATGGAAAAACGCAAGTGACTGCTCGTCACAGACAAATCAAGGCAGGAGCGGCCGTGTTCAGGCCACGTCATCGGCAGGTTCTTGAAGACCAGAGGGCTCGCCGGACCACGAATCCGTACCATCCCAACGCATCTGCAACCCCTGGTGACGATTCTACCTTCGGGCCATGCGCCCAGCAACACACCGACGGGAAGAGGTGCCTATTTGTGCCCTGGAGGTCACCTGGCTATAATGAATCCGCCCATCCTTTGGGCCCCCACCCCGGCCCCCGCTGTCGTCCACGCGACGTGCGCCCGCCCGGCATTTGCGAGCGAAGTAAAGGAGCACCCATGTTCTGTTTGAACGCACATGTCGAGAAATCCCGCTGCCGGTTCATTTCTCGATCTATTGGGATCTGTCTTCATCTTGTCTTTGCCGTACTGGCCGTAGCCCTTGCGGCCCAGTCGGTTGCCGCTGACGCCTATCCGATCGAGAAATGGAAAAAGTGGGACCGCCAGCGGTCGGATCGCATGCCGGGCGAGCAGTGGATGCGATATGCCTCGCCCGAGGAGGCCGGCTGGTCGTCCGGGAAGCTGGCCGAGGCGAAAGCGTTTTCCGAAAAGCTGGGCTCGGCGGCCGTCATGATCGTTTACGACGGCGCGGTGGTCGCCCAATGGGGACCGGTTCACCGTCGCTACATGTGTCACTCGGTCCGCAAGAGCCTGATGAGCGCGATGTACGGCGCTCAGATGCCCGAGGGAAAGATCGACCTGCAAAAGACGCTGGCCGAACTGGGAATCGACGACTGCCCACCCCTGACGGATCAGGAGAAGCAAGCTCGGGTGATCGATCTTCTGACGGCCCGATCCGGCGTCTACCATCGGGCTGCTTACGAAACGAAAACCATCAAGGCGTCCCGGCCCCAGCGTGGTTCTCATAAGCCGGGCGAGCACTTCTGGTACAACAACTGGGATTTCAACACGCTGTGCACGATCTTCGAGCAGGAGACGGGCAAGCGGTTCTTCGAGGAGTTCAAGCGGCGCTTCGCCGATCCGCTGGCGATGCAGGACTTCCGCGTGCGGGACGGCTACTACCATCGCGAAAAGTGGTCGATTCACCCGGCCTACCCGTTCCGGCTCTCCGCCCGGGACATGGCCAGGATCGGGTTGTTGTTCCTCCACGAAGGCAAGTGGGGCGATCGGCGGATCCTCTCGAAGGAGTGGGTTGAGAAGAGCACGGCCCCGATCTCGTACCGACCGGAACATCCGCGGAGTCCCGAGTACGCCTACAGTTATCTCTGGTGGCGGTTGGTCGAAGGACGGATGGTCCCCACGGGGCTCTATTCGGCCCGGGGATTCGGCGGCCATGCGATTGACGTATTTCCGGCGGCCAACACGGTGGTCGTCCATCGGGTCGACACGTTTTGGGATATGGCCAAGGGAATCCGGAAAGAGAAGCCCGAAGTGAGCAACGACGACCGGCTCGAGTTGCTCGAGAAGATCCTGGACGCCCGGACCGGCCCGCCGAAGAACCATCCAAAGTTGGTCCCGGTCGAAGAACCGCGCTTAGAGGTCAAGACAGTCCAACTCTCGCCAGAGCAAGCGGCCCGGTATCAGGGGATCTACAAGTTCGCGCGATTCAAGATGACGATCAAGCCGTCTGAGGACAATCTGCTGGTGAGTTCGCCGAAGATGGGCACTTTTACCCTTCTGCCCTTGGGCTGCGACCGATTCTGGGTTGAAGACCTCGAAGCGATCGCCCAGTTCTACCCCGGCAAGCGGCGGCGGCCCGCCATGCTTTCTGTCGAATTCATTCCCGGCGAGCCGACCGTGGGCGCTCGGCTTGGCGACACCAGAAAGGGGCCTAGACACGCCCGCGGGCACCGATTCCGATTGTGGAGAAGTCCGAGATCACCAGGTTGACCTGCCCCCGGACGCGATACCGGCTACAATAGCTCCTGTCGGATTCGCGCCGGGTGCCATGTCCACGCTTGCGTGGACATGTGGAGGTCAGACAGCCCTGGAAAACATGCCCACGCAAGCGTGGACATGGCACCCGAATTTCCGGACACAGCCTTAACACACGGAAGGACCCCATGGTCAAACGCAGGATCGAAGGAAGTCGGGCCATCGTGACCGGGGCGTCCAGCGGGATCGGACGGGCACTGGCGGTCGAGTTGGCCCGGGCGGGGGCAAAGCTGGTGGTCACAGCCCGGCGGGAGGACCGGCTGGCCACGCTGGCCGAGCAGATTCGGGCCGAGGGCGGCGCGGTGGCCACCGTCGTGGGCGACGTCACCGACCCGGTGGTCCGCCAACGGCTCGTCGACACCGCCCGGGAATCGTACGGCGGGCTGGACCTGCTGGTCAACAACGCGGGCGTCGGGGCGATGGGGCGGTTCAAGGACGCCACGGCGGATCGGCTGCGAACGATCATGGAGGTCAACTTCTTCGCCCCGGCCGAACTGACCCGTCTGGCCCTGCCCTTGCTGCGCGAAGGGACGGGATCGATGATCGTCAACATCAGCTCGATCCTGGGACTGCGCGGCGTGCCCTACAATAGCGAATACTGTGCGGCCAAGTTCGCCGTTCAGGGCCTGAGCGAGTCGCTGAGGACCGAACTAATCCGCGACGGGATCGATGTCCTCGTCGTCAGCCCGGGCACGACCGAAACGGAGTTCTTCGACAAGGTGATCGAAAAGACGGCCTCGCCGGCCTGGCCCGAGCACAAACCAGTCTCCGCCGAGGTGGTCGCCCAACAGACCGTCCGCGCGATCCGCCGCGGCCGACACGCCATCATCCCGTACCGCTGGGGCAAGGTCTTCCACTGGCTCCAGCGCCTCTCCCCCAGCCTCGTCGACCGTCTCATGACCCGCTACGCGTGAGCCGACGAGAAATCCCCTCCGTAGGTCAGGCTGTGCCTGACACGAAACACCTATCGACGCTCTGTAGGGAACGCCCTCTGTGGCGTTCCTGTGTTTTCTGCAGGATTGTCGCCTTCAACCACTGGAACGCCACAGAGGGCGTTCCCTACAGGGTGGGGGTTGTTGCCGGGTGCCATGCTCCACGCTTGCGTGGGCATGTTTCTTCAGGGGCCGCGCGGTCTCCACATGCCCACGCCAAGCGTGGAGCATGGCACCCGGCCAACTGAACGCTAGCCACTAGCCACCAATCACCGGCCACCAACCTCCCCTCTCCCAGAGGGAGAGGGGAGGTTGGTGGGAAAATTCTCAGATCGGGCGTTATGAATCGCTGGATAATACGCCCGGAGTGTCGGTGGACTAGAACGTGCAAAGCGAGGATCGCGTTGCCGGGGACCTTCTTGGACAAGGAAGAGGCACGGGGGTTGGCGGTGGGGCGACGGTGCTCCGCCCTGGCGGATTGAAACATCTTCGAAGGAGGGTCGTGGCATGAGACTGGGTCTGAGAGGTCTTTTATTGGTTGTGGGGGTGCTCGCCGGAGCGTCCCTGGCCGCGGCAGCCGAGGCGCTGCCCTTTCAACACAAGGTCGAGGTCTACCGCAACAAGCAGGGGGACGTGACCGTCTTCACCGTCCGGCTCGAACAGCCGTTTCTGGCCGGCGAGTTCGAGAAGACGGGCGACCTGCGGCTGCATTCGGACGACAAACGGGCCTACCTGATCTACCCGAAGGAAACGACGTTCCAGCAGAAGCACGCCGAGTTCTACGGCCGGCTCCGCGGCGAGGGGACGGTCACGTTGAAGCTGTCCTACGAGATCATCTCCGAGAACCTGGACGGCTCGCGCCACGTCGAGGTGAAGCAGGGCCAAATCAAGGTCGCGATCCCCAAGACGCCCGAGCCGGCCGAGGCGATCGGCCCGAAGAGCATCTTTCTCGATTGGGCCCAAAAGCAGAACGAGTATTTCGCCGAGCTGCTGCGTTACTATCCGGAAGAGACATTCTTTCAGTACTGCATCCTTCAGTCCCGCGCCCGCTACGGCGTCACGCCGCCGCAGATTGCCCGCCAGGTTCCCGATCGCACGAAGCTCGAGACGAACCTCTACCAGATGGTGACCGGGTCGATGGCCATCCAGGACTCGATGCAGCACGCGGCGTTGAGCACCCGAGGCCGGTCGGGCGAAAAGAACGTCCACATCAGCACGCTCAGCCCCCCGTCGCTACGGAGCCTGCCCTACAAACGGCTCCTTAAGGAGCGAAAAGAGGAAGAAGGCGTCAAGCCCAAGCTCCACAACATCGCCCGGCTGGTGCCCGAGGACCAGTACTTCATCCACTTCAACTCGATGAAGTCGTTGAACGAATTCCTCGACCTGTCGTCGCAATGGGGGAACAACCTGCTTCGACTGTACACCGTTCGGGCACAGGACCAGCGGCTCGAAGCGAAGCTCGAAGAGCAATTGTGCGTCCGCCGCGATTTTCTCACGAAGCTCTTCGCCGACCATGTCATCAGCGAGGTGGCCGTCACGGGCGCCGATCCGTTCGTCTTCGAGGGGACCGACGTCACGCTGATCTTCCGGCTCAAGCAGCCCGAAGTCTTCCGCCGGGCCGCCGATGGCTGGATGGCCGAGACGAAGAAAAAGTATCCCGACCTAGTCAGCCGGCAGTTCAACTACCGGGGGCACAAGGTCTCGGTCCACTACACCAAGGACCGCGTGGTCAGCTCGTTCGTCGTCGAGCACGATGACTGCATCGTTTTCTCCAGTTCGCACCGGGCCGTCAGCCGGGTGATCGACGCGGCCGCCGGCAAAATGGACAACCTGTACGACGCACTCGACTACCGCTACGTCAGCACGATCCTTCCGCCGGCCGACGCGGCGGACTCAGGCTACCTGTTCGCCTCCGAGGCGTTCATCCGCCGGATGGTCGCGCCCGAGGCGAAAATCTCCGAAAAGCGGCGCCTGGAATGTTTCAACAACCTGGTGATGCTCAACAACGCGTCGCTCTTCTTCCGGATGGAGTACGGCCGCTCGCCCGAGTCGCTCAGCGAGTTGATCGAGAAGCGGTTCGTCGATCCCGACCGGGTCGTCTGCCCGCACGGCGGGGCCTACGCGTTCGACGCGGCCCACGACACGTGTGCCTGTTCGCTGCACAACCGGCTGAAGTACCTGACGCCCAACGCCGAGCTATCCGTGCTGAACGTTTCGCGCGACGAGGCGTCGGAGTACAACCGCTACAAGCAGCGCTATGCGGCCTTTTGGCAGCAGGCGTTCGACCCGATCGCCGTGCGGTTCACGGTCGGCCCGACGATGAAGCTGGAGACGTGCGTCCTGCCGTTCGCCAACGGCAGCCAGTACCGGAACCTCCGCGAGGCGATGGCCAAGGACCCGAAACCGATCGGCACGTCGCGATTCGCCCCGTCGGCCGTGGCGTCGGTCGTGATGGTGCCCGGCCAGAAGACGATCGGCCAGTTCGTCCGCGAGATTCCCGGCGTGGGCGAGACACTCAAGTCGGACCCGACGCTGACCGACATGAAGTGGCTGGGCGACCGCGTCGGGATCCATTTCTGCGACGGCGAGACGATCCTGCAACTCGATCCGACCAAGATCCGGCCGACCCGTTTCCCCTTCCTGGGCGAAGTGCCCATCGGGCCGCAGACGATGGTCGGGGCCCTGCTGATGGGAGCGAACCTGCCGGCCTACATCACGCTGGACGTCGAGAACACGGAAAGCGCGACCCGGCTGCTGGAGTTGCTCTCGCAGCAGATCTTCCTGAAATCGGGCACCGTCATGCCGGGCATCCAGTCGGAGATGGACGCCTACCGGCTGCCCGACTATAAGAAGCACAAGATCTACGTCTTCAGCGACCAGATCTACGCCGTGAAGCTCCGGTTGCACGTCGCGCTGGTCGACGACCAGCTTGTGATCGCCACCAAGCCCGAGGTCCTTCGCGAGGTGATCGACGCCGCCGGGACCAAGCAGCCCGGCACGCCGGCCGACGCCCATCTGCTGGTGCGTTGGAACCGTCGGGCGTTGGACCGGCTGGAGGGCGACCTGCAGCTCTACTGGGCCGAGAAGTCCCGCGTGGCCTGCCACCGGAACATCGTCTCGATCCACAACCTGTGCAAGCTCTACGACATCCCGATCGACCAGGTCCCCCGGCTCTCGGAGGCCAAGTACGGCGTCCACTACTACTGCCCCGACCACGGGACCTATTCGTACGACGCCAAGCGGGACCAGGTCGTCTGCAGCGTGCACGGCAACCGCGAGCACTCGACCCAGAACGCCCGACTCGATCGCCAGTCGGCCTTCTCCGAATTCTTGGGCAGCCTCGACGAAATCGTCGCCTCGCTGCGATTCGAAAAACACGCCCTGATCACGACCGTCGAGATCGTCCGGGCGAAGAAGGAGTAACACAAACCCCAAGGGTGACACTGGCGCGAGCGCCAGTGCATCACGCCTGTTGAATAAAAATGCCTCTGCCATCCCCTGGGGACGGGCCTATCTCTCGGCCGCCGTGTTTTGCCTCCCAAAACGCCCCGGCAGAGAGAATGGGCCCGTCCCGCTCTTGTTTTCGGATATGCGAAGGTCGGTAGGTGTTAGGCTTCACGTTACGGGCCGAAGGCCCAGCCGTTCTCCCAGCCCAGGGCATCGCCCTGGGGGATGGTTCATTGCGAATTTTTCAACGTCCCGGCCCAACGGGCCAACCGGTTCACAGTTGAACAGTTGGGCCGTTGGCCCGAAAAATGTGCGCGTTGCCGGACCGAATCCCCAGGGCGATGCCCTGGGCTGGGAGAACCAGGCCCCGTTGGGGCGAACGAGCTAAGTAACATCGTGTGTCGTTTTGGGAGCAAAGCCATGCCCTTGTCATTTCGATTATTGCTGATCATTTCGGCTTTCTTCGTATGCGGAGCGAATGCCGCACCCGTGGAAAAGCTGTTCCCGACAGTTCAAAAACCTCCGACGAAACCGGCTGCTTCGATAAACGCTTTACCCCGAGGCAAAGAGATCCTCGGGCCGGGGCTGGGCGAGTTTGCTTGGATCCAGGGGGGCCAGTTCACCATGGGCCGTGCCGACGGGGAACATGAGGACGAGCGGCCGGAGCATCCGGTCGAGTTGTCTTCGTTCCACATCGGTCGAACGCCCGTCACCAATGCCCAGTTCGTCCGATTTCTGAACGAAGCCCGAGTTGGGCCGAACGAATACCTGTCGCACCGGATCACCTACTGCAAGCCACCGATTATTTGTGTCGGCCGATCATGGAAGTGCGTCGCCGGCACGGAGAACGACGCCGCAAGTTGCCAGAGCTGGATGATGGCCGATCGATATTGCCGCTGGCTCTCGATAAAAACAGGCCGGACGAGCCGGCTGCCGACCGAGGCCGAGTGGGAGTACACCTGCCGTGGCAAGGAGGGCCGGACGTTCCCTTGGGGAAACAACTACCTCGGCGCGGGCAGAAAGATCTGGCGCTGGTCCACCTGGACACCGAACCGGCCGAACAAGATCCCGGTCGGGAGCTTTCCAGGCGGCGCAACGCCCGAGGGGGTTTGCGACCTGGTCGGCTACATGGACGAAGTCTGCCTCGACTGGTACGACGCGGAGTACTACGCCAAGTCGCCGAAGAAAGACCCCCGAGGCCCCGCCCGGCCGCTGGCCAACGATCTCCACAAGAACCACAAAGTCAGCCGCGGCGGTCTCGAGCACGACTACGACGGCTTCTTCCACGAGTCCGAGTTCTTCGGCATTCTTCCCAAGTCCTACTTACCCCGGGGCTGGTCCCGAGGCGCCCTCGTGCATGAAACCCGCCCGCCCCAGAACCCCAACCACACCTACGGCCGGCTCGGTTTCCGCGTCGTGGTTGAACTCGGCGAGGTGAAGTCCATCAAGGATGACACGCCTTCACATGTCACTCCCAGCCCATCACCCCGACGCCGGCTGTTTCGGCGGTTTCGCCGATAAAACGGGTAGCCCAGGTTCTCGAACCTGGGCCGCGAGCAGGGTGCCACTGGCTCTGCCAGTGCTTTCTGGGTTCAGAGTTCTATTCCGCACCACGGGCAATAGCTAATCCGTATGTAGCTGTTTCCGTTGTTTCGTATCGGAATTCCGAACTCACCAGAATGTCGTCCACGCACCAGAACAACGTCTGGGCAGTACCATGGATCTTCGTGCCGATCACACGAGAGGGTCGCGTGATACGCAATATGAACACATGGAAAGGAGTCGGCGTCCTGCCCACGGGCTGTGACAGTTTCGACCATGAAAAAATCGCAGCAAGAACGACAGCCGTTCATGTGCTCGACATATTCACAGTATTCATTCGACTCCACCACTTCCTGTTCGAGTGGGAATGCAGAAAACTTCGCGTGGGCCGCGCGAAACTGCTGGCAGTCCATGATTGCACCTGATGTCCACGGGTCCGGAACAACGTGTCTTATTTAAAAACAGCACTAGCGGAGCCAGTGGTACCCATTGCCGGTCCTTGTCATCAATACCCCAACACCCGCCGTTGGATTTCGGCGGCGCAGTCGGCTTTGGGGATGCGCCATTGTTCGAGCGTGTCGCGGTCGCGGATGGTGACGGTGCCGTCTTGGAGGGTTTGGCCGTCGACGGTGATGCAGTAGGGCGTGCCGATCTCGTCCTGGCGGCGGTAGCGGCGGCCGACTGCCGACTTTTCGTCGTAGAAGACGTTCAGGCGGGGTTTGAGCTGCTTGTAGATCTCCCGGGCGACCTCGGGCATCCCGTCCTTGCGCACCAGCGGGAAGACGGCCGCTTTGTACGGGGCCAGGCGGGGATGAAACTTCAGGAAGGTCCGCGTCGTGGGCTTGCCCTTGTCGTCGGGCACCTCGTCCTCGCAATAGGCTTCGCAGAGAAACGCCAGGGTTGCCCGATCGGCGCCGGCCGAGGGCTCGATCACGTGTGGGACGAACCGCTCTTTCGTCTCGGCGTCGAAGTAGGACAGGTCCCGGCCGCTGCCACGGTGACGAGGCTGGCCGTGCTCGTCCTTTTCGACGACCAGCGCGTCGCCCTCGCGGACCAGCTTGCCTTCCATGTGGCTCCGCAGGTCGAAATCGCCCCGATGGGCGATGCCCTCGAGCTCGCCGAACTCGCCGTCGGCCATGAACGGGAAGGCGTACTCGATGTCGGCTGTGCCGGTCGAGTAGTGGCTTAGCTCGTCGGCGTCATGGTCGCGCAACCGGAGCCGGTCGCCCGCCAAGCCCAACTCGACGTACCACCGGTATCGCCGATCGCGCCAGTACTTGTACCAGGCCGGCCCTTGATCGGGATGGCAGAAGAACTCGATTTCCATCTGCTCGAACTCGCGCGAGCGGAACGTGAAGTTGCGCGGCGTGATTTCGTTGCGAAAGCTCTTGCCCATCTGGGCGATGCCGAACGGGATTTTCACCCGGGTGCTGTCGATTACGTTTTTGAAGTTGACGAAGATGCCCTGGGCCGTCTCGGGACGCAGAAACGCGGCCGATTCCTCACCGCCCAGCGCGCCGATGATCGTCTTGAACATCAGGTTGAACTCGCGGGGCTCGGTCAGCGTGCCGAGCGTCTTGGCGTCGGGGCCCAGGACGTTCGAGAAGTCGTCGACCTGGGTCAGGCAGACCATCGGCCCGTCCCATGCCAGTTCCTCGGCGTTTTTCGCGCGAAGGCCCAGGAACTTCAACGCCCGGTGCTGCATTTCGTCTTGGCCTTCCGGGCCGAGCGTTTGCGTGGCGACGAAGAACCGCTGCCCTCGGGCTTCGACCCAACGGCCGTGGACCTGGTCGTGCCGGTAGCGCCGTTTCGACTCGCGGCAATCGACCATGTAGTCGTGGAACAGGTCGTAGTGGCCCGAGCACTTCCAGACCTGCGGGTGCATGATGATCGTGCAATCGAGGCCGGCCATTTCATAAGGGCAGGGGGCCCCGTCGGGCGTGTCCATGTCGTCGTGGGCGGTGACCATGTCGCGCCACCAGGCCTCGCGGACGTTCCGCTTCAGCTCGACGCCCAGCGGCCCATAGTCCCAAAACCCGTTCAGCCCGCCGTAGATCTCGCTCGACTGAAACAAAAACCCACGCCGCTTGCACAGGGCGACCAGTTGATCCATTTCCATGACGGGACACACCTCACCAGAAAGTCGCGATATAATGAGCCGAATAGCCCAATATACCTTTCCCCGCGACCGGGGGCCAGGGGTTTGGTTCGTGGCCAGTGATTGGGGATTGTGAAATTGGACGCCACTGGCTCTGCCAGTGCTGGTTTGGTAGGCAGGACCGGGATTCGAAGCGGTATGGCAAGAGCCATGGCGGCCACTTGACGCTTCGGGCTTTTAGGCTGGGTGAATGGCATGGTTTCCACCGTCCTGGCCCTCGCCCGGCCGTTGTTGGACTCTCCATCGGCAGTAGGATACGATCGGGGAATGAATACGAATGCACAAGCAAGACAGTGAAATGACGGCTCGAAAGGAGAAGGGAATGTCCACGCAATACCGACGATGGCGACTTGTCGGATTGGTTTTTTTGGTATTGGTCGTCGCCGGCCAGGCGTTGGCCGATCAAGAGGCCGATCGGGCGACGGCCCGATTGAAGGAGTACTTCTCGTCGCGGACCGCGCCGGGCGCGGAGGAGATTCGCCGTCTGATCGCCGCCGGGGCCGACGTGAACGTGCGGAACGGGCGCCGGTACACGCTACTCTTGGTTGCCGCGAACCGGGGTCAGGCCGACGTCGCTAAGATGCTTGTGGATGCCAAGGCCGACGTTAACGCCGACGACGGGTCTGGCGTGACGCCCCTATGGATCGCCTCGCAAAACGGCCACCTCGAAGTGATCCAGGTGTTGTTGGCCGCCAAACCCAATCTGAACATCATGGAGAAACAGTTCGGCGACACTCCGCTCATGACCGCGCTGCGACGAAAATACCCCAAGATCGTGGCCGTACTCGTGGCCGCCAAGGCCGACGTCAACATCGCCAGTAAGAGAGACCAATACACCCCGTTGATGATGGCCTCGGTCGCCGGCCAGGCGGACCTGGTCAAGCTGTTGCTCGAAGCACGGGCTGACGTCAACGCGGTTGAAAAACGCGGCGCCACGGCCCTAACCATGGCCTCGCTCAAAGGCTATGCGAAGGTGGTCAAGCTCCTTTTGGACCACAAGGCCGACCCGAATCTCAAGACCAGGCAAGGCATCGCGCCCCTCTGGTACGCCGTGGCCGCCGGCCACGACGAGGTGATCAAGCTGCTGATCAACGCCAAGGCCGATCCCAACATCATGAACGAGGACAAGGCGACTCCGCTCTTCGCCGCCGCCCAGGCCGACAAGGTCGAGCTGGTCAAGCTCTTCCTCGACGCGAAGGCCAACCCGAACCAAGCCTCGGTCAACGGCTACTATCCGATCTTGATGGCAGCGCAAGAAGGCCACGCCGAGGTGGTCAAGCTGCTCTTGAAAGCCAAGGCCGATCCGAACGTGACGGAACCTCGCTACAAGATGACGGCCCTCTTCCTGGCCGCGCAGGAAGGCCACTCCGAGATCGTCAAGCTCCTGCTTGGCGCCAAAGCGGATGTGAACGCCGCCCGATCCGACAACTCGACGCCCCTTCACTCCGCGGCGAAGAATGGGCACGGGGACGTGGTCCGGGCGCTCCTGACCGCGAAACCCAAGATCGACGCCATGAACTCACGGCTTGATTCGCCCCTGTCGATCGCAGCGGAAAAGGGACACGTTGAAATCGTCACGCTCCTCCTGGCCGCGGGCGCCAATGCCAACGGGGCGGAGAAGGAGAAGGGGATCCCGCCGCTGTGGAAGGCGGCCTCGATGGGCCACGCAAAGATCATCTCCCTGCTGTTGGACGCGAAGGCCGACGTCAATGTCGACGTTCCGCCTGTCGGCGGCCCACTCAGCGCCGCGTCGCAGGAAGGACACGCCGACGCGGTCAAGCTGCTGCTGGACACCGGGGCCAAGGTCGACGCCCGCGACGGCGACGGGCTGACCCCATTGATGTGGGCGGCGCAAAACGGCCACGCCGACGCGGTCAGGCTCCTCCTGACCGCCAAGGCCGACGTGAACGCCGTGACCAAGACGGGCGTCACCCCACTGATCAGCGCCGCCCGGGGCGGCCACGCCGAGGTGGTTAAGCTGCTTCTGGCCGCCGGGGCCGACGTCCGCGCCAAAGCCACCCTGTCCGGCACGGCCTACACCCCGCTCCGCGCCGCCCGCGAGGCCAGCCACACGATCGTCGCTAAAATTTTGGAGGAACACGGGGCGAAGGAATAGAAGGACACCAGTTGGCCAGCGGTTGAAAGGTACAAGAGGTTCAGTCTATGCAGAAGGCTGAAAATCCTTAGTTCGACTTTTGCACTTTACACGGCTGCGGTGACCGCGTTTTCCAGTAGTTTTCGTATTTTT
>JAFGFF010000089.1 GCA_016931075.1 Pirellulales bacterium | reverse complement strand
TTATCGTGTGGCGTGAACTCGACCGTGTGCCCGTCGGTGAACGTGTACGTCCCGTTCTGCGGATTGGACGGAGTGAACACGAGATTCACCGGGTCCGTCTCGATGTCGCTGACGTAGTCCAGCAGGTCGATCGAGATCAGCGTGTCCTCGGGCGTGTCGTCCTCGAGCGTCTCGAGCGCCGGCGCGTCGTTGACCGGGTTGACCGTAATGCTGATGGTCGCCGGGGCGCTCGTCACCGGGGCGGCCCCGTTGTCCCCGTCGTCGGTCGCCGTGAACGTGAAGCCGGCCGGTCCGCTGTAGTTCGATTCCGGCGTGAAACGGACGATGTAGTGGTCATCATCCACCCAGTCCACGGTCCCGCCCGTTACATCGTCCCACGCGAAGGTCATGTCGTCAGGAGCCGTCTCGTCTCCAGCTTGGACAAGCGTGCGAAGGTCGAGGTCGTAGTAGGTGTCCTCATCAATGGCCGCCGACGCGCCTTCCACGACGGGCGGATCATTGACCGGCAGGATGTTGATCGTGAACGTCAACGGGCCGAGCGTGATCGCGTCGTTTCCGCTCGCGGCCGGGTCGCCGTCGTCGGTCACGGTGAAGTCGAAACTGGCCGTGCCGTTGAAATTGGTCCCCGGCGTGAACTCGACCGTGTGGCCGTCGGTGAACGTGTACGTCCCGTTCTGCGGATTGGAGACGACGAACACGAGATTCGCCGGGTCCGTCTCGAGGTCACCGTAGAAGTCCAGCAAGTCGATCGAGATCGGCGTGTCCTCGGGCGTCTCGTCCTCGAGCTCCTTGATGAGCGCCGGCGCGTCGTTGACCGGGTCGACTGTCACGGTCACCGTCACCGGATCACTCGTTACCGGCTGGGCCCCGTTGTCGCCGTTGTCGGTGATCGTGAACGTGAACGTGGCCGTTCCGTGGAAGTGCGGATACGGCTCGAACGTCAGCACTGTGCCGTCCAGCGTCGCCGTGCCGTTTTCCTGACCGACAATGTTGAACGACAAGTCGTTGGGCGTCTCCACGTCAGTGGCGTCGTCCATCAGGTTGATGACCAGCGAGGTGTCCTCGTCGATCGTCTGATCCGGAATCGTGGTCGTCGGCGGATCGTTCACCGGCAGGACGTTGATCGTGAACGTCAGCGGGCCGAGCGTGATCGCGTCGTTCCCGCTCGTGGCCGGATCGCCGTCGTCGGTCACCGTGAAGTCGAAGCTGGCCGTCCCGTTGAAATTATCGTGTGGCGCGAACTCGACCGTGTGGCCGTCGGTGAATGTGTAGGTCCCGTTCTGCGGGTTGGACGGAGTGAACACGAGATTCTCGGGAGCCGTCTCGATGTCGCCGTAGAAGTCCAGCAAGTCGATCGAGATCGGCGTATCTTCGTTCGTCTCGTCCTCGAGCGTCTTGAGGAGCGTCGGCGCGTCGTTGACCGGAGCCACATTCACCGTGACCGTGGCGCTGGAGGACTTTATCACGCCCCCGCCGCCCACCAGTCCCGTGTCGGTAACGGTATAAGTGAAACTCGCCGTGCCGGCTCCATCGTTGAAATGGTCGTAGGGGGTGAACTTCACGGTGTAAGCGTCGAGAAAGACGTAAGTTCCATTTTCCGTGGAGTCAACCGTGAAAGTGAGATTGTCCTTATTGGTCGTTTCAGGGTCTTCCACAAGAGTCCGCAGATCAATGGTGCCCGGTGTGTCTTCAACGGTATCGATCGTGCCGTCGTTGGCAACCGGTGGATCATTGACCTCCGTGACCTCAATTTGAAGGATCATTTGCTTGGTGATCGCGGGCGATGGTCCGTCACCCGTGTCTTTCACCTTGAAATCAAATTTAGCAATGCCGAAGAACTGAGCATCTGGCGTGAACACCACCGTGTGATTGTCGCCCTGCATTACGGCCGTGCCGCTGACTGCGCTACCGTCGACAAGCTCGAACTCCAATTGGTCGACCGGTGTCTCGACATCGGTGACGTACTGGCGAAGGTCGATTTGGACCGGGGTGTCCTCCTCGGCCGCGACCGGAATAAGCTCGGTAACGATCTGCGGCGGGTCGTTCACCGGGGCGACGTTGATGACGACGGTGGTCTGGATCGTCTCGTGGTAGGAATCCTCCGCTTGGATGGTGACCGTGGCCTGGCCGCTCAGGTTATGGCCGAATGTCAGCTCCATCTGGCTGCCGACGATCTGCCCGGTATCCCCAGTCAAGTTCACGGTGACCAAATCAGGATTGTCAACATCCAGTTTCGTAAGTGTCAGCACGTCGCCCTGGGCCAGGTCGGCGTCGGCGAACAGGCCGGAGAGGTCGACCGTCATGGGCACGTCCTCTAGGGCGGCGACCGGACCGACCGCCGTGCCCAGCGTCGGGGCCGTGTTCTGCTTGAAGGTCTCGGTCGTGCTTGCTGTGTTGCCGGCCAGGTCCATGGCGACGATCGTCAACGCGTTCGCGTCCCAGTGGAGGGCAACGCCGGGCAGTGAATAGGCGCCGGCGCCGTCTGCCGTGGTGGACAAGGCGGTTCCCGCGACGCTGACTCTCGCGCCCGGCTCCGTGACGCCCACGAGTGTGACCGTGGTGAGCGACGTCTCTTTGTCGCCAATCGTGCCCGTGTCCGAAGCGGCGGCCAGATCGACCGTCGGGGCGACCGGGGCTGTCGTTTCGATCGTCAACGCGAACGGGCTGGACAGCACGCTCACGTTGCCGGCCAGGTCTTCGGCCATCGCCGTGATCTGGTGATCACCATCGGCCAGCGGGGTTGCCGGCGTAACCAGGGCCAAGCCGGAAGTCCAGGAGCCGCCCACCGGGGGAATCGCCTCGTCGGTGCCCAACGCGCTGGTCACCTGTTCGGAGTAGAACGTCACCAGAGCCGAAGACTCGGCCGTCGCCCCGATCGTCGGCGTCTTGTCGGACGTGACGCCGTCGTCGTCGAAGAAGCCCAGGTCGGTGTCGGTCGTCAACTTCAAGTCGGTCGGCGCATCAGGAGCGATCGTATCGAGGCTAAATACAACCTCGATATGCGCTTCGGGTGAGTTGCCGATCGTGTCCTGTGCGATCAGGTGCAGCGTATGAGAACCCGTGTTGGCCAACGGGCCGCCGGCGATCTGCTCGAGCAGCGACTGCTTGAGGAGGAAGTTGCCCGACGCGTCGACCTCGGCCAGGATGTCGACATACGAACCGACTGGCATGTTGTCCAGCCCGGCGCGGAAGTAGCCGATCGGATTCTCGTCGGTCAGCGTGCCGGCGATGGCCAGTTCGTTGGTGATCCCGTCGGTGGCGCTGCGGCCCGTGTCGTTAACCAGCCCAGCGGTAAGCTCGGGCGATTCCATGTCAGCGATGAGCGTGATGGTGACTTGTGCCGCGCGGGAGTTGGCGTCGATTCGCCCCAGGTCGACGTGGTCGATGTCGCCGTCCAGATCGGTGTCGCACTGGGTCTTGTAGAGATCGGGCCCGGCCAGGTCGATGCCGTTCAAGCCGTAGTAGAGGGCCGTCATGTGGTTCCAGTTGCCTTCGTGCTGGACCATCGCGGCGCTGGCCCAAAGAAGATCCTGCTGGCTGACGCGACCGTCGCCGTCCACGTCGCCGGCCACGAAGACGTCGAAGTCATACGTGCCGGCGGTGCCGCCTTCGGCATGGGTGAAGATTGTGTAGCTGCCCGGTCCCAACTCGGCCAGAACGAGGCTGTCGGTGCTGCCGGCAAGATTCATCTGGGAGGACAGCGGGGCGATGAGCACGTCGGCCAGATTGCGGATCTCGATCAAGCCCGGATTGAGAACACCGTCGGCCGAATGCATCTGCAGTCCGAGAATGGCCGGTCCGCCCTCGACGTCCAGTCGCAGTTCGTTTTGCCCACCGGCTGTCGAAATGGCCGAAGTGACCTGGCCGAGGCTGTTGAGCACGTTGGCGGCGAGGAGTCGTCGCTCTTCGAGGGGCTCGAATTGGGCGGCGAGTCGGGTGGTTCGGGCCAACCAGTTCGCCCGCGACCGACGACGAGATGTGCGATTCTTACCCTGCCCAAGAAATGAAGAGATACTTCTCATGTTCCGGTTCCTGCGCGCAAAAAATTTGCCCAAACAGCCGTAAGTCTCGATTCTCATTTGGCTGCGAAGAAATGTCAAGGATTTTGTCTACGCAAGATGGGTAATGCACAGCGCGTTTGTGGGGTGCGTTGACCGTGCCGTCAGCCGGATCGATTTTGCGTGATTTCGTCGGCGCATCTCTTATGCTGGCAATGACTTAAAAGAAGAACGATCGCGCAGAACTTGGGCAAAATGATCGTATTCCGCATTTTATTGCACATGAAATCCGGACGATCTAAATCCACTCCTCCGAAAGACGCAAACCCCCCAATCGTTAAGGTCGATTTCTCCTCCACCCTGGAGGGGAGTCATAACCGGTAAAGCAGGAAGAAACGGCACATTTGGGTGAACCGTTCGCTTCCGGACAACCGAAACAACCGATACAGCTTTCACTGAAGCGTTCACACGGTTCCCGGTGTTCCCAGACGCCGCAGGAGGGATTGGAGATATGTCTGCCCGCACGACATGCTGTTTTTTGCTGCTTCTTGGCTTACTGGTCCCGAGCGTTTGGGCCGACGAGGGTCCCACGCTGGCGCCGGAAGGGCCGGCCATGAATGCCCTGCAGAAACTGACCCAACAAAAGGAGGCCGCCGTAGCGACGCTTGGTGACGTGGCCTTGGATGAATCGGTCACTACCAACGCCGGGTGCGATTCGTGCTCCGGCGATGGTTGTGGTTGCGCGACCGAGTGCTGCGACCTGTGGCGCGACGCCGACCTCTGGCGCCGTGGCCAGTTCTACATCCAGAGTTGGCTTTCGCAGGGATTCACCTGGAACCCGGCCGACCCCGCCAGTCGCGTCAATTCGTATGTGACGTTCAACGATCGGGCAAACGAGTACATGATGAACCAGCTCTACGTCATCATGGGACGACGGCCCAATACCGAGGGCTGCACGTGGGACTGGGGCGGACGAGTCGACCTGCTTTACGGCACCGACTACTTCTTCACCACGGCGCTCGGACTGGAAACCCGCCGGAGCGACGGCTCGCAGCGATGGAATACAAATAACGGAACTCGCAACAACGGCAACGCCTCGATCTACGGCCTGGCCATGCCGCAGTTGTACGCCGAGCTCTACGCCCCGATGGGCTACGGCACGACGTTCAAGTTCGGGCACTTCTACACGATCATGGGCTACGAGTCGGTCATGGCGCCGGAGAACTTCTTCTACTCCCACTCCTACGTCATGCAATACGGCGAGCCGTTCACCCACACGGGCATGTTGGCCAGCTATCGCTACACGCCTCGCACGACGATCCACGCAGGATTCACCCGGGGTTGGGACACGTGGGAAGATCCCAATCAGACGATGGCCTTTCTGGGCGGATTATCCTGGGTGAGCTGTGACCGGCAAACGACGTTGAACTTCACGCTGCACACCGGCAACGAAGACCACGCGGGCGAACACAACCGAACGTCCTACAGCCTGGTCTTCAGCCGCAAGCTGTCGCCCCGGACCACCTACGTCTTCCAGCACGACTTGGGCATCCAGAACGATGGAGCAGTCACCGCCCGTGCCACGGTGACCGACGCCTATTGGTACGGCATCAACCAGTACTTGTTCTACCAGTGCAGCGAGAAGACGGCCCTTGGGTTCCGGTTCGAGTGGTTCCGCGACGAGGAGAACGCCCGGCTGTTGGGCGGCGCGCTTCACCCGGCGCTCCAAGGCGGCAATGTTTTCGCCGCCACCCTGGGCATGAATTGGAAGCCCTGTGCACGAACAACGATCCGGCCCGAAGTCCGCTGGGACTGGTCCGACGTCGAAAGCAGACCCGGCGGCAACCTCAATGGCCTCTACGACGACTTCCGGAAGAAGAACCAATTCAACCTGGCCGTCGACATGGTCGTCGTGTTCTAACCGCTCCCGCGGAAATCGACATTCAGGGGGAGCCATGCCCACGCTTGCCGTGGGCATGTTTGCTTCTTGCGGCCCCCATGCGGGCAAGATACCCGAGCCAGCCGGGCGCCATGCTCCACGCTAGCCGTGGGCATGGGGAACTTGATGAAGCCGAAAATACACAATACATGCCCACGCAAGCGTGGAGGGGGTCCGGGAATTCAAGTCCGGCGATCCTGGCGTTTTCAGCACAAGTCGGCCGAGCCCCGCTGGGGTGAATGGAAGCTCGAACCCGCTTCCAGGCGTGCTCTGACAAAAGCGTTTTTGGCAAAGGGGCTACGAAAAAACGAAAGTGCGAAAGGACGAAAAGAAGAGAGAGGGGAAGAGGACGAACGCAACCGGTCGCGACGCCGTCTTCCAATGCTCTACGTCTCTTTCGTCTTTTCGTACTGTCGTGTTTTCGTGGTAAAAAAAAGCGAGAAACGTTCGGTTCGGGTTGAAGCGTCCTGACCAAAGGCGTTCCTTGCATGTCCTCGCAAGCGTGGAAACGTCGCCCAAGGTTGTCGTAAATAGCGTGTTTTCCGGGCTTGAATTCCCGGATACTCTCTCGCAAGCGTGGAGCATGACGCCCCGTGTCGGGGAAACAGTGCTTCTTCAGGAGGCTGCTAACCGGGCGGCCAGGTCAACGGGCGGCCGGCCAGAAGATGGAAATGGAGGTGCATCACCTCCTGCCCGGCGGCCTTGCCGCAGTTGGAGACGATCCGGTAGCCGTCCCCAAGCCCCTGCTGGGCGGCGATCTTGCGGATGGCCAGCAGGAGGCGCCCGGCCAGGGCCTCGTCGGCGTCTTCCAGGGCGTCCAGCGAGGCGACCTCTTTCTTCGGGATGACGATCAGATGGACCGGGGCCTGGGGGTTGATGTCCTCGAACGCCAGACAGAAATCGTCCTCGTAGACAATTGTGGCCGGGATTTCACGGTCGATGATTTTTTTGAAGATCGTAGGCTCGCCCATCACGTCCTCCTTCTTCCTCGCGTTCTCGTTAATCGGGCCAGTCCAGCCCAATGGCCTCGTCGACCAGCATGACCGGAATGTCGTCGATGATCGGATAGAGGAGCTTTCCGTCCGCCCGAACCAGGCCGGCGCCGATGGGTTCGTTCAGCTTTGTTCCCCCGCGATTGGACACACGGCCCTCACTGATCGCCAGATTCAGCCGATCCAGTGTCGCCGCGTTGGCCAGCTTCAGGGGCGAATGATCCTCCGGGCAGACAAGCAGGTCGAGTAACTGCTGGTCGATCATCGTGAACGGTCCCTTCCTGTTGATGTCGGCGGATACAACAACGGCATTTTATCTCCGCACGGGCTGTAAAAAAAGGCCACGGCAGCCGGGCCGCAACCACGGAGACAACCGCCCAAGATGCCCGATTCTTGCCGGTTTGGCAAGCCCGATCCGGGCAGGAAAACCGCGCAATCCGAGCGCGACGGTGGAAAAGGAGCGGCCGGACCGAGTCAGGCCGAAAACAACTAATCAGACGCCAGCCTACTTTGGGGCGGTTCGCTTGCGCGACCGGGAGTGACTGCGGCGGTCCGGCTTGTCGATAGTCCACTGCTTCGTCAGTGTCTCGAAGACCTCGGGCGACTCGTAACGGATGATGTTCTGGCCCTCGGGAATGGGCCCAATGAGTCCGCGGAAGACGGGCAAGCCACGCAGGTCGAGGTCCGTGCTGCAGTCGTCGACGCCGACTTGAGTGTGACGGCGGAGCAGGGCGTCCTGGTTGTCGTAGTCGCGAATCAGGATTCGGCCGTCGGTGCCTCGGGTGACGACGCGGAAGGTGTCTTTCTTCATGGGAGTTCCTCAACCGGGACGGGGCATTCAGGGCGGGAGCATTGGGGACCAAAAGGTCATTTCAGACTACCCGAGAATATCGGCCATGCCTGGGCTTAGACCGAGATAATTCGAGTTCCGCCACACAGCGATGGCATCCGCGTCAACCGGTAGATCGCGCACCACGGAAACGCCCGCTACGAGCCTCGCCGTCGTTGCTGCGCGTTGGCACGGCTGCACGGATCGTGCGGCGTCCGGCCGTCGATTGGCGCGATTCTACCGACCCTGCGTTCCGCGGCTCCGCCCCAGCAACCGTTACATCCCGCCCCCCGGCCCGAGCCCTCCGCCCGACCCACCCCGCTTGCCAACCGACCGCCCGAACAGTACATTGGCTGGAGCGGCCGGAGGGTACGCGAATTGGTTAGCAGCCTGACTCGAAATCAGGTGCCGGCTTGCCGGTTGAGGGTTCGAGTCCCTTGCCCT
>JAFGFF010000088.1 GCA_016931075.1 Pirellulales bacterium | reverse complement strand
GCGGGCGAGTGGATCGTCGGCGGCGTCGAGGCCAAGGGATTTTCTTTCGTCTTCGTGTTCCTCGGGCTCGAAGCGCTCGTGCGCCAACGATGGAATCGGACGTGGCTCCTGCTGGGGCTGGCCTCGATGTTCCACGTGCTGGTCGGCGGCTGGTCGGCTATCGCGGCCGGCGCGGCCTGGGTGTTTTGGGGACGGGACCAGCGGCCTCCGCTGCGATCGATGTGGGCCGGTCTGCTGGGCGGATTCCTCCTCTCCCTGCCGGCGTTGATTCCGTCGCTCCGGCTCACCCTGGGCGTCGATCCGGCGATCGTCGATCAGGCCAACCAGATCTACGTCTTCATCCGGCTGGGCCATCACCTCAACCCGTTGGACGCCGAGCACTTCCCGCCCCATCTGGTGATCCGTTTCGCCGTCCTGCTGGCCGTTTGGGTCTGGCTGCGGTGGCAAAGCCCACGGTCCGAGCCCGTCTGGCGGTTGCACGCCTTCGTGACGGGGTCGGTTGTCCTCTCGATGGTCGGGCTGGGGCTTGCCTACGCCCTGGCCGGTCGGGCCGATTGGACGGCCGCCGTGCTGCGGTTCTACTGGTTTCGCCTGGCCGACGTCGCCGTGCCGATGGGCGTCGCGCTCGGGCTGCCCGGGGTGATCGAGCGGCTCCGGGCGGTCCGTCCCCGGCTGGCCCGGGCGGCGACCGTCGGGCTGATCCTCTTGGCCGTGGCCCACGTGGGCAATTGCGCCCAATGGCGGATCGGCCCGGTCGAACCCCGCGGCTACCGCATGGCCATCGGCCAGTTCCTGAATTGGAAGAACGCCTGCCTGTGGATCGCCGACCCGAAGAACATCCCGCCCGACGCCCGATTCCTCACGCCCCAATACGCCCAGACGTTCAAGTGGTACGCCGGCCGGAGCGAGGTGGTCAACTGGAAGGATTTTCCCCAGGACCCCGCCTCGATCGTCGAGTGGTGGCAGAGTCAGAACCTCCTCCACGCCACCGGCTCCGACGTGCCAGGCGAGCGCTGGTACGCCTCGTTGGCCGAACAAGACCCCGTCCGCCTGATCCTCCTGGGCAAGCATTTTGACGCCGACTACCTGCTGACCGAATCCGCCCCCCCGCTCGCCCTCCCGGTCGTCTATCGCAACGACGCCTACGCAGTCTACCGGCTCGGCCCACAACGCCAGGCGAAGAACGATCAGTGAGCATGTGAGCGGAAGAACTCGGCGATCTCGGGCTTGCCGGCTTGGCCGGTGGCGACAGCTAGAGTCAGATCGACCAATCCTTGTTCGTCGTTGTCGATTTCGACGTCGTTTAAGGCAAGAAACACAATGGCGGAAGCGGCGCCCGTCCGCTTGTTGCCGTCGAGAAATGGGTGGTTCTGCACGACATGATACAGGTAGGCGGCTGCCATCTCGAAGATGTCTGCGTGCAGATACTTGCCGCTGTATGAAGCCTGAGGCATCGCGACAGCCGACTGAAGCAAGCCGGCGTCGCGAATGCCATCGGTGCCGCCGTAGTGTTCGATCAAGCTGCGGTGTAGACGTAACACATGATCCAAGTCCAGGAACGTCGGCATTTCCATCATCTACTCGGCCAGTTTCTTCATGGCGTTGCCGAACCGTTGATGGACCATCGCCACAGCGTCGTCGAACTTCTTCTCTTCCTTGGGATCGCGCACGGGCGTGAGCACCAGCGAGCGACCGTCGGAGATGATCTCGAACGGCGTGTCGGGCGTGGCGTGGATCAGCTCCAGGATCGGTTTGTCGATCACCATCGCGTAGCTGTTACCGTGTTTGGTCAGTTTCTTGATCATCGGATTGGTCTCCACGTGGTATATACAAAGTATACACGCCGTGTTTCCGTTTGTCAAGCCTCGTAGGCCGAGTGCCAACGCAATGGGGCAAGTTCCGATTTGTGGGAGGCTCCTGTTTTCTCGTACAAGGCCCTGGTTGTATCCTCACGCAGCAGCTTTTAGGATGGGGGTGGATAACCCCCGCAAGAAATGGGATGCATCAATGACGCACATCAAGCATCCGCTGTTGGACGATCTTCGTCGATTCGACGCCGAAGCCGCGATACGCTATCCTGCCGAGTACGACAATGGCCTCGGGCAAATGGGAATGCTCCTCTACGCTGAATGTCGCACTGGGGGGTATTGGTGTACGCCATCGAACTCAATGGCTTTTGCAACAACCGGAGGCGATGGGGTACATTTCAGTTTCATCGTGGAAGACGACAACATCACAGAAGACTCGCCTGTGATCGTCACTGTCCCTGCAGCCTTCGGTGACGGCCCTGAAACAGCGAGTTTTGTGGTCGGCGATAGTCTTCGCAACTTCCTGCGATTCGGTCTTCATCGCGGCTACTTCGCACTCGAACAGCTCACCTACTATCGCGACCTCACGCTCCAGGTGTATTCTTCGCCAGAATGGCAGCCGACGGAGAAGTGGCACCACAGCGTTGGTTATCTCCTCCATGAAAACGGTCAGCGTATTCGCGATTTCCTGGCTGAACGGTTCAGCTTGACGCCGCTGGCGTACACGGCTGACGAATTCGATGCCCTTCAAAACAGATTCAAACCGCTTCTGGAGTATCCATCTGAGGATCATCAATAAGTTGGCTTGGGACAGTCGTTATGTCACTGACGAATCACGCAAGTGCCACACATTGAACCCGTTATTATTCACGGGAAGCGACCTACTCGCCCACCCGCTCAAACGTGAAATCCCCGCCCGAGTAGTCTACCCGGACGTGGCAGCCGGGCGTGGCGTCGCGTTTGAGGAGTTCGACGGCCAGGGGGTTTGGGATTTCACGCTGGATGAGGCGTTTTAGCGGCCGGGTGCCGTAGGTCGGGTCGTAGCTGCGGCGGGCCACAAATCCTGGGGGTGGGACTTCGATGACACTCTTGCTCAGCTTGTCAAACTCGTCTTGCTCGATACTGCTCGGGGATAGACGACTAACTCAATCGGACGGCAGCGTAGGCGACGACGAGTCCAATAAACTGTGCGTGTTGTTCTGCAATGATGCTCGAGTGACAATCGCATTCACTGGGCTGGCGTCATTCGGTGGTTTCAGAACGCAAGACTGGATGAGGGATACGCTCTATGAGATTGGGAAGAGTTCCCACACGCTCATAGAGATCCTTAATGCCTTCCAGTGTGAGGCATCGCGCACATTTGCCCGAGTGTCAAGAGGTATTGGCAAGCTTTATCCAATTGCATTTCTGGTGTCAGGTTTCCACTATACGCCTGTGGCACATAATGCGTGTTATTTAATAAGCAATTTCGGCTACGGAGGACAGGTACTCCAACCTTGCGATACACTGGAGTTGTTCAAGGTCGATACGACAGATTCACCAATGGTAGAAATGGCTGGGTGTACGGCTGCGTTTTCCGAGCAAGACCGGGAGTCACTGCGTAAGATGTTGGCTGCAAGTAACTCGCCACCCAAATTGCTCCGAAAGACAATCGAGATTGTGCGACGGGTGTCTCGTGACAGACGATCGAAAGGGCTTGTGGGGTTGCAGTGCAACAGCGGGGTGATGTGGCCGCAGGCGGACACGAGTGTTGTGGCCACGTATCACTCGGCGAAAGCCAGCTTTCGTGCATTCGGTCCAGATATAGTGTTAGCCGTCACGAATTACGAAGCGGCTGTAGCAGGGACGTTCCTGCAGTCCGGCATGGTTCTGGCGGGGCCAGAGATTAGGAAGTCAGAGCCTTGCTGGTGTGGCTCGGGAAAACGTTTCGGCTCGTGTCACTTCAAGAAATTTGGCAGCGTCTATGCTCGACTTCCAGTGTTTCGAAGGCCAATGCAATGGGTGGTTGCATTCTCAAAGAAAGAAGCCGAGCTGATTGGTCGACATTATGTTGTGACCAGCTGTTTTGAGTAGACGTATTGAGTTGACAAGTAAGCCCGTAGGCCGGGTCTGATCCGGCCTACTCCCCGTTTGCGGTCACGATTTGCCCTCACCCCCAGCCCCTCTCCCAAAGGGAGAGGGGAGTTGTTTTCGGACAACCGCTACTCGCCCACCCGTTCGAATGTAAAATCCCCGCCGGAGTAGTCCACCCGGACGTGGCAGCCGGGCGTGGCGTCGCGTTTGAGGAGTTCGACGGCCAGGGGGTTTTGGATTTCGCGCTGGATGAGGCGTTTGAGCGGCCGGGCGCCGTAGGTCGGGTCGTAGCCGCGGTGGCCGATCTCGTCCATGGCGGCGTCGGTCACGTCCAGGGCGATCTGCTTCGCCGCAAGCTGTTCCTGCAGACGCTTGATCTGCAGTTGGACGATCTTGTGGATCTGCTTCTCATCCAACGGGTGGAAGACGATCGTTTCGTCGATCCGGTTGAGGAACTCGGGCAGGAACCGGGCTTGCAGGGCCTCTTGGACACCCTCGCGCATCTGCTGTTCCGAGCCGCCCTCCCGAGCGATCTCGCGGATGAGCTGGCTGCCGATGTTCGACGTCATCACGATGATCGTGTTGGTGAAGTCGACCGTGTGGCCCTGGTTGTCGGTGAGCCGCCCGTCGTCCAGAACCTGCAGCAGGATATTAAAAACGTCGCGGTGGGCCTTTTCGATTTCGTCCAACAGGACCACGGCGTAGGGCCGGCGGCGGATGGCTTCGGTCAGGCGGCCGCCTTCTTCGTAACCGACGTAGCCGGGAGGAGCCCCGATCAGGCGGCTGACCGTGTGCCGCTCCATGAACTCGCTCATGTCGAGCCGGACGATCGCGTTCTCGTCGTCGAACATAACCTCGGCCAGGGCCTTGCACAGCTCGGTCTTGCCGACGCCCGTGGGGCCCAGGAAGATGAACGACCCGATGGGCCGCTCGGGATCTTGCAGGCCGGACCGGCTGCGGCGGACCGCGTTGGAGACGGCTTCGACCGCTTCGTCCTGGCCGACCAGTCGCTGGTGGATGCGTTCTTCGAGCACGAGGAGCTTTGCCCGTTCGGTTTCCATCATGCGTGAGACCGGGATGCCCGTCCAGGCACTGACGACCTCGGCGATTTCCTCCGGGCCGACTTCCTGGCGCAGCAGACGCCGCTGTTCGCCGCCTTCCTCGCCGGCGGCCTCGGCCGCTTCGAGCTGTTCGGCCAGTTTTCGTTTCTGCTGATCCAGTTCGTAAAGCTGTTGATACTCTTCCTCGCCGACCGGTTGGGCCGAGGACTGTTTTTCTTTGATCGACGCGCTCAAATGGTTGTATTGCAGTTCGACGTCGGCCAGCCGGCTGCGGATGTCGTGAACGTCGCCCAGGCCGAGCTTTTCGGCCTCCCACTGCTCGCGCAGGTCGGCCAGCGTTTTTTTCTGCTGGGCCATCTCCTTTTCGATTTCGGCCAGCCGCTGCTTGGCGTGCTCTTCTTTCTCCTCGGCCAGTTGCCGGGCGGCCAGCTCGAGTTGGACCAGGCGGCGTTGGACCTGGTCGATTTCGGTCGGCACGCTCTCGAGTTCCATGGCCAGGCGGCTGGTGGCCTCGTCCATCAGGTCGATCGCCTTGTCGGGCAGGAACCGGTCGGCGATGTAGCGGTGCGAAAGTTGGGCCGCCTCGACCAGGGCCGAATCCTTGATCCGGACGCCCTTGTGATGGGCCTCGTAACGCGGCTTCAGGCCTCGGAGGATGGCGATCGTGTCCTCGACGGACGGCTCGCCGACGTAGACCGGCTGGAACCGCCGCTCCAGGGCCGCGTCCTTTTCGATGTGCTTGCGATATTCGTCCAGCGTGGTCGCGCCGATGCACCGCAGATCGCCCCGAGCCAGGGCCGGCTTGAGCAGGTTGGCCGCATCGCTGCCGCCCTCGGCCGCGCCGGCGCCGATCACCGTGTGCAGCTCGTCGATGAACAGAATCACATTGCCGCCGGCGTCCTCGACCTCGCGCAGCACGGCCTTGAGCCGCTCCTCGAACTCGCCGCGGAACTTCGTGCCGGCGATCAGGGCCCCCATGTCCAGGGCGATGACGCGCCGGCCCTTGAGACTCTCGGGCACGTCGCCTTCGACGATTCGCAGGGCGAGGCCCTCGGCGATGGCCGTCTTGCCGACGCCCGGCTCGCCGATCAACACCGGGTTGTTTTTCGTCCGGCGGGAGAGGACCTGCATCACCCGGCGGATCACCTGGTCGCGGCCGCTCACCGGATCGAGCTTGCCTTTTTGAGCCCGGGTTACCAGGTCGATGCCGTAACGCTCCAGGGCCTGGAACTTGGCCTCGGGGTTCTGGTCGGTCACTCGGGCACTGCCGCGGACGGACTGCAGCGCGCCGAGGATGTCTTTTTCCGAAACGGCGTTGAGCGAGAGGAGATTTTTGGCTTTCGAATCGGTTCGGGCAAGGGCCAGCAGGAGGTGTTCGGTCGAGACGAACTCGTCTTTCATCTCGTCGGCCGCTGCCTGGGCCGCGTCGAGCGTCTTTCGCAAGGCCGCGCCCGCCGCCGGCTCCGATCCGCCCGAGGTTCGGGGGAAATGGCCCAATTCGCCGTCGACCATCTGGTCCAACTGAGCCCGATTCACGCCGATCTTGTCCAGCACCGGGGCGACCACGCCTTCCCGCTCGGCCAGCAGAGCCGCCAGCAAGTGCAACGGGTCGATCTCCGGATTGCCCCGCTCCATGGCCGCCTCGCGCGAGCCGGCCAGCGCCTCTTGGGCCTTGATCGTCAGCTTATCCATCCGAAACGCCATGACCGTGTTCCTCCCGGCCTTACTAGTGTCAATGTTAGGAATTGGGGTGCCACTGCTGGCTTGTCCAGCAGTGTTTTGAGGAGTTCGCGGCGTCCGCACTGCTGGACAAGCCAGCAGTGGCACCCGCGTTCGCCAAATCAACCCTCAAATCATGACAAAGCACTGGGTTTGTGTGATGGAAACACGGGCGCCCGAGGCGGTCGTTCCGCCCGGGGCACCCGTGTGAATGGTCGAACAATGATATTACACCAGTCTAGCTTATTCCGGCAACGGCTGATCCTTCGTTTCGGGGGCGAAGAAGACGACGATGATGCCGAAGAGGAAGATGGTCGACATGGTGACGCCGGCGTAGCGCATCGGTTCGGGCTGGTCGGCGAAAACGGTGCTGGTCAGCAGGCCCAACGCGGCCGGCCCCAAGGCGGAGACGAATCGGGCGATGTTGTAGCAGAACGACACGCCCGTGCTTCGCAGCCGGGTCGGGAACAGTTCGGGGAAGTAAATGGCGTAGCCGCCGAAGACGGAGAGCTGGAAGAAGCCCATCAGGGGCACCATCCAGAACACCTCGCTCGGCTTGTCCATGTAGAGGAAGGCCGTCACCGTCGCGAAAAAGGCCAACGCGAAGAAGATGATGAACGTGGGCCTCCTGCCGATCCTCTGGGTTACCCGGCTGAACACGTAGACCCCGAAGAACGCGCCGATGTTGAACATCATCGACGTGATGGACGCCCAGAAGGTCACCTCGCCGTTGATGTCCTTGTAGCGGGCGTCGATCCGTTTGATTTCGCTTTCGATCGTCGGCGTTTCTTTCGTATTGGCTTTTACTTCAAGATAAGCTTTGCGTCTTGCTCGTTCCTCGGCCGTTTGGGCCTTCCAGGCGTCCTTTCTTTCCGTGTCGAGCGCTCCCACGACGGAATCGACCGTAACCGGCTTGCCGTCCTCGGTCAGCGCGACGATCGCTTCAAATAGGATTCGAGGATCGCGATTCTCCGGGTCGAGGCTGATGAAGCTCTGCGGCTTGAGGGCGGGCTCGTAGACGATTTTCGGCTCGTCGCTGTCCTCTACCTTGATTTCCCTGCGAACGACGACCTTGCCGACCGCTTCGGGGTCGTGGACCAGGCGGTGGAGGAACTGTTGGTCGAGCTGGGCGTCGCCGGCATCACGACATTTCTGCTCTTCCTTCTTGCGGAAGACGGATCGATTCAAGTCGAACGAGAAGAATCCGATTCCCCACAGCCCGATCACGCCGGCCGAGGCCAAAAGCATGCCGACGATCACGTTCTTTCGCCATCGGGGCGTGCCGAAGAGTTCGGAGATCGAGCCGGCCTTCTGGTGTTTTGTGCCGTCTTCGGCGACGGCCTTTTGCCATCGCTCGGGCTCCTTGAGGCGGCTCATCACGACGACGGCCAGTAGAGCGGGAATCACGCCGATGGCGAACATCCATCGCCAGGAGGTGTCGGACGCGATATACCCTTGGTTCTCGATGACGCCGATCCCCATCACCATCAGCGCCGCCCCGACGTTGCCCGCCGCCGAGAACGCCTGTAATAGGCCCAGCGCAGGCGCGCGGGCCCGCTCGGGCATCACTTCAGCCACCAGCGAAACTCCCACGGCGAATTGGCCCCCCACGCCCAAGCCCGTCAGGAAACGGAAGAGGAGGAAGTCCCACGGAGTCTGCGAGAAGCCGCTCAACCCGGTGAAGATCGAGTAGCAGAGGATCGTCCAGACCATGGTCTTGGCTCGGCCGACGCGGTCGCCCATGATGCCGAAGATGATGCCGCCGGTTGCCCAGCCGATCAGCATGATCATCGTGGCGAATCCGCCATACGTATCCACGATCGGGTTCGTCTTGTCGACGCCCAGCAACGTTCCCATCGCCGGCTTGCGGGCCAACGCGAAAATCTGCTGATCGCCGCAGTCAAACAACCAGGCCAGTGTGCAAACAACCAGAACAAACCAGTGGTAACCAGTCAGCTCGTGATACCATTTCGTGGACTTCTCGGGCACTTCGGACATGCATGAACCTCCTGTGTGGGGGTGGGGTAGCCTGTCAGCTTAACGCGTTCGCTGGGCAGGGACAAGGGTTCGGACGAATGATGCACAAACCAGGCACGAAGTTGCGCAAACGGGCATTCGGGCAATCGTTTCGCTCGAATCGTGTCGCCCGGGGTGATGAAGGGAACCGAGGCCCCACCTCCGGGCGGAATTATGGCCTCACGGTTGTCAGGACTCGGCCTGGCAGGGCAAGTTAAGGATGGACACCAGCAGTGCCCAGGAATTCGGGTGCCATGCTCCACGCTTGCGTGGGCATGCGGAAGCCGCGAAATGTCTGCAAAGCATGCCCACGCAAGCGTGGAGCATGGCACCCACAATCGAAGAGATCCCGCATAAACCCGCCCCAGACCGTGCCGATTGCTCCGGCTGCACCGGTTAGGCGAGGCGGGGAGACTTTTCTGGTCCGGCAAGGCACGAATGACCGAAATCGTTCGACAGAGGGTGACTAGGACGACGATCGCCCTCCTGACGCCTCCCCTCCCTCAATACAGGTAGACCATGGACCAAGCTCAACAGCCGCAGATTTTGGTGATCGACGACGAGAAGCAAGTGCTCGACGAGGTCGCCTCGGTGCTGGCCGCCGCCGGCTACGCCTGTCAGTGTTGCAGCGATGCCGAGACGGCCGTCGAGATGGCCGCGACGCGGACGCCCGACCTGATCATCTCCGACATCAACCTGGCCGGCCACAGTGGGCTGGAGATGTGCGAGCGGATCCGGGAGAACAACAACCTGAAGAACGTACCCGTCATGTTCCTCTCCGGCGCCCAGATCCCCGACATCATCCGCCGCTCTCACGCCGCCGGCGGGACCTACTACCTCCGCAAGCCGTTCGATCCCGAGGTGCTCTTGGAGCTGGTCGACAAGGCCCTGTGGATGCCCCACCTGGTCCGCAACCGCCAACAACACGCCCAAGAGCCGGCCGCCATCCAAGGCGGCGGCGAGGCGTGAGCTAGTGGCTAGTGGTTAGTGGCTAGTGGTTAGAAGGCTGGTCACTCGTAGGTCAGGCTGTGCCTGCCAGGGGATCACGTAGGTGTTCTCCCCCGTAGACGCGGCGTCCCGCCGCGTTCTGTTTTGTCGTCCATCAAAGGGGAATTTCTCCGGAACTCCCAAATCTTCCCTCATTGGTTCCCAGGGCGTGAATGGTTACTTCTCGCTTTCCATTCCTTAAGCCACATCCTCTCTCCCATTGCGTTCGCAACGTCACCTTTTGATTCTGCTTCTAGGATCGCCAGTTCTACACGAGCAAAACACCGAGCGAGGGTCTCTGCATCAATATCCGCCTTTTCAACAAGATGGTGAGCTGCCCAGGTCGCGGCGGGTTCCTTATCCAGCAGCAAGGCAAACTCCGTAACAGCATCCTGCCCAAGCGTTACAGCTTCATCGACGATCGCTCGCATTCGGTCGGTCAAGGAATTGAATCGTTGAACAGACGCTTTGTCTGCATAATCGACTAACGCAGCAGCCTCTGCATTGATAAGATATTCGTTGATGAGTTCCTTTTCCACAGAAGCCGTCTCCTATTGCAAATAAGGCGGCAAATATCGGGTGCCGCCAAACTGCTTGATGAGAGTTCCGAAACTCGCCCTACTAGCCACTAACCACCATTCACTAACAACTATCCAAGCTGGAAGCTTCCGCCCGGTTCGAGCAACACGGGCTGAGCGGACGTTTCGGTACGGACGCGCTCGGCCCAGGTGGCAACGTCTTGGGCGATCAGGGGCCAGGTGTTCACGTGGACCGGAACGACCCGCTCGGGCTTGAGGAGCTTCACCGCCTCCAAAGCGTCGTCCGGGCCCATCGTGAAATTGTCGCCGATCGGCAACGCCGCCAGAGCCAACCCGCTGGAGCCGATCAGACGCATGTCTAAGAACAGGCCTGTGTCGCATGCGAAATAGACGTTGCCCGCCGACAGTCCCAGCAAAAACCCGCACGGGTTGCCCCCGTCCGACCCGTCGGGCAGGCTCGACGAATGATGGGCCAGCGTCATCTTCACCCGCCCGAACGGCTGCTCGACCGCTCCGCCCAGGTTCATCGGATGCGTATTCTCCACCCCCTGCCGGCCGAGCCACTGGCAGATCTCGAAATTCGCAATCACGCAGGCCCCCGTCCGCCTCGCGATGGCTACCGCGTCGCCCAGATGATCCGAATGCCCATGCGACACCAGCACAAAATCCGCCTCGACCTTATCCACCTCCACCGGCGCGACAGGTGACTCGCTCAAAAACGGGTCCAACACGATCTTGTGTCCTTCAGCCTCGATCGCCCAGCCACCATGGCCGAACCAGGTAAGTGTTACTCTCATGCTTCCTCGCCTTATGTAATGCAAAAGAAGTCGAAAACGAGGAGAAGGGTCCTTGCTCTCCTCGTCGGTCCCCAAATAGCCTAGACATCCTCCGCCGCGACCGCAAACCCGTTTTTGCGTCCGAGAAGACGGGTTCTGAATGACTGCACTTGACGCCAGGGGGTGAAACTGCTAAGGACGCCATACGTGGGCCCATTTAAGCAAGGTGTGGCAGGCAGGCTTGGCGGCACGCTGTCTTTTTTCCGAATGCGGAGCGGGCGGAGTCTGCAACGATGTCCATTCTTTCACGCGGTGGGACCCCGAGGCGTTGGTGTGGTCTTGGCTTCGGCGCGCCGCGTGTGGTTGGGGGCCAGGCTTTCAATTCTCGGCAATGGCGTTCGAACGCTTGTGGTCTGATGTCTTGCTTGAAGTTAGGAGAGCAGTGATGCGGTTGTCGGCACATCAAGAAGCTCAAGGAATCCAGCGGCTTCGGGAAAGGAATCTTCCTGTTTGGGTGACGCTGGCCGATGGTACACGTTGTGATGTTGCAAAACTCGACGTCGCGGATCTTCAGCGTCTTCGCTGGGAGGAGGAGCAGGCGTGGGCTAAGCGCATTCTTGCGACGCAAGCTGGTACACAAGAACGAGCCGAAGTGATTCGGACGGCGTACGACACGGTGGTGACCGTCATGGATCGCTATCGAGACGGTGCGTCCAATCGCAGTCTTGGGCTGAATCTGAACTTGATCGGGCCGTTCGTCGAACGACTTCTGAGGCGACAGATGCGCCACGGTCTCTCGGGGCAATTTTTCGAGATCGGTTTCGGCCGCGGTATTCTGTTGAAATGGCTTGCGGACAAGGGCTTCGAGGTGGCGGGATTGGATCCGTCCGTGGTCTTGCTTGAACAGGCGACTGAGTTACTTGGTCCTGCGTTGAACGGTTGTCTGCATTTGGGAACACTCCTCGATCTGCCCCAAGCCGTAAAAGAGCGCCGGTTCGGTCTGGTGTATTCGAATGATGTCATTGAGCACATTCCGCCGGACGAGGTCGTCGAAAACTTGCGACAGGCTTATCTTCTGCTGGAGCCAAGAGGCCTGCTCGTTACAGTGACTCCGAATTGGCATGGCAGGCCTTCGGACGTTACACGGGACTGGTGCCCTCCTCGGACGGAGGCTAAGGCGCTGCATTTGCAGGAGTATTCACTTCGGGACATGACGAGCATGCTTCGTCAGGTTGGCTTCCGGCGTGTCGTGACTCCACTATTCCGAACGCATCACCGGGTCGTGGTTGCGGGAGGAGGATTCGCCGGCATGAAACGGCTCTTCGAACCGTGGCTGGAGTGGTTGCCCTATCGTCTCGCAAGGAATCTGATTGCCGGTTTTTCGCTGACAACCACTATCGCCGTCAAAGACTGAATGCGGTATTCAGGCAAGAACGCCGTCCCGTTTTGTCTTTGTCTCTCGCAACGAGATGCCAGGATATCAGGCAGTCGCGCCTGCGATCCCCGTCCGCCTCGCGATGGCCACCGCATCGCCCAGGTGATCCGCATGCCCATGCGACACCAGCACGAAGTCCGCCTCCACCTCCTCGGCCCCTACCGGCGCGACGGGCGACTCTCTCAGAAACGGATCCAAAACAACCTTATGCCCCTCGACCTCGATCGCCCAACCACCGTGTCCCAGCCAGGTTAGCGTCGTGCTCATGTTTTATTGCCTCGTAGTAGACATCTATAAAGTGCAACTGAAAACAAAGACTCCCGACCCCTTTGTTCCCTCCTTTGTTCCCTCTTTGTTCCCTTTGTTCTCATGGCAGCGCGATATAGGTTATTCGAGCGTCCTTCTTCAAATCGGCCTCTTTGCCCTGAATTCGAATCTTGGGCATCTCCCCGGCGCCGGTAATCACGGCCCGTTGTAGACGTCCATCGTCCCACTCGAGGTCGACACGATATCCACCTCGTGCGACAAGCCCGCGAATAGACCCGCGAGGCCATTGAGAAGGAATCGCCGGCAAGAGGTGTAGTTCACCCAAATGAGACTGAAGGAGCATTTCGGCGATCAGGCCGGGTGTGGCCATCGACCCATCCACCTGAAGCATTCTCCCGCCCCGGCCAACGTGCTGAAACGTCATCAGGTTCTCGAATCCCTGTTCTCTGAACATGTCGGTCAGGATTTTGTTGGCCCGATCTCCGTCGAGCAACCGGGCCCAACACCCGACCCGCCATGCCCTGGCCCAGTTGCCCCCGGAAAAGAACCAGCCGGGCATCCGCCCGTCGCCGCGCAAGTTGAGCGATTTCGCGGCGGCCGCGGCTAGCTTCGGGGTGGTCAGCGGATGGATCTGGCGGCCCGGATAGACGGCCCAAAGGTGGCTGATGTGTCGGTGCTGGTCTCTTGGGCTATCGATGTCCAGAGCCCATTCCTGCAGTTGGCCCAACCGTCCGATCCTCATCGGCAACAGCGCGGTTCGCTTTCGGGCGACCCGGTCTCGGAACTCGCGATCGATTTGCAGCACCTCCGCTGCCTCCATGACATTGGTGAAAAGGTCATGGATCATCTCGAGGTCCTGGTAGGCTCCCGGAAGACTGAAGAAGCGCTGTGCGTCGATCGGGCGTTGTTCGTTGTTGCTTGTCGGGTCGATGAACTTGCCATCCCGGTAGTCGGCACCGTGCTCGGCCGAGACCGTGGGGGCGCTGATGAGCCCTCCCTCGTAAGGAACCAGCCGGCCCTCGGACAACCAGAACTCGGCCGCTTCCTTCATCACGGGATAGGCTTCGCGCCGGAGATAGGTTTTGTCTTGGGTGAAGGCGTACTGTTCCCAGAGGTGATGGCAGTGCCACGCCGCGCCGACCGGATACATGCCCCAACTGAGGCCGAATCCGGGCGAGGCATACCCCCAGATGTTGCCTGTCCCGTGGCTCACCCAGCCATTTGCTCCGTAATAGGCCTTGGCCACTTCGCGGCCCGGACGGACGAGTACTCGGATCCAATCGAGATAGGCCCGGTGACACTCCGGCAGATTGGTCACGCCGCACGACCAATACATTTCCTGAAGGTTGATGTTGCTCTGGTAATTGCCTTGCCAATGCATCTGGGGCTTCGATGCCCACGTGCCGAACAGATTTGACGGCGGCGCGCCGGGCCGTGAAGCACTGATGATCAGGTAACGCCCGTAGTTGAACAGTAGGGTGATCAGGGCCGGATCGTCGTGTCCCTGCTTGAGCCTTTCCAAGCGAACATTCGACGGGGTTGAGGCTCCCGGCGAACCGCCGTCGAGGGAGAGACGCACTCGATCGAACAGATTCCGATAGTCTTGGACGTGCGTTGTCTTGAGTTGGCCGTAAGTACGCTTGACGGCGTGTTCGAGGCGTTCCGAGGTGATCTTCTCGGGATCGGCTCCGGCGTAAGTCGGCGGCTCGGGCCGGTACTCCGTGGCCATCGTCATCAGGAGGACCACGTCGTCGGCCTTCGAAACACGGATTGACGAACCGTCCGACGAGAGCGAGCCGCCATGGGGCTGCGTCCTGAGCTTGACGCTAAACTCCCGGCCATTTCCGTCGAACCGCCCCTGGATGTCCACGCGGCCACCCTTCACCGCCACGTGATGTTGCTTCTGGATCATCTCCGTCCGCAACGTGAAGCTTACCTGGCCCGGTCGGTCGGCCGAAATCCGGATGACCAGCAACCGGTCGGGATAGCTGCAGAAATACTCGCGCGTGTACCGTACACCGTCGAGCGTGTAGGAGACTTGGGCGAGGGAGTTGGCCAGGTCCAATTGCCGGACATAGTCGGCCACGGGCCGGCCGCCGTGATCGAAGGTCAAAAAAAGTCTACCCAGCGACGTGAAGCTGCCGAAGTCGCGATAGTCGCCAGAGAAGTGTTCTCGGACCAGGCGGTCGGCCTTGGCAAACTCACGGTCGACGATGGCCTTCTGGACGGCCTCGACATGCTCCTTGCCGCCCGGCTTGATTCCGTAGCGGTAGTTCGGATTCTGGCCCGGCCCGCCAAGCCAGGCCGTCTTGTCGGTGAAGTCGAATCGTTCCTCGCCGACACCTCCATAGAAGGAAGCGCCGAAATACCCATTGCCTAAGTGCAACGCCTGCGAATGCCAGTCCTTGGCCGGATAGTCGAACCAAATACGCGTCTCGTTGTCGGTCACCGGGCGCGCCTTGCCGAGCGTGACAGCCCCCGCGAATGTTGGCGTGAGCATGCCAAGAGCCGTGAGAATCAGAACGAGAGTGCATCGCATAGCCATTTCCGTTTCATATACGAATTAAAGGGGTCGGGTGTCTTTGTTCTTCATAGAGGGCGGCTTTTTGGACAGACTGCATGTATGAAATTGCTACGGGCAGCTAGACTAAAACATAGACTCCCGACCCCTTTATTCCTCAGTTCGTTGTTGTGCCCCTCGCTACAGCTTCCTTCAGTTCAGTGGTGATTTCCTCGAGCAATTGTGCCGAACTGGTGGCCGACGGTTTGGCAGGCGGCGAGGTGGCTTCCGGGACGATCTAGAAATCGGGCTCGACCGGGACGGGCGGGATGGCGAGGTCGGTCAGGCGGAAGGGGATTTCCACCTCTCCAGCGTTCAGGCGGAGCGTGACGCGGAGTCGAGCGTCGTCGGGAAGATCGCCTTTGACGATGACCTCGAAGCTGGCCCTCCTGTTCGCGAGGAAGCGGCCACCACCGAACCAGAGACTGTTGCCTCGGGCGTTGACAACCTCGGTGTCGACGATCGCGTCGTAGTCGCCTTCGACAGACAGGGCAACCGTGGTGCCGATGCGCCACCCGCCAGGGTCGTAGGGTTTGATCGCCAGACGCGCCGTCAGGCCGGCCGCCTTCAACGCGGCGTCTTCCACCGGCTTGTCGGCGCGCGAGGCCAGTTTGTCGAGCACGATGACACGCGTCGTGCCGCCCGTCCGGAGCTTCAGGGTGCCTTCGACGACCGAGAGCTTCTTCGCCTTCGTCGCGTTGTAGTCGAAGTGCAAGGGGACGCGGACACCGCCCTTGGGATGCGGGGAAAGGTCGTGTTCCGAGCGGCTGATCCTCACGTATTCCGTCGTCGCGTCGCGGACCCCTCGGTTCCTGGCCAGCGACAGCCTCTTGCCCGACGCGTCGATCACGGCCTTGAGCTGGATATGCCCATAGGAGATGGCTTCCGCGGCCGGTTTGCCCTTCAGTAGGATGAAGACAAGCATGTCGGAGGGCAGGCTCTTGCCGAAGTCCATCCGAGGGAGACGATCCCATTCGACCACGCCCCGCACCGCAACGTCGCGAGCCTTCGCCAACGGCGTTGGAGCCGGCGAAGCAGCCTTGGGATTCTTAGGGGCGTCGTGTTTCGGAAGGACGTCGTGACGATCGACCTTGCCGCGTTCCGGCGGCGCCGAGGCGAATTGCCCTCCGGCCCAATCCGGACAGACTACCGCGACCACGACCGACAGAAGCATCGCGGCGCGTTTCATGGGCGTTCTCCAAGTGGCAAGGGGCACGTGCGTCGTTCTCTTGCTTCAACGATGATACCGAAGTCATCTCCGATTGTCCAATCAGGTCGGAACGGGTCGGAACGCGGAACGGGGCCAGGCTTTAAATATTATTGATTCCTGCGTAGTCAATGTTCGTACTTCGCCGCTGATGGGCCGCTTCGCGGCCTGATCAGCTCCCCCGGTCAGAGGGAAACATTCATTGGCAATGCAGACCTCAATAAGTTTAGGTCGGAACGGGGCCAGGCTTTAAATATTAAGTTTCACCCTCGGCCGTCGAGCCTGGCCGCCATCCTACCCCATCATCGCTTGGCTGCAAATCTAATAAAGAAGAATTAGAAGAATTAAAGAGAAGAATTAAAGGGGTCGGGAGTCTTTGTTTTAGTCTAGCTGCCCGTAGCTGTTTCATACACGTAGTCTGTCCACAAAGCCGCCCTCTATGAAGAACAAAGACACCCGACCCCTTTATTTCGGGTCCTTCGAATTCCACCCTCGGCGGTCGTGCCATCCCGCCATCCTACCCCGTGCCAGCCAAGCTGTAAAGTTGATATTTAAAGCCTGACCTTGTTCCGTCTGCGTTCCGTCCTGACCTCGTTCCGTCCGTTCCGTCGATATTTAAAGCCGGACCTCGTTCCGTCCGTTCCGTCCACCTCGTTCCGTCGTTCCGGGCTCGGTTTCTTCACGCTTCCAGTCTTTCATTGTCGATGGCCCAGAACAGGAAACGAAAAGCAACGGTCCCAAGGACAAGGCAGCTCAGAATGCCAGCCACTATAACGAATGCTCTCATGGCCACTTTCGAAACGACAATTTGATTGACAGGAGAAGGCATAGGAGGAAAGGAGACGAACACAGCAAGAGTTAAAAGCACTATTCCGGTGACTCCTAGCCACAACCAAGATAAGCGGGGCGAGTTCATCCAAACGATTCCTGTGACGAGCGGTGCCAGAAAACACCAGGCGTCGCGCACAATAAAATGCGGTTGCGGCCCGAGGCGTGGCACACCAAACAGGATCGCAGTAAATGTCATTAACACGAGTATCGATCGCAGAGAGTATTGCAGTCCCGAGGCAGCCCTTCCCAGAAACAGACAAGGGTACTTCCTTGAACAGGTGCGGGCGATGATCCTGCTTGCGAGCCACGCCACTGCCAAGTCTGCCAGAAGAGCGTACCAGTAAAAGACCCACTCAAATCCTCCCCCACCTGACAATATGACAAAGGGAAAACCGATGCTCTCGCACAAGTCAAGGAAGGATCCCGACAGATTGCCACCGTGACTGCGCACGAGGTAGGAAGCGCAATTCAATGCAATGAACAGCGCAAGAGAAATGGCAAAGAGCTCTGACTCCTTCTGATCACGCGTCGGCCTTTCTTTATCACCTTGAAAGGATGCCATCGTCTCAAGTTCGGCCTTTCTTGATGTTTGGATCACTGCTTGTCGGAAACGGGGTCACCCATAACCGCCGCTGAGTCAAGGCCCCGGAATTCCTCATCTCGCTCCTCTTGGCCAGCCTCGTGCCACATCCTTGTCACGGCACTGGATACTTAGTTCCACCACTTTCACAATACCATTACATCCAATCGCGGCTTTTACTTCTAATGCAAGTCGCTCGCGAAAATCAGCCTCGGTGTAGGGCAGGAGCGTAATGATCGGTGTTGTTTTGAAAAGATCCCACCACGGATACGCTACGTAACCTTCGATGATTATCAAAACGGCTGTTTGGTTCTGTCTGTGTGGCCCTCTGTGGAAATTCTGCGCCGTCACCGTCACATGCAAGTTGCTTGGCAGGTAGTATTCACAATCTAATTCTGTTGCTAGATAAGCGACTTTGCCCTCCGGAAGAATCAACCAATTGGAATTTGATGCTGGGGAACTAAAGGGGGGAACTAAAGGGGTCGGGAGTCTTTGTATTAATCTAGCTGCCCGTAGCTGTTTCATACACGTAGTCTGTCCACAAAGCCGCCCTCTATGGAAAACAAAGGCTCCTGACCTTTTATTTCTCCCCAAGATCAGAAACTTCAATTCTGCTCCATTCGAGGCCAAGAATCATCATGGGGGATGCCGTATTTGATGTCATCTCAACTTCACCATCTCTATTGTTTCTGTGATGAACTCCTCTAGTACAACTAACGGCAACTCTCCCAAAGTTTCAACGGCGAACTGGCCATCAGATTCCCAAAAAATCAATTTCGCAACGAGGCTTGAGTCATCCTCGTTGACGCATCGCAGCTCTTGCCCAACGAAGCCATCTTCAATGCCTTCAACCATCGTTGACACAAAACGCATATTGCCATGAATCCGATCCATTCGGTTCACCTCCCTAGAGGGCATTTCAAAACTGTGACCTGCATCCGTGAAGTGTTTTCCGGCATAACGTGGCCAAATGCCTTGTTTTATCGTGTGATTTGTGGATGATGGCGTCCATCGCG
>JAFGFF010000012.1 GCA_016931075.1 Pirellulales bacterium | reverse complement strand
GGCGGCTGCGCCGCCACCCTCTCCCGGAGGGAGAGGGGAGCCGGACGCTGAGGTATCTGGTTTGGCTTCTTTCCCCTCGTCCCCCGCCCCTCGCCCCCACTTCTCATCCCCTGCCCCCGCGTCTCGCCCCCCTGCGAATCGGCCGCTTGGAGTGAGGGGCCTTTGGGACTACAATGAATCGTTTGGATTTGGCAGGACGCCTCTCACCCCCATGCTGGACTCATGACCAAACACATCTTCGTCACCGGCGGCGTGGTCAGCTCCCTGGGCAAAGGACTCACCAGCGCGTCGATCGGCATGCTTCTCGAGAACCGGGGGCTCTCGGTTCGGATGCAGAAGCTCGACCCCTACATCAACGTCGACCCGGGCACGATGAGCCCGTATCAACACGGCGAGGTGTATGTCCTCGACGACGGCAGCGAGACCGACCTCGACCTGGGCCACTACGAGCGGTTCACCAACAGCCCGCTCACACGGCATAGCAACTACACGACCGGCCAGATCTACCAGTCGGTCATCAACAAGGAACGCCGCGGCGAGTTCCTGGGCCAGACAGTCCAGGTCATCCCGCACATCACCAACGAAATCAAGCAAGTCCTCGGCAAGCTGGCCGGCGAGGACGTCGACGTCGTTATCACCGAAATCGGCGGCACGGTCGGCGACATCGAAAGCCAGCCGTTCCTCGAAGCCATTCGTCAGTACTCGCTCGACGTGGGCAAGGAGAACTGCGTTTATATCCACCTGACGCTCGTTCCTTACCTCAAGGCGGCCGGCGAATTGAAGACCAAGCCGACACAGCACTCGGTCGGCCAGTTGCGTCAGATCGGTATCCAGCCCGACTTTCTGATCTGCCGGACCGAACGGTCGTTGAACCACGACGAGCGGGCGAAGATCGCCCTGTTCTGCAACGTGCCGGTCGAAGCGGTCATCGAAGAGAAGGATAAAGATTTTTCGATCTACGAGGTGCCTGTCAGCCTTGTTGAAAACAAGCTGGACGAGCTGATCGTCCGCCGGCTGGGCCTGCCTGCCAAAAAGCTCGACCTGGACCACTGGCACGACCTGCTGCACCGGCTCCGTAATCCGAAGCACGAGATCAGCATCGCCGTGGTAGGCAAGTACGCCGAGCATCACGACGCCTACAAGTCGATCTACGAGTCGCTCGACCACGCAGGCATCGAAAACCTGGCTCAGGTGCGGATCCAACGGATCCACAGCGAGGCGGTCGAGCGCGAGGGGCCAGAGCGGCTCCTGGCCGGAGTGGACGGCATCCTCGTGCCCGGCGGTTTCGGCGAGCGGGGCATCGAAGGCAAGATCGAGGCGGTCCGTTTCGCCCGCGAGCGGGGAATCCCCTACTTCGGCATCTGCCTGGGCATGCAGTGCGCGGTGGTCGAGTTCGCTCGAAACGTGATCGGCCTGGCAGGGGCCAATTCGACCGAGTTCCACAAGGACACGCCCCATCCGGTTATTTGCCTACTGGATGAACAGAAGACGATCACCGACAAGGGCGGGACGATGCGTCTGGGCGCTCAGCCGGCCAAGCTCACGCCAGACAGCCGCGTGGCCGAAGCCTACGGACGGGAGGAGATTTCCGAACGACACCGCCACCGGTACGAATTCAACAATGTCTATCGCCAGCAGTTCGCGGCCAACGGCATGAACGTGACGGGCACGAGCCCTGACGGCAGCCTGGTCGAGATCATCGAAGTGCCCGACCACCCGTGGTTCGTGGCCGTCCAGTTCCATCCCGAGTTCAAATCCCAACCGACCCGGGCACACCCGCTGTTCGCCGGATTCGTCGCCGCGGCCGTCGCCCGACATGGCCAACGGTCCGAACAGCCGCAGGAAGTGGATAGCCCGTAGAGTACTGCATATCGTGATACTACGGGGTGCCACTGCTGGCTTGTCCAGCAGTGTGGAAGCGGACTGTCTCGGAAAAACACTGCTGGACAAGCCAGCAGTGGCACCCGTCGTTTTCGGCGGAGGAAAGAAGGTAACATGCACGCTCGTTTCGCTCCCGTGATGTTGATCCTGTTGACCTGTGTGCTTCTGCTCGGAGGGCACGGTTTTGCTCCGGCGGCAGAGCCTCCGACGGCCGAGTCCGGCGCGATCCGGACGGCCGGGCTAATCTTCCAACCGGCCAAGTGGGACAAGGATGAAAATACCCGGCGGCTGGACATCGCCATTCGCAAAGCCCAGAAGGACGGGGCTCAGCTTGTGGTCACACCCGAGGGGGCACTCGAAGGCTACGTGGTCAACGAAGTCATTCGCGCCACGGGCGAGAAACGACAAGAGCTGACCGATCGTTTCAACACCCTGGCCGAACCGATCGACGGGCCGCATATCCGGCATTTCCAGGAACTCTGCAAGGAATTGAACATCCACCTCGTGCTCGGGTTCCTCGAAGCCGACGAGGGCAAGACCTACAACACGGCCGTCGTGATCGGACCCGAGGGCAAGATCATCGGCAAGTATCGCAAGACCCATTTCGCTCAGGGGTATAGCCACGGAGATAAAAAGGGCGACAATCCGCCCAGCTACACCCGGGGCACGGAGTACCCGGTGTTCGACGTCGGTTCGGCGAAGATGGGCGTGATGATCTGCTTCGATCGTCGCGTGCCGAAGGTCGCCCGACGGCTGGTCGAAAACGGAGCCCAGATCATCGTGAATCCATCCTACGGGATGTCGGGCGACAAGAACCGCCGTTACATCTCCGACCGCGCGAAGGAGACCGGCGTGCCCGTCCTTTTCGTTCACCCGAAGCAGGCCGTCTTCGCCACCGCCGACGGCCAAATCGCCGCCGACGTTCGTCCCAAGAAGGGTCAAGAGACCACGTGCATGGTCTCCATTCGTCCCATTAGCGAGATCAAGAAAAGCAAGGACGAGAAAAAAGACTAACCACGCGTAGGAGGCGACTCCTGTCGCCGAAAATGGGCTCCCCCACGCGACCAATCGGCGACAGGAGTCGCCTCCTACAGACGCGCGAAACCATCTTTTCTCAGAAGGCTCAAAACCATGACCGACGAACCGAACCAAGGAAAAAAGATTATCATCGACGAGGACTGGAAGTCACAGGTCGAAGCCGAGCGCGAGGTTGCGGACGCCCAGCCGGAATCGAAGGCCGAAGCGTCCGCCTCCGACATCGCCTGGCCCGAGCCCTCGCTGATTCTCTTGGCAACGACGCTGGCCACTCAGGCGATGGTGGCGCTGGGGGTCGTGGCTCATCCGGCCACCGGCAAGGCCGTGACCGATCTACCCCAAGCGAAGCACTTCATCGACACGCTCGGTCTGCTCCAGGAAAAGACCCAGGGCAACCGCACCGACGAAGAGACGGCCATGATGGAGCACACGCTCCACGAACTGCGTATGGCCTACGTGGCGATCGGCCAGCAATTGGGCCAGAAGCCCTCGGGCGAGTGAATTCTCGCTCATGAAAAACCGGGTGCCATGCCCAGACGTCGCTTCAGCGGCGGATAGGCATGATATGGGGACACTCTTGCCGACATGCCCATCCGCCGCCAAGGCGGACATCTGGGCATTCCACCCAATAACATGAAGAAGCCAGCCATGCCCGGCCCAGAAGGTTGGAACGGTCGGTTCGCGCAAGAGCCGGCCGTTCCTACAGCTTGAATCCCACCGGGTGACACGCCGGGGATTGGCCAGAACGTTGCTCTGGACCGGGCATGGCGCTGGTTCGCTTGTGTGTCGGTTCCTTCCTTTTCCTGTCGGTTGGCAGACTGTGCTCACCGCGACAGATGATTCAATAGCTTCCTGAATTTCGGCATTCGCTTTCGGACGTAGGCGAGCCAGGCTCGCGGATTCCAGATTTCAATGCTGACTCCCGCTCCGACGACCATCACCTCGCTGCCCGGCTCGACGCCGAGGAACTGGCGGAACCCGTCGGGCACCAGCAGCCGTCGCCGGTCGTCCAGCGTCACGCTGGCGTCGCGGGTCGACAGCAGCCGGCCGAGCAATTGAAGCTCACCGATCTTCTCGTGCAGCTTGCCCGCGGCCAGCTTGCTCTTGACCAACTCGACGTCGGCTTCGAGCTTGGCCTGCCACATTTGGGCGTTCCACAACCCGAGGCAGCCCACCCGCTCCTTGATCAACATGCACTGGCCCGACTCGACCGCCAGTTTCTCCTCCAACTCCTGCGGCAGCGAAATCCGGAACCGATCGTCCAAAAGCCGTCGGAACTCGCCGGTGATCAGTGCCGGGGCCATAGGCATTACGTTCGCCACGCTCTGCGGTAGCCCCTACGGGATCCTCCGACTCGGGCTCCTCCTGGCATTTGGGGTTCGATTCCCACAAAATTGCCAATAATTAGTTTTTTAGTGGGCGTCCATCCCACAATTCGGAATGTACCAGATCCACGGAGATCGACAAGTGCCCCCGGGGATTTTTCTGGGTGAGTCCGTGGAGGGGGCGGGGGGCGAGGGACGAGGGCCAGGGGTAGGACACGATGCAAACCGCGACAATGCCCGGTTTTGAGAACAGGAAGGAAAGAGCCGAGGAGATCAGAAAAAAGCCGAATCGACGATCGGCCTGTAACGGTGTTCACCTGCGGTCGCCCGCGAGAGTCGGGCCTACACCGGGAAGCTCTACCCGTCGTGGACCACCTCGCCGGCCAGGACCGTGGTCCGCACGGTCAGCTTGGGGGCCGCTTCCGGATCGTCCGATTCGTCCAGGTGGAACAGCACGAGGTCGGCGTCGCTGCCCGGTTCCAGGCACGACGGGTTCAGGCCCACGAGACGAGCCGGATTCGTGACGGCCAGGTCGACGGCCTCGCGGAGCGTGAGGCCGGCCATCCCGATCACGTTGGCCACGCAAGTGCCCAACGGCACGGACGCCCCGGCGAGCACTTCGGTCTGACCGGCGACGACCAGCTTGCCGCTGTCCAGGATCTCGACCTCGCACATTTCGCTCGCGTGTCGTCCCGGCGGCAGCCCGGCCAGCCCGGACAGGTCGCTCACCAGGACGCATCGCTCGGGGCCCTTCGCCCGAAGAAACGTCTTGACCACCGAGGGCGGAAGGTGATGCCCGTCGGCGATGAGGCTGGCGGCCAGCCGGTCGTCGGCCAGTTGGGCCCAGAGGTAGTTATGATGTCGCGGGAGCACGGCATGGGCTCCGTTGCCCAGGTGGGTGCTCAATCGGGCGCCGGCGTCGACAGCCGCGCGGATCTGGTCAGCCCGGGCCGACGTGTGTCCCAGGGCCACGAGGACGCCACTCCGGACGACCTGACGAATGAACTCCGGCGCGTTGTCGTACTCTGGCGAGAGCGTATGGATGCGGATCCGACCGCCGGCAGCCTCTTGGAGACGTTGGAACTCATCCCAGTCGGGCGGACGCGTGAATTCGATCGGATGGGCGCCGCGCGGTCCGTCTTCTCGAGAGAGAAACGGACCCTCGACATGAATACCAGGAATCCGCCGGGCGGTTGCTGGATCCTCGTCGCACGCCCGGGCGATCATGGCCACGGCGTGGAGCATGACGTCGGGGTGCTGGGTCGTCACGGTGGGAAAAAACCGTGTCACCCCAAACGAATCCATCTGTCGGGCGATCTTGTAAACCGCCTCGGGCGTGAGCGTTGGCGAACTGAACTCCTGGCCCCCGTAGCCGTTGACCTGGATGTCGATCAGGCCCGGGGCCACCCAGGGTAGACTGTCAGCCTCTTCGCCTGTTACCTCCAGCAGTTCGATCCGACTGATCTTGCTCTGTTCAATGACGATCCGGACCGGACGGCCCGAATCGTAGCGTCTTGCTGTAAGCTCCATGCAGCACCTCCAACCGGTAGTATACCCGATCGAGGGACTTTTGGCAGGTAGCGGGGTGGCACTGGCGCGAACGCCAGTGTTTCCTGCACCAACACTGGCGTTCGCGTCAGTTCCACCTCCGTACCCTCGGCGCACGAAGCGAGGGCGAGATCCCCCGGCGGGATCACGCCCTCGTTTCCGATTCGGGCGTCCCTGGCCGGCGGGCGAGAGCCGGGGGGAGGGACGCCCGAGAAGACTTGCTCGAATCAGCGGGTGGCCGAATTGGCCGGCTGGCGGACGACGACCCACGGCCGCCCCCAGCCGCTCCAAAGGTTCGGCCGGCCCGGTGTGTTGCCTCCCCAGGTCGGCGACCAGACGCCGTACAACGGATCCGGGCTGCACGTTGGCCTCGCGTTGGACATCCCAAACCAGTACATCGTCTCCTGGCGATGCAGACGCTGCTGCGTGCGGAACTGGGAAATGCGTCGCGAGAGGTTGCTCGTGTCCGACGACTGGCGGAGTTGCTGCTCGTAGAACCACATCTCGGGCGTGGCGGCCACCTGGCTCGTCGAGAGCGTCACCTGGGGCGTCTGCCCGTTGTTGTCGCGGGCCTTCTCCTGAGCCGAGACGGGCACCGCCGCCAACAAGCACACGACGACCGCGAGGATCCAGAACCTGCTCATGCCTGTCACTCCTTCTGGTATCTGTAGTGAAATCACTTGGCGATCTTGAGAGACACCTCCGCAGGCGTCTCGGAGACTCAAGGCGCAACGAGCCAGGCCCGGAGCGTGGTCACCACTAATGGGATTCGGCCAGGACCGGTCGTTCAGATAAGACCGATTTTGCCGAACGCAAGGGTTGTATCGCGCGAGTGCCGGTTAAAGAGCTGTGGCAAAATGGCGAGAGTTTGACGGTCCGGGCGTCGGGGCGGCACTGATGCGAGTGCCCGTGTTCGTGCCGCCGTTGAATCATTCAGGGCAATGTGGAAAGACTCATTTTTCCCGTGGTTTTCCGAACTGCAATTGCCACCGCTTGGCCAAATCGGCTTTGGTCCCCTCGTACCAGTAGATCTTGCCGCGGATGGCTCGTTTCGACCGTGGAGGAAGTCCGCCCAGGTTCACGATTGCATGAAGGCAGTCGGGTTGAACCCCGTCATACTCCGGCAGTCCCTGGTCCCCCGTTTCGATCACCCAAAGCAAATCGACGCCATCCTCAGCGGGCGACAGATAGAATCTCCATTGCTGATCGATCCACCGTTTCTTTTCGCGAATCTTCTGATCCATGATGAGCACGCCAGGCCGGCGAGAAAAGTCATCGATCAGAGCCTGTACTTCGGCACTGGTTGTGGTCTTTTCGTCCGTCGTCCGGGGCGCCGTTCCCCATGTCAGCGGAGAGTGCTCGAAGAACCGATAGCCGATCCGATCGGCCGGTTGTCGGCGATGAGTAACGGTGGCAAATCCCTTCTTCTTCGCGCGTGCAACCGTGATCGGTGAGACCTTGCTGGTTGCGGAATCGTCTGTGGCTTTTGCTGGGGCAATGCAAAGGCTGAAGACAAGGATGCCCATCCAACAACGGTTCATCGGTTCACCTTTCGTTCAACACTCACACGAGCGCCCCGGACGCGACGGAGCGCGTCCCTCCAGATATTGGCGCCACCGACCGAACTCAGAACTCGGCCAGGCCCGCGCCGTCGGTGGCGATGCAGGGGAGGGTGGCCGGCTTGAGGCTGCGGGGGCGGTAATATTCCTTGGCCAGGGCGCGGCAGGCGGCGGCGACCTGGTCGCGTCGGGCCAGGGCCATGATGCAGCCTCCCAGGCCGGCCCCGGCGATTTGGGCCCCGACCACGCCCGGCACGCGCGAAACAATGTCGACCATCTCGTCGATCTCCCGCGTGCTGCACGCGTAGACGCCCGGCTGCATGTAGAGCTGGGCCCCGAGCACCCGTTGGGGATCTTCCGTGGCCAGGTCGGCGATCAACTGGTTCAAGTACGCATCGCCGCACCCGTCGTCGACCAGGCGGTACTTGCCGTCGTGCCCGGGCCGACTGATCCGGTCGCCGTCGTGGCTGACGGCCATCAACCGGCCGAACTCCTCAACCCGACCCTGTTCGAGCAGCTCGACGCTCACTCGACTCCGGGCGATCTCGGCCGCTCCGTAGAGGAGCACGCCGCGAGGCCGGTAGAACTCGGGCGGCGCATGCGTGGCGAAGTTCGTTTCCAACAGCTCCCGGTGTCCAGCCGATAGGACCGATTCGAAATCCTGCCGCGTCATCTGCTCGGGCACTTTTAATAACATCCGATAGATGTCGCTCGTTGTGCAGCCGATTTTGGCCGGGTCCAAGTCGCGGACGTATTGGACCGTGTTTTCGATCTCCGGGCAGCGTTGTTTCAGCAGGGCCAGGCCCAGGTTGTAGCTGGCGATTCGGGCGTTGAATGCGTGCTTCGCGTCGCTGCTCTTCGTGGCCTTGATGTGACTGTTGGCGATGATGACCTGGTAGTCGTCCGGGGCGTCGAGGATCTTTTCGACGCGGAAGGGCAGGTAGCCGACGTGGGCGATCTTGCCGCGTTGGCCCAGGTAGATGGCCGCGTGGTCGCCCGCCCCGCCCCGCGAACCGACGAACCACTCGCCCTCGCCGCACAGATCGATGAACTGCTGGCTGGCCAACTCGAAGTTGTTCAGCGCGATGGCCGCTTGCAGCGTGGCCACGACGATCGTCGAGCTGCTCGACAGGCCGGCCGCGATCGGCACGTTGCCGGCCAGGGCCAGGTTCAGGCCGCGGATCTGGACGTCCTGGAACTGGTGCTGCAGCCGAAGCATGGCCGCCTTGATGTAATTGCCCCAGTGGCCCGGGGCCGTGTAGAGCATGTTGCGGACCCAATCGCTGTCGACGAAGTTGACCCAATCGCTCCAGGCGAACCGGCCGAT
>JAFGFF010000087.1 GCA_016931075.1 Pirellulales bacterium | reverse complement strand
TACGAGCAGTACGGCGCCCGGGTGATCGAGAACCCGGCCTACGCCGAGCCAGTGGGCGAGCCGCCGACCACGGCCTTCTTGCTGGTCGACGCGTTGGGGCGAACCGATCCGCTGGGCCAGGCCGAGGTCCGCCAGGCGGTCCAAAAAATCCTCACCCAGCGTTTCGCCCAGTCGGTCAAGCCGCAGGACGTCCGCCGCGTCGTGGCCGGGTTCCAGGACAATCCGGTCCGGCTGCGTCCGCCGCGCTACGTGCGGCCCCGCAACGGCCCTCGGGCGATCGACGGACGGCGATTGGGCAGGCCCTACAGCCTGACGTGCAGCCCGAAACATGAAATCCACCATCTCCGCGAACGGGGCTACTTCGAGCGGCCGGTGCGGATCGGCGCGATCCGCGAGACGCTCGATCCCACAGGCCTGTTCACCGTGATCGCCCCGCGACCGCACGGTGAGAAGCCGATCCTGGCCGTCCACGATACGGTCTTCGTCCACTACCTGCAAACGGTCTGTTCCCGGCTCCGCGCGAAGCGGCCCGTCTATCCCGACACGTTCCCGATCCGCCGGCCCGATCGGCGGCCCAAGGAGCTGCCGGTCCAGGCGGGCTACTACTGTCTGGACACGGGCACGCCGCTGTATCCCAGCGCTTATCGGGCGGCTCGGGCGGCCGTCGACACGACGCTCACCGCGGCCGACGAGATCCTGGCCGGGCGGCGGTTGGCCTATGCCGTGTGCCGCCCGCCGGGCCATCACGCCGGCAAGCGGTTCTACGGCGGGTTCTGCTACTTCAACAACGCGGCCATCGCCGCCGCCTACCTGGCCGCCGAAACGCGCGTCGCCGTGCTCGACATCGACTTCCACCACGGCAACGGCACGCAGGACATCTTCTACGACCGGGCCGACGTCTTGACCGTTTCGATCCACGGGCACCCGGACTACGCCTATCCGTACTTCAGCGGCTATGCCGACGAGACGGGCCAAGGCGATGGACTGGGGTTCAACCGGAACTTCCCCCTGCCGCCGAAGACCGACGACGCCGGTTATCTGGCCGCCTTCAACCGGGCACGCGACCTGATCCGACGCCACGGGCCGGAAGTGCTCGTGCTGAGCCTGGGCTTCGACATCCTCAAGGGCGATCCGACCGGCACGTTTTTATTGCGGCCCGGCACGCTGCGCACGATCGGCCAAAACCTGATGGCCCTGGACCGGCCCGTGCTGGTCGTCCAAGAAGGCGGCTACAACCTCCGCAACCTCCGCCGCGGCTGCGCCGAGTTTTTTGCCGGCTGTGTGGAAGGCGAAAGACGCTGAAATGCGTCCCCGAAACCAGTGGCACACGGGAAGGGCGATAGAACAGGGGACTCACGTCCCCCGCTCGGTCTTGATCTCAAATTTCAGATCCCAAATCCCGAGCCCCTAATCCCCAATCCCTAATCCCCCTACTCCCCTACTTCCCCCCGCATTTGGCCAACTTGGCCCGGACCGCGCTGACGACGCAGTGGGGTAGGAAGCGGTCGAGTTCTTCGGGGCCGGCCAGGGGGGCGATTTGCTTGATAAGGGAGCTGGAGACGTGGGCTAGTTCGCCGTCGGCGATCATGAAGAGGGTTTCGACGTCCGGGGCCAGGCGGCGGTTGGCCATCATCATGGTCAACTCGGCCGGGATGTCTGTGATGGGACGCACGCCGCGGACCATTACCCGCGAGCCGCATTCCTTGACGAACTCGACGGCCAGGCCGTAGAACGTCCGGATCTCGACGTTTTCCAGGTGCGAGGTCGCCTCGCGGATCAGGGCGACCCGTTCGCGGGCCTGGAACATGGGCTGCTTTTCCATGTTCACGCCGACACCGACGATCAATTGGTCGAAGAGCCGGCTCGCCCTCTGGATGATGTCCAGATGGCCCAGCGTGATCGGGTCGAACGATCCCGGATAGACAGCGATTCGCGCGCTCGGTTCGGTCATGTCACATTCTCATACCTGTAGGAGGCGACTCCTGTCGCCGAAAGTCTGCCATTCAGATCCTCTTCGGCGACAGGAGTCGCCTCCTACAGTTGCTGGAATCAGGTGTTGGGAAGCATAGATGCTTCAACCCGGTTCACGCCCGCAGGGCGTCGATCAGGCGGTCAATGTCTTCGGCGTTGTTGTAAGCATGGGGGCTGACCCGCATGCGGCCGTTGCGGCAACACAGGGCCACGTGGTTCTGGGCACACGATTGGAGCAATTCGTCCGGATCGCGGCCGGGCATCTCGAAGATGACAATGCTGCTCTTGTGGCCCGGCTCGCGACGCGTCATGATCGACGCACCGATCTCGGTCAGACGTTGGCACACCTCGTCGGTCGTTTCGATCACCCGGGCGGATAGGGCGGCCGGCCCGTACTCGGCCAGCAACTTCAGGCTGGCTCCCAACCCGGCCAGCCCGGGCATGTTCAGCGTGCCCCCTTCGTAGCGCGAGGCATCGGGCTTCACCTCCAGCTCGATCCGGTCGAACTGGCGGGAGTGGACAACGCTGTTCCAGCCGACGCCGACCGTGCGCAACAGGTCCAAGTGTTCTTTTGCAACGAAGAACAGCCCGGCCCCTTCCGGACCGAGCATCCACTTGTGTCCGTCGGCCGCGAGAAAATCGACCCCGAACCGCCGGACGTCCATCTCGAACACGCCCAGCGCTTGGATGGCGTCGACGAACAAGAGCGCGCCCCGCTCGTGGGCCAGTTGGCTGAACGCGGCGATGTCGTTCCGCCAGCCGCTCGAAAAACTGACCCAGCTCACGGTGACGATTCGCGTCCGGGCGTCGACGGCTTCGGACAGCTTGTCCCAATCGACGCAGCCCCGGTCGGTCGGCACGCGTCGGGTCTCGACGCCCCGGTCGGCCAGGGCGATCCACGGATATTGGTTCGACGGGAACTCGTCGGCCAGCGTGACGACGTTGTCGCCCGGCTTCCAGGGGAATCCGTCGGCCACGATCGTGATCCCGGCGGTCGTGCTGGGCATCAGGCCGATTTCCTCGGGCTGGGCCCCGATCAGCCGGGCGCCTTCCTGCCGGGTTTCTTCCACCCGGGCGGCCCAATCGGGCCAGGTCGTGTCGCCGTTGGCCGCCGTGTCCTCAATCCACTCCTGCATCACCCGCTGGGCAGGCCCCGACAACGGAGCGATCGCCCCATGGTCAAAATAAGCCCATCTTTCGGCGACGGGCATCTCTTGGCGAAGGGCCTCCCAATCGATGGCACGGTTTCGAGAGCCGTCCCTTGCGGGGGGGGATTGAGGTTGAATCGACATGGGCTAATTCCTCTTGTGCCTGGGTTCGCGTGATGAGAGTCGGATTTGGTCGGAAAAAGGGGACAGGCGCATTTTGCCGGCAACGGCCCAAAGGGTGCTTCGCACAAAATGCGCCTGTCCCCTTTTTCCTCCGTCAGGTTATAACGCCCGGTCGACGCTGAGATACGTCGAACCGGTGGCAATGAGTGAGTTGTTAGCTTATACTTGGGGGGAAACCTGGGTGGCCAGACGGACGGGGGGGAGGCTACCCAATCGCCGTTCGCGCCCTTGGGGAAACACCTCGATGCCCAAAATCCTGTCTATCGCCGGCCTGGCGATCTCCGGGTTACTGCTGCTTCTCTTCGGTCTGGATCTCGCCGCCGAGGTCCCTTTTGGCCGTTACAGCATGATGATGGACGTTGCTTTTGTCGTTTCCTCGGGCATCCTCGCCTACCTGAGCTGGACCACGCTCCGCGAAGTGAGCTAGCCGGCTCCCCTTATACCTCGTGGGTGGCACGGTATCTGATAGCTCGGCTATCCGGGGGCCGTCAGGCCCAAGAGGGTTCGGGCTCTGGTTTGTACTGTTGACAACGGTCAAGGCCAGCACAACCCGCGTCTCGATACCTCTCGTCGCTTCGCGACCCCGATAGCGGAGCTATAGGGGCTACCCCGTGATGCCCCGCCGAGACGGTTTACCCGCAACCTTCACGATACCCATGCTCGATGGCCTCAACAAGGCCCTGAGTGGTGTACGTGGCCGCTTCGACCGCCGCGCGGTGCCCTAAATCGTGTAGAGTTTTAGTGGTTAGGGGACTGAGGCTGGCCAGCCAGGTTTTCGCGAGATGGGGCCCAAACAGCCGGACGACCGATCGAGCGATCGCCGAGCTGGTCACCGTGACCCAGTCGATTTGCGACTGGGCCATCTGGGCCGAGACGGCGGTCACTTCCGGGCTGTCGGCTGGGACATCCAGGCTGGAATAGACGGCGATCTGATCGACCTGCCCGCCCGCCTCGACCAATCGGGGCCGCAACACGTCGCGTCCTCGGTTAGCTCGGGCAAGCAAGAACCGGCTGCCCGGGGCGTGGGGGGCCAACGCCTCGGCCAGGGCCTCGGCCCGATATTCGTCGGGGACAACCGCCACTTTGACACCCCGTTCGTGCAAGGCCTCGGCCGTGGCTGGCCCGACCGCCGCCACGTGAAGGTCGGCCAACCGGTCGATGCTTTTTCCTCGGGTGGCCAACCGGTCGAGTAGATAGGCCACGCCGTTGGCGCTGGAGAAAACGAGCCAGTCGTACTGGTCCAGGCGATCTAATGCGGCGTCGACCGGCGCCCAGTCGGGCGGATCGGCGATCCGGATGACCGGCAGCCGGACCACCTTGGCCCCGCGCTGAGCCAACAGCTCGCCCAGCGTGTCGGCCCCTTCGGCCGCTCGGGTGACCAACACCCGGGCTCCACGCAACCCGGCCGGTTCCGGGTCGGAAAAAGGGGACAGGCGCAATTTGTGCGAAGCACCCTTCGGGCCGTCACCGGCAAATTGCGCCTGTCCCCTTTGTCCTTCCTTGTCGTGGGGAAAGGGGTCGATCGGGTCTTTTTCGGGGGGATTGGACATCAGCCTTGGCAGTGGGCGCAGGCGTTGTGTGATCCGTGCCAAACGCTAGAATGAGGGTAGTGCGGTGGCCACCAGGCCCCGAGAGGGTGCCCCATTCGTGGGCAACGGCGGAAAAGGTGCCAGGCACCTTTTGCCGGAACGGCCCTTCGGGTGCTTCGCACAAAAGGTGCCTGGCACCTTTTCCGCGAGCCGTGAGGTGGCGAGACCGCATTATAAGGGCGACGGACCGTAGCGAAAGGTATCTCGAAGGCCACCCCGTTCTCACTGGCCCCTCTTCGCCCCGGTGCGCGTGGCCCCGGCCGTCCTGGCCCGGCGTGGGCCGGGGGCGTTTGACCATCGGCCTGGAACTCCGAACGGACAGAGTATGGCGCCTGACGACACGGACAATGGCGGTCTGGATCCTGCCAAGCGAAAACGCCTGCAGCAGTGTTTTCAACATGCCAATAAGATGGCCGCGCAGGACAATTTCGACTACGCCACGGAACTCTACACCGAGTGCGTTCTCGGCGACCTGAACAACACGGCCTATTGGCAGGGCTTTCTCGGCAACCTTCGCAAAAAATACAACAACAATAAAAAGGGAGCCAAATTCGCGTCGCTCCGCACGGGTGGTGACCGGGCCGGACTCAAAAAGTGCCAGCTCCAAAAGCACTGGAGCGACGTGATCCAGCACGGCGTCGAGATTCTCAAGTTCAACCCATGGGACGGCTCGGCCCTGGCCGCCATGGCCGCCGCCGGCGAGGAACTCGACCTGGATGAGACACCGCTGCTTTTTCTCAAGACGGCCCTGGAAGCAGCCCCAAAGGACGTCGAGCTAAATCGAGCGGCTGCGAAGGCCCTTCGTTTGCGCAAGCAGTTCGACCAGGCCATCTTCTGCTGGAACCAGGTCCTTAAAGCCAAGCCGGGCGATCAGGAAGCGAACAAGACCATCGCCGAACTGGCTGTCGAAAAAACTATCGACCACGGCGGCTATGAAGGGGCCAAATCCTCCCTCGACGTGGCCGCCGACAAAAAAAGTCTCGGACAGGTCCGTGAGGAAGAGGACTCGTCGCCTGAGGCGAAGTACGAAAGGGCCATCCGCAAGGACCCAACCGACGTCGAGGCCTATCGCAGCCTGGCCGCCTTCTATCTTGGCAATGAGGACTACGCCAAGGCCGAGGAGGTCTTCGCCCGGGCGTGCAAAGCGATCCCCGACGACAGTGACCTGGTCCATCAACGCCGGGACATCCAAATACGCCATCTCCGCAGCCAAATGAGCGCGGCCGACAAGGAATATCAAGCAACCAAGTCGGACGAAGCGAAAAAAAAGCGACACGACTTGAAACGCCAGTACGATCTCCTTAATCTCGAGATGGCCCAGGACCAGTGCGAACGTAACCCCAACAGCTTGATGAGCCAGTTCCAGTTAGGCGAGGCCTACCTGACGGTCGGCCAGTTCAACGAGGCCATCCAGTGGTATCAGAAAGCTCGAAATAACCCCCAACGCAAGGGCTTGTGCTTCCTGCGCCTAGGCCTGTGTTTCGAGAAGATCAAGCAGGACCGGCTCGCCTCGACCAACTACGACTCGGCCGTCGCTGAGATTTCGGACACGGACGGCGAGCACAAGAAGGATGCCCTCTACCGTTCCGGCCGGCTTGCCCTCAAAACGGGGGATTTAGATAAGGCGGACGAGCATTTGACTGCCCTGGCGGGCATGGATTTTGGCTACCGGGACGTGGCGGCTCTACTGGACAAGCTCAACGAGTTACGCAATAATGGGTGATTCGTGTCGGCGACCCGCGCCGGCCGACCATCCCGAAAGAGCCTAAACCCCGATTCTCTCGCGACTCCGTCTACCATGCCGAATATCAAGAGCACGAAGAAGCGTCTCCGCCAGAACGTCGTCCGCCGCACCCGCAACCTGTCGGCCAAGCGCACCATGCGGACCCGGATCCGGAAGGTCCTCGAGGCGGTCAGATCGGGGGACGTCGCGCTAGCCGAGACGGAATTCAAACTCACCGCCAGAACGCTCGACCGGGCTGGCGCCCGCAACCTCATCCACCGCAACGCGGCCGCCCGACTCAAGTCGCGCCTCTCGGCCAAGATCAAGTTCCTCAAGCAAATCGCCGCCGAAGTTTAGTGGCTTGAGGTCTGTAGTGGTGTTCTCTCTCGTTTCGATGCCCTGAGGGCTATCGGTGCGCGCCGTGGTAGGAAATTCTCACACGCGTGGGGGAATAGGACTCACGCAAAGGCGCAAAGACGCGAAGGAACTGGGCTCTTAGGTCCGGGCCGGCTTTTTCGAACTCTTGGCCGGCTTGCGCAGCGTGTGGAACCCGAGTTCAGGCTTGGGGGCCGAGGGCGGGGTCATGAGTTGGCGGATGGCGTCGAAGACGACTTTGAATTGGGCGTCGTACTTGCGTTCCAAGGCGTCGAGCTTTCGGGCCAGGTCGGCGTGCGAGGCCAGCATCCGGCGCAGTCGGACGAACGCCCGCATGATCTCGATGTTCACCGCCACCGCCCTGGGGCTCCGCAACACACTGGAAAGCATGGCCACCCCCTGTTCGGTGAAGGCGTAGGGCGGGTAGCGGCGGCCACCCCAGGAACTTGAGGTCACAAATTGTGACCTCAAGATTTCGAACTCTTCCTCATCGAGCCGGAACATGAAATCCTCGGGGAACCGGTCGAGATTGCGTTTGACCGTTTGGATCAGCACCCTGGTTTCGACCCCATAGAGCGACGCTAAGTCACTGTCCAGCAATACTTTCTGGCCGCGGATCACCAGGATCAACTGTTCGATCTGTTCGGTGGGGATGAGTGAGGTCGATTTTGCGTTCGCTTTGCCCATTGGATGGCCCCCAAAGGTTCTGGTTGATTTGAGGTCATATTCGGCTCGTCTCGTTCGTGCCGCTACCCCCCCGTCAGAAGACCACGTCGTCGGCGTCGAACACGGGTCCCTCGACGCAGGTGCGGCGGTAGTCCCAGTTGCCCGAGGCGTCGCGGATCCGGGCGACACAACTGAAGCAGATGCCGATGCCGCAGGCCATGGGCGTTTCGAGCGAGACCTGACAGGGGACGCCGAGCCGGCGGGCTTCGGCGGCCGTGGCTTCCATCATGGCCTCGGGCCCGCAGCAGACGATCCGGCGCACGGCCGGGCCCGACTGCTCGACCGCCGGGGCGATCAGCTCGGTGACCAGGCTGTGATGGCCGGCCGAGCCGTCGTCGGTGGCCAGGCGGACGTCGACGCCCGCTCGTTGAAAATCCTCGACCCCGGCTAGATAGTCCTTCGACCGGGCCCCGTAGCAGAAGGTCACCCGATCGGCCAAGGGCGTCTTTCGTGGCGGATTGCCGAACCGCCGGCGGCCCAGGGCCTCTTCGGCGAGCATTAAAAAGGGCGTTTGGCCGATGCCGCCGGCCACGAGGATCAGATGCTCGGCCGGCAGGGGCGGGAATCCGTTGCCCAACGGGCCCCAGGCCTCGAGCAGCGAGCCGGCCGCAAGCCCGGCCAGCCGACCGGTCATCTGGCCGACGACCAGATAGACGACGTCGATGCCCCACGCCCCGTCGGCTTTGTCGGCGAGCACATCGTAAACCGCCAGCGGCCGGCCCAACAGCGGGTCGTTCGAGCCCGGCAGACGGAGCATCACAAACTGCCCCGGCACGACCGCCTGGGCGATCTCAGGACACCGCAGCCGCACCCGATACGTGTCCCGAGCGAGCTGAACGTTTTCAACGATCGTCGTGACGCCCTGCCAGGCCTGATCGGCATAGGTGGGCGAAGATTGCTTGTCAGTCATCGGGTGGAACCGTGTACTAGAACATCTATCAATTAGAACCTGAAAACGAGTCTCGAAAGGGTGCCACTGCTGGCTTGTCCAGCAGTGCTTATCTGACACGAGCAGGAGACACACTGCTGGACAAGCCAGCAGTGGCACCCTTTCATCATTTTTCTGGATATGAGCGTCTACTTCCTTGTGGAACCGGCCACGTCGCGCAGGACGGCGACTTCTGTTCGGGTCAGGGGGCGGCACGTGCCTGATTCGAGGTTGCCGAGACGGACCGGGCCGACGGCGATTCGGGTCAGGCGGAGGACTTTGTGGCCGACCTTGGCCATCGCCCGGCGGATCTCGCGGTTGCGGCCTTCGGCCAGGACAACCTCCAGGACGGTGCTCTTCTTGTGTGTCGATTTGACGGTCACGCGTTTCATCCGCACCATGGCCTCGGCCAGCCGGACGCCGCGGCACAGCTCGGCCACGACCTCGCGCGTCGGAGTGCCGGCGACCATGATGCGGTAAACCTTCTCGACGCCATAGCGCGGATGGGTCAGCCGCTGGGCCAAGGGGCCGTCGTTGGTCAACAGGATCAGGCCCTCGCTGTGCAGGTCGAGCCGGCCAACGGTGAACATCCGAACGTCCTGCTTCGGCAACAGGTCGATCACCCGGGGTCGGCCTGACGGGTCGCGGTTGGTCGAGATCACCCCGTCCGGCTTGTTCACGGCGTAGTAGACCCGGCGGGGCTGCGAAATCCGTGTTCCATCGAGCCGGATCTCCTGGCTGTCGAGATCCACCCGGGTGCCCAGCTTCGTGACGACCTTCC
>JAFGFF010000086.1 GCA_016931075.1 Pirellulales bacterium | reverse complement strand
TTTCGCCCTACTACGACTCGATGATCGGCAAGCTGATCGTCCACCAGCCCACCCGCGACGAGGCCATCGCCTGTATGCGTCGCGCCCTGGCCGAACTGCGGATCGAAGGCGTCAAGACGACCGTTCCCCTCTCCCAAAAAATCCTCGACCACTCCGCCTTCGCCGAAGGGCGCATCGACACCACGTTCATCGAACGCACCTGGCCGAGTTGAGCGAAAAGAAGGACATCTGCATCCAACTCATCATGCTTTCATTGCCGGGATTCTCGATAGACGGCTATGCAGATCTGCTAACGGCGCTAAAGCAGTGCGGCTACGAGTCCTTGGCGGTTTCCGAGGTGTGCCAGCCATGCAACCGTCGATGTGTCTACCTTCGTCACGATGTTGATTTTCTGCCATCCACGGCGATTCCGATGGCGGAGAAGGAGGCGGAGGTTGGGTGGAGGACTACGTACTATTTCCTGCTGTCGGGGCCGTATAATCTGCTTGCCGGGGAAAATCGGCGAGTGCTTGACCGATTGACTGCGTTGGGGCATGAGATCGGGCTCCATTACGACTTGGCGACCTATCCCGACAACGAACGGGAGGCGGCCGAGGCGTTGTTGGGCGAGGCCGAGTTGCTGGGGAAGTTGTGTGGGCAGAAGATCCGGACGATCGCCATGCACAACCCGAGCCTCGGAGGAGAGGACTGGTTTCGTCAGTCGGATCAGTTCGTGCATCCCCACGATCCGCGGTGGCAGGATGGGCTGCTCTACGTGAGCGATAGCTGTCGGGCCTGGCGCGACGAGAACCTGCTGAAGTGCTTTTCGCAGGATCCGCCGAAGCGCCTGATGCTTCTGACGCATCCCGAGGTCTGGCTCGACGGAAGCATCGACGACCGGCAAGACTACCTCGAACAGGTGCTGGAGCCCGTCTGCGGCGAGTCGTTGCGCCGCTATCTGTTGACGGACGTGGCCGCCATCTGGCAAAATCACGCCGGCGCCCGCGCGCACGACGCCCGAGAGCATGATCGTTCTGGAGACGACGAGACTCGATATTCATGGCCCACTCGTAGCAGCATCGAGAACCAACTGGAAGCCATCGAGACACGGTTTCACGAGTTTATCGAGTTGCCTTGGACTCGAGAGCAGATTCTCCTGGATCTTCCAGGCAAGTGGAAGCACACGCTTCTGATGCACCATGGGCCCACAGTTGCCGGTTTCTCGTTCAACTCGGTCAAGGGCGAGAGTCTGTACATTCATGCCCTATTCGTTGCCCCGGAGTTTCGTCGGCGAGGTTTCGGAGGTAGAATGATCGAAATGGTCTGCCGTCGAGCCCAACTGTTTGGATTTACTCGTGTCGGACTGCGGGTCGCGTCGTCGAATCACTCCGCCGCACAGTTCTATGCCAAGCAGGGCTTTGTAGTCACGGGCAATGCTGGCGGGACCGGCGACGTTGAAATGGAGAAGGCCGTTGCCTGAACGGCTAGCGTGGTCATGAAGACGATCGCCATCCACCAGCCGAACTTCCTGCCCTGGGCAGGCTTCTTCGACAAGCTCGACCGATGCGATGAATTCGTCCTGTTGGACAACGTGCAATTGGCCCGGCGATGCTACACGACCTCCGTGCAGGTCTTGCAGGGAGGAACGCCCGTGCGTTTGTCCGTGCCCGTACAGCACACGGGCTCGCAGGACCTGATGATTCGAGACGCCCGGATTGATCGAACGACACGATTGCTCGCGAAGGCGGCACGAACGCTGAAGATCTGCTACGGCCGTTGTCCCTACTGGAATGACTACGGGGAGCCGATAGTCCAGATGCTCAACGAGCCGGAAGAGTATCTGGTTACGCTGAATATCAAGCTGATCCGCTTTCTGGCCCAGGCTCTTGGTATTCCGCTGGAGAAACTCCGCCTCCAAAGCGAGTTGAGCGGCTCGGGCAAAAAGAGCCAGTTGATGGCTAGCCTGACACAGGCAGTCGGTGGCAACGTCTATCTTTCAGGCGGAAGAACGCCCGACGAAGGCCCACCTACCCAGAAGACAGGCACCGCAGCCGACTACAACGACCCGTTCGTGTTTGCCTCTCACGGCGTTGAACTCGTCTATCAGGACTTCATCCACCCCAAGTACGACCAAGGTTTAATCGAATTCGTTCCGGGACTTTCCATCCTCGATATGCTCGTTCGCTGCGGCAATGACACGCTAGGACAGATTCGCCAAGCAAATAGTAGAGAATGATCACTGGAGGATCAGAAGGAGCCTGCCGAGCATTGTTGACGAGTGTCTCGTTGCCAGCTATAAGTGGGGGTAAGGCTGGTTTCTTTCCCCTCCCGCGTACATTGGGAGCTTCCACCATGGAAATCAATCCCTATCAAGCCCCGGAAGACTCGTCCCCGTTGGCCATGCCCTATCACGGCCCGAGGTTCGGGGCATGGGTCGATGGGAAGCTGCTTGTGGTGCAGTCTGGGGAAAGGCTGCCGCCGATCTGTATCAAAACCAATCAGCCGCTGTCGGAGCAGGACATGGTAACGAAAACACTCTATTGGTGTTCACCCTTGCTCCTGCTCTTGATATTAATTAACTTAATCATTTTTTTGATCGTCTACATGATCGCGCGCAAACAGTGTATTTTGACCATTGGTCTTCACCCGAGTGTCCGAAGTCGGCGACGCTGGACCGTCCTGGTCAAAGTACTTGTTGTCGTCGGGCTTTTTTTTGCCATGCTCTTCGCGGCCGCGGCCGATTCCGATTCTCTGATTATTGTTTTCTTGATTCTCTTTTTCGTCGCCCTCATTATTGCATGCCTTGGCAACTCACCCGTATCCATTGCCAAGTACCGTGACGGCATGTTCTGGATTCGAGGTTGTTGCCCAGAATACCTGGCTGAGATAGAGAATTACGTTCCGAGACGATAGTTCACAAAAGCGGCAAACCAAGAAAGTTGGAAGAAAAGGGTCGGGATATTCTATTCATTCCCCTCTTTTCGAATCCAGGTTTCACCGTACTGGATCAAAGGCCTGTTCTACCCGTAGGATTCGAGAATCAGATGCCGCCATTGACGATTGATTGCCAAACCGCCACGGACATATGCCATTGTTGTGACCGCGAATATCCTGTTAGCCGTGGTTCCGTCTTTAGGCAAGGGATTCCGTTTGCATTGTACATGGCGGGAATGCACGGTTGCCATGGCGACACCGTTGTCGTATTGGCCGTGGCCGTACCGCGCCCTGGAGAAGAACCGACGGCCGTGACGATCCGAATTGTGCCCACCAACACGCAGTTCCAGATGCAGATCCTCGATCCTGAAACTTCACCTTGGCGAAACCATGCCTATCTCGGACGGATGCTTACACGGCAAGAGGCTCTTGCGAGTACCTTGAAGGACACCTTCTTTGAGATTGCCGATGCTGTCGTTGTGTCCAACACTAGCGTGAATAACTACCTTAATGGCCTAACTCGTTAGCAAATCAAGCCGAATTCGTGGATCTTGCACCCCGAATCGTCAAGAGTCGCCGGTCCTCTTGTGATTCCGTAACACGGGAGGAATGTCCGTGAAAATCTCCTTTGCCCTCGGCCTGCTGGCCGTGTGTCTAACCGGCCTTCCAACGGAGGCGGCCCCGAAGCGGAACTTCGTGTTCATCCTGGTCGACGACCTGGGCTGGACCGATTTGGGCTGCTACGGAAGCACGTTTTACGAGACAACCAACGTCGATCGACTGGCGGCGTCGGGCATGCGGTTTACCAATGCGTATGCAGCGTCGCCCGTGTGTTCGCCGACGAGGGCGAGCATCTTGACGGGCAAGTATCCGGCACGGCTGGGTATCGACTCGGTGATCGACCACCAGGGCAAATACAACCCGGAGAACTGGCGGCGACGCACGCTCATGCTGCCGGCCCGGACGCGCGACCGGATGCCGCTGGACGAGGTCACCGTGGCCGAATCGCTCAAACAGGCCGGCTACGCGACGTGCTTCGCTGGCAAGTGGCACCTGGGCCCCAAGGGCGCGTGGCCCGAGGACCAGGGATTTGATATTAATAAGGGCGGCTGGGACCTGGGCGGACCGTTCCGCGGGAAGAGATACTTTTCGCCCTACGGCAATCCGTGTCTGAAAGACGGGCCGCCGGGCGAGCACCTGCCCGACCGATTGGCCAGCGAGACGATCCGGTTCATCGAACAGCACCGCGACGGGCCTTTCCTGGCCTATCTGTCGTTCTATTCGGTCCACACGCCGCTGATGGCCCGGGCCGATTTGAAGCAAAAATACGAAGCCAAGCGCGAGACGGTCCGGCACGACGGGCCTCGCTGGGGCAAGGAACGCCAGCGAAAAGTCCGACTCGTCCAAGACAACACCGTCTACGCGGGCATGGTCCAGGCGATGGACGAAGCGGTGGGCCGGGTCCTCGATACGCTCAAACGGCTCGGGATCGAAGACAACACGGTCGTTTTTTTCATGTCGGACAACGGCGGGCTATCGACCTCCGAAGGCCATCCCACGTCGAACATCCCGCTCCGCGCTGGAAAGGGCTGGCTCTACGAAGGCGGGATCCGCGAACCGATGATCATCCGCTGGCCCGGCGTCACCGCCCCGGGCAGCACGTGCGACGTGCCCGTCATGAGCACTGATTTTTATCCCACCATCCTCGCCACGGCCAGCCTGCCGCCCCGGCCCAAGCAACACGTCGACGGCCAGAGCCTCGTCCCGCTGCTTGAAGGCGGCACGCTGAAACGCGACGCCCTCTACTGGCACTTCCCCCATTACATGAACCAGGGCGGTGCCCCGTGCGGCGCGATCCGCCAGGGTGACTGGAAGCTGATCGAGTGGTTCGAAGACGGCCGCCTGGAACTCTTCAATCTGGCCGACGACCTCGGCGAAACGACCAATTTGGCTACCCAAGAACCCGAGCTCCGCGATCAACTGCACCGCAAACTGAAGACCTGGCGCAACTCACTCGACGCCCGAATGCCGACCTTCCGAAAGGCGGACGATCCTTTTCGGCCGAAGGAAGGGAATCCTACGACGATCAAAGACGCGCTCTAGTGGCTCAACAAAGCATGCGGCTCTTCCAGGCCGAGGCGCTTCATTTTCTTGTAGAGCGTGGTGCGGTTGATGCCCAGCGATTCGGCCGTGGCGTGGCGGTTCCAGTTGTTCATCTCGAGGACGTCGAGAATGATCTGGCGCTCGGGCGCTTCGAGGGCCTCTTTGAGGGTGCGTTGGCCGACGGGGGCGACGGGCACGGAGCCGGCCGTCAAAAACTGCGGCGGCAGGTCTTCCAGGCCGATCGTTTCGCTCTTGCCCAACAGGACGGCCCGCTCGATGATGTTCTGCAACTCGCGGACGTTGCCCGGCCAGTTGAACCGCTGCAGCGCGGCGACGACCTGGTCGTTGAACCGGCGGGGCGGCTTGCCCGACTCCTCGCACACCTGGGCCAGGAAGTGCTCGGCCAGGGCCGGAATGTCGGAGATCCGTTCGCGAAGCGGGGGCAGGTCGATGTTGATCACGTTGACCCGATAGAACAGGTCCTGGCGGAAGCGGCCCTCGGCCACGGCCTGGGCCAGGTCCTCGTTCGTGGCCAGGATGACCCGGGTGTCGACGGTGAACGTCTTCGTGCCGCCGACCTGCTCGAATTCGAGGTCCTGCAGCACGCGTAACAGCTTGACCTGCATGCTGGGGCTGGCGGTGGCGATTTCGTCGAGGAAGATCGTGCCGCCGTCGGCCTGCATGAACTTACCCATCTTGTCCCCGGCCGCGCCGGTGAACGCGCCGGCGACGTGGCCGAACAGTTCGCTTTCGAGTAGAGTCTCAGGCAGGGCTCCGCAGGCGACCTCGACGAACGGCTTGTCGCGTCGGCCGCTGCGGCGGTGGATGGCCCGGGCGACCATCGACTTGCCGGTGCCGCTTTCGCCCGTGATCAGCACGGTGGCCTTCGTGTCGGCCACGCTGTCGATCATGTCGTAGATCTTGCGCATCCGGTGGTCGTTGCCGACGATGTTTTCCATGCCGAAGCGCATGTCGAGCTGGGCCTTGAGATTCGTGTTCTCTTCGACGACGCGGCGCTGGTTCAGCGCGCGGTCGATGGCCAGTTCAAGTTCCTGGTCGATCAGCGGCTTGGTCAGGAAGTCAAACGCGCCAGCGCGGATGGCCTCGATGGCCGAATCGACCGTGCCGTAGCCGGTGATCATGACCACCGCCGTTGAGGGGTGTTTCTCGCGGCAGTGGTTGAGGATTTGAAACCCGTCGCCGTCACCCAACCGGATGTCGGCCAGGACCAAATCGTAGGGCTTCTCATTGGTGGCCAGGATCGCCTCGCCACACCCGGTGGCGGTGTCCAGGTCGTAGCCTTGGTCGCGGAGCCAATCGGCCATCGAACCGAGGACTTGCCGGTCGTCGTCAACCAGAAGGAGCTTGCCGCGTGTCATGATGGCCTCGTGGCGTTTGCCCGCCAAGTAGCTAGACTGTCTAACCAAACCTCCCCTGCCCGACAGACGCTCTGTCGCCAAATATCTACGTCACAGGGTGAGGGGAGTCAACGCGCTACTTTTGGCACCGTGGGCGGAAAGAACCCCTCCGGACGTTCTACACCGGTTGGGGAGAGAGCCATTTCCGGTAGAAACTTCCGCCAGTGGCCCTCCTGGGCAGCGAAAAATGCCCCCAAAGAGCGATTTTTTTTGAAATCGTATCCCCTTCGTGCGAGGGATTTTTGTCGATCATTTCCCCACGAATAGGGGCGTTTCCAGAAAGTGTACCGCTGAATCAGGGGGTTCAGTTGGTAGCTTCGGGGTATTTCGGCCTAGCCTAGGGTGGACTAGCATTTATCCGAGAACGGGGCGCGGGGGCCATGACGGTACCCGGCAAAAAAACCATTGCTTCCCGGACTGGAAGACTGACAAACCATTTTCTAGCTAATTGGGAGACCCCCCATGTCGATTCGACTGCTTGTCTGCGACGACCACGAGGTTATTCGCACGGGTCTGGCTAGCCTGTTGGCAGGGTCGGACATCGAGATCATTGCCGAGGCTTCCAACGGGAAACAGGCCGTCCAAGAGGCCGAGAAGCACAAACCGGACGTCATCCTGCTGGACATCCGCATGCCCGACACCGATGGACTGGCCACGCTCGAGAAGCTTCGGGCGAAGGTGCCCGACTGCCGGGTGGTGATGCTTTCGACCTACGACAACCCCACCTACATCGCCCGGGCCGTGGCGCTGGGGGCCAGCGACTATGTCCTGAAGGGTTCCTCCCGTGAGGCGATCGTGGCCACCATCACGGCGGCCGCCCAAGGGGAATCCCCCTCACGCAGCGGTGAACTCCGCCGGGTGGCCGGCGCGATGAAGATCCGCCAGGTGCTCGACGACGACGAGGTCCCGCTGACCCAGCGCGAGACCCAAGTCCTGCGGCACGTCGCCCTGGGGCTGAGCAATAAGGAAATCGGACGCTCGCTCGAGATCAGCGTCGAGACGGTCAAAGAGCACGTCCAAAACATCCTCCGCAAGATCGCCGTCAGCGACCGCACCCAAGCCGCCGTCTGGGCCGTGCGGCGCGGGCTGGTCTGAGCGACGCTCGGAAACGATAGATTCGAATCAGGCAAGGCCGGGTCGAGATGTATCGCCCCGGCCTTCTCCTTTCTGGAGGGACGCGCTCCGTCGCGTCCGCGCAGCACGTCTTGGCTTCGTGCAAGCCGAACTGCCGCCCCACGGCCACGACAGAGCGTGGTCCTCCATTCGTTCGAGACGCTAGGCGTCAGTTCCGCGCCCGGGGATGGGCCCGCTCGTAGGCGGCGCGGAGCCCGGCGGTGCTGACGTGGGTGTAGATCTGGGTAGTCACTAGGCTCTTGTGCCCGAGCAGTTCCTGTACGCTGCGGATGTCGGCGCCGCGGTCCAGGAGATGGGTGGCGAAACTGTGGCGCAGCGAGTGGGGCGTCGTGCGGGTGTCGAGGCCCGTTTCACGCAGATATTTTTCGAGCATCCGGCCGACGCTTCGGGTGGTGAGCCGGCGGCCGAACCGGTTGACGAACACGGGCGACTCGGGCCCGTTGGGCTCCTTGGGGCTGAGCCGGCGGACGGCCAGCCAACGCTTCAAGGCGTCGGTGGCGTAGGTGCCCACGGGGGCGAGCCGCTCACGGCGTCCTTTGCCGCGGACGCGGACGATGCCCGCGTCAAAGTCCAAGTCGCCGTCGCGCAGTCCCACCGCTTCGCTCACACGCAGCCCGGCCGAGTAGGTCGTCTCGAGAATGGCCCGGTCGCGCAGGCCGAGCATTGTGTCGGTCGGCGGCGCTTCGAGCAATCGGCCCAGCTCTTCGGTCGAAAGGAAGTGGGGTAGCGAACGGGTCTGACGCGGATTGCGCAACGGCCGGGCCGGGTTGGTCTTCGTCCAACCTTCGCGACGCCCGAAACGGAAGAAGCTGCGGATCGACGCCAGGTGCCGGGCGATCGTGCTCTTGGCGTAGCCGGCCTCATGCAGGGCCGCGACGTAACCTCGCAGATCGACCACGCTGATTTGCCCGGGCGCGGGGCACACCTCGCCGTGCAGTTCGGTCAGGTAGTCGGCCAGCGCGTCGAGGTCCTCGCGATAGCTCTTGTGCGTGTGCTCCGAGACGTTGCGCTCGACGCGAAGATACTGCAAGAAGCGTGAGATGGCCGTCCGCATGGCATCACGATGTCAGAGTGCCGAGCGTTTCTGGCGATTGGCAACCGTCAAGGCAGGAAGTCGTCCTTGTCGGTGGGCAGGGGAAGACTGAATCGCCGGTTGTGCGCGTGCTTGTGGCTCTCCTGCCGGATCTTCTGGCTCAGCACGGCGGCGTCGTACCACGTGAAGCTCAACTCGGGATTCGACGCGTAGCGACCCAACACCCGCAGGGTTTCCGCGCGGCTCCCGTCGTCGTACAGGAACACGTATCGCTCTTTGCCCTTGATCAGCGCCAGTACGTTGATGTCTTCGGTCACGACCGATTCTCTCCCGACGAGGACCCCGATTTCACCTATCGTCAAGCTCCACGTGCCTGACGCAGGTCGCCGCTCTAACCTACTTATCGGATGGTAGGCCACCTCCACACCACTCGCGTTTCACCAGCTCCACCCCGGGCACTGAGCATTTCCCAAATGTGCATCCGGCAGCAGAACTGGATGAAATCGTCACTCCGTTCGAGGTAGGACTGCCACCCGCCGAATCGGGCGTCGTCGCGGAAGTAGTAATAACTGGCTAGCGCCTCGGTGAATTCCATGTCATTGCCGGCAAAATTCCGCGTATGTTGCATCACCGGCGCGTCGGTCGGCCAACACGGGGGGGGTGTTGGTTTGGGTGGCGGCGGGATGAATCCGCGCGGATCGGGCCAGTCTTTCGGAAGGCCTGGCGCGGACGCACCGGTCACGGAGTCGGCAGCGGTCGTATCGGTCGAACCTTTCGCCGCCGACTCTTCAGGCTTCGGCGGATCCTTGCAGTCGGGCGTCTGCGTCTTGAGCTGCTCTTTGGCCAGGGCCATTTCGGCCTCGAACACAACCGGCGCGGGGATTCCTTCCTCGCCCGGCGTGCCCCACGGCAGCCCGTAGCCTGGCGGAATGGGATGGAAGCCCGGATTGGCCGCGAACCACTTCACTTGCAGGCCAAGTCGCGGCGGGTAGTAGGGCGAGTAGTCGGTCACCACGCCGATCACCACGGCGTCAACCTCCAACTCGCGAGCCAACCGCTGCACGTCGGCCGCGCTATTGAGCTGGATATTTCGGGCCTGCATCTGGGTCTCGACGATGCCCACCGGGACAACCTCGAATCCGGGCACGGCCTGCAACTCCTCGTAGTAGGCTATCGCAAACTGCCGCCCGTCGACCGTCGGCTCGGTGCTCGCGTTGAAAAACGGGGCAATGGCCACCCGGGAGAGCTGTGGGAATGGGTTGTGGATCTGCGGCTGATGGGCGATATCAGGCAGGAGCTGACACCCGCTGGTCGAGCCAAGCAAGACCAGCACCGAGACGAGAAGGGCAAATCGGGCTAACATTTTGCTCTCTAACCACTTATGAAGAAGGACCCCCCCTTCTTCAGTCCCCCGTGTCCACATCGCGCACGGCATACCGCCGGCCCGAATACCCGGTAGCGTCGGCATTATCGGCAAACTCAACCCGGCCTCTCCAGCTTAAACCGGACAAGTCCCTGGCCTTGATACGACCGGCAGGGTTGGGACAATGGCCAGTCGGACAAGCCGCGTAGGGTGGGGCACACCTGCCCCACCAAGATCCTGGCTTCTGAAAATGGCGAGTTGACTTCTGGTGGGGCAGGTGTGCCCCACCCTACCACTCACAGTCAGCAACAGAAGGAACGAACATGCCCCCTCGGCGGAACCCAACTCGGGAGGTGACGATTGGCTCGATCATGATCGGGGGGGGACAGCCCGTGGTCGTTCAGAGCATGTGCGCCACGAAGACGACCGACGTCGAGGCGTGCGTCGCGCAGATCGAGGCCCTGGCGGCGGCCGGAGCGGGCGTGGTCCGGCTGGCGGCCGATCGGCCCGAGGACGTCGAGGCCCTGCGGGCGGTCCACGATCGGACCGGGGCCAATCTGGCCGTCGACCTGCAGGAAAACTACCGGTTGGCCGAGGAGCTGGCTCCGCTAGTCCAAAAGATCCGCTATAACCCCGGGCACCTCTATCACTTCGAGCGGCAGCGGCCTTGGCAGGACAAGGTCAAGGAAATCGTCGACGCGGCCGTGCGGCATGATTGCGCGATTCGCATCGGTGTGAACTGCGGCTCTGTCGATCCGGCCAAACGGGCCCAGTTCGACGCCGACGATCACGTCGGGCCCATGCTGGCCAGTGCCTTGGAGCACTGTGCCCTGCTGGGAGACCTCGGTTTCACACGGTATTGCGTCTCGCTTAAGGATTCGCATCCTTTCCGCGTTATAGAGGCCAACCGACGTTTCGCGGCCCAGCAACCTGAAGTGCCGCTGCACCTGGGTGTGACCGAGGCGGGCATGCCGCCCGAGGGCGTCACGAAAACCCGCATGGCACTGGGCCCGTTGCTTGCCGAAGGGATCGGCGACACGATCCGCGTTTCGCTCACGCTGCCGGCGGCCGAAAAGGTCCAGGAAATCGAGGCCGGGCGGCAGATTCTCGTCGACGTGGCCGCCGGCCGGTTCGATGCTTCGGCGGAGCCGGTCATGCCACCGACCGAGCCGCAGGGCCTGAACATCATCAGTTGCCCGAGTTGTGCCCGGGTCGAGAACGAGGCCTTCATCGACCTTGCCAGACGGATCCGCGACATGACCCGCTACGCGGCCGACGAGCCGATCACGATCGCCGTGATGGGCTGTCGGGTGAACGGTCCCGGCGAGACGGACGATGCCGACCTGGGCGTCTGGTGCGGTCCCAAAACGGTCCACCTCAAGCGTAGCGGCGAGCCGTTGGGCACGTTTGGCTACGACGAGATCCTCGCCCGGCTCAAGACGGAGTTGGACCGCCTCATCGCCCAACGCCGGTCATAACGGCACTCTTTCTTTAAAAAGCTCACTTCTGATAACTTCTCCTGGGTGCATTCCGCACTTTGTTCTATGAATTAACGCTATTCATCGGATTACCTTCAGGGCCGAAGGTCCTGCGGTTCTCCCAGCCCAGGGCATCCGCCCTGGGGTAAAGAGTGAACGATACCTCGGTTTGTCGGCCCAACGGGCCAACCGTTCTCCCGGCGGAACGGTTGGCCCGTTGGGCCGAATCTCAAACATCTTCCCGGTCTTCTTTCCCCAGGGCGGATGCCCTGGGCTGGGAGAACGACTGCCCCTTCGGGGCGCTATCCAGACCAAGGGGAGGCGGAATGCCGAGCAATCACGATAGCAAAGTGCGGAATGCACCACTCTTTCCCGTCTTCCATTGCCCTTCCTCTGGGTGGGCAATTCTGCTACGATCCGCCGCCCGTTTCATCTCATGAATCTAACCTATTGGCGAGCCTGTCATCGGATTCAACAGTCTCAGCACCGTCCGAATCCCACTGAACCGGAGCCTCCTTGGCCTGGGTGTGTTGCTCTGCGCGTGCCTTCTGCCGGGCTGCGGGCGGATGATGGTGTCGAAGTTGAATCTGCCGGGCTACGCCCAAACGATGGTGCCGAGATTGAGGCTGCCGGACGCACATTCGGTGGTTCGTGAACAGTTGGTCATCCATAGCGACTTCCCGCTGCCGGCCCATCATCGGTTGTTGGACGAGCTGGTCGCCCTGCGGGTGGATCTGAGTCAGAAGCTGCTGCTGCCCATTTCGGACGAGCCGATCCACGTCTATCTGTTCGACGACGCGAAGCAGTTCCAGGCGTTCATGCGGACGCGTCATCCGACTTTCGCCGACCGCCGGGCGTTCTTCGCCGAGTCGGACACGCGACTGGAGGTCTACGCCCAATGGGGCGACCGTGTGGCCGAAGACCTGCGTCACGAGGTGACCCACGGTTATCTGCATTCCGTCATGCCGAGCATTCCCCTCTGGCTGGACGAGGGCCTGGCCGAATATTTTGAGATCCCTCGCGGCCGCCACGGGCTGAACCAGATGCACGTCGACGAGTTGGCCGGGCCGATCCGCGAGAAGACGTGGCGGCCCGACCTGGCACGGCTCGAAAGCCTGCCCGGCGACGCCGACATGAGTCAGGCCGACTACGCCCAGTCCTGGGCCTGGGCCCACTTCCTGCTCGAAACCCACCCAGGCCGCCGCGAGTTGCTGCGCGACTACGTCCGCGCCCTTCGTCAATACGGCTCCGTCCAGCCCCTCTCGATGCGTCTGTCGGCCGCCGAACCCGGTTATGTGCCGGCCCTGGTCGAGCATGTCGGGCGGTTGACGGCGAAGAAGTAGCCCGGCAATTCAGTTGCGGTCGTTTCTCCCGTCTTCTCGATTCCGGCGGATTCTATCGCTCGGCTTGACGACGCCAGCGGGACGCAATACAAACAGAGTAAGTCTCGTGATCCTTTTTTGAGAAACACGAATGAACTATAAACGCATCCATGAATCGCAGATGGCTCTTGACGACCCCGAATCAGGATTCTCGTTCCGCTATCCCCCGAAACGCGACCGGCTGGAACTATCGTATCGAGATTGGGCGAACCGGAAGGTGAGGCTTTCTTTCTATGATACGCATTTCTTCTCGTACCGGATAAGCGAGACGCATGAGATGCTTCCCGGGGCCGAATTCGGCGAGATTATGGATTCCACGATCATCCAATCGATGCTGGCAGACGGAACGGCCATGCCCACGGAAGAACTTCACCATTTCTTCATCTCCACGAATCTGGGCCAATGGTGCGAGATCGTGGCGGAGCGATACGAAGTGGTTCGTAAATAGCAGGTTTGTCGGCGGTGAAGTACTGCCGCATCAATGACCGGTGTCGAACTTGTGAAAATACAGCAGATGACTCTGAGCGGAACACCAATGACTCGGAATATTCATCGGATTCTCTGGGTGACCATTGCTTTCGTCATGGCAGCCGGTGCGGTTGGCCAGGCGGATGAATCCCCCAAACCCCCGCTCTCGCCGCGGGCGCAGGCGATTGTGGCGAAGATCGAGGCGATGGTGCCCGGGCTGATGGAACGGACGCATGTGCCGGGGGTGTCGGTCGCGCTGATCGAGGGGCGAAGGGTGGTGTGGGATAAGCAGTGGGGCGTGCGACAAGCAGGCCGGCCGGAGAAGGTGGACCGGAATACCGTGTTCGAGGCCTGCTCGATGAGCAAGCCGGTGTTTGCATACCTGGTCCTGCAAGTGGTCGAACAGGGCAAGCTCGATCTGGACCGGCCGCTGGTCGAGTATCTTGATAAACCGTATCTGCCCGACGAACCACGGCATAAAAAAATCACCGGCCGGATGTGCCTGACGCATACAACCGGGTTCCCCAACTGGCGCGAGGGCGGCTGGCGCAAAGGTGGGCCGCTGCCCGTGCTGTTCGAGCCGGGAACGAAGTTCGGCTACTCGGGCGAAGGGATGTTTTATTTGCAGCGAGTCGTCGAGCACATCACGGGCGAGCCGCTGGAGAAATTGGCGCGAAGGCAGCTCTTCGAACCGACCGGCATGACCTCCAGCAGTTACGTGTGGGAAGACCGCTACGCGAAACAGGCCGCCGCCGGGCACGACAACGAGGGGAGGGTCAAGACGGACCAGCCCCGGTTCCACCGAGCCAACGCCGGCTATTCGCTCTTCTGCACACCGACCGATTACGCGCGGTATCTGTGCGAGATCATGAAGAAGGACCGCTCGGCCCCGCACTCGCTCAATGCGGCGATGGTCACTGCCATGCTTGCCCGGGGACCAAAGGACACGGGCCACCGCCCGATCGACCGGCCGGGGGTCGCCAAGTCGCGGACACTCTACCGGGGCCTGGGCTGGGGAATCGACCCGTTGCCCGACGGGGACCGGATCCTCCACAGCGGGACCAACGGGACCGGTTTCCGCTGCCACAGCGAGTTCGACCCCAAACGGGGTACCGGGATCGTCATCATGACCAACGGCCTGCGGGGGGATGAAGTCTGGCAGGCCATTTTGAAGGCGATTTCTGACCCGAAGTAGTTCCTACACCTCAACTTGGCCACTTTTGGGTCTCTCCTAAAAAAACCCCAACCACTCGGGGGGGTATGCAAATCCCACTAAATCCTATCGAACAAAACGATTGACAGTTTTGCCTGGACTGGGTAGGAAAGTAACTGTGGGGTAGTGCAAATTGGCCAGAGGTGGAAAAGAGGGACGGGTTCGGTCCGCGCGGCGCTCGCGACGGGCGATCTCGTGATCGGTCGGACCGGACAGTTGCTTTCCCGCCTCGTTCTTTGATTCTGGAAAGGAAACCCCGATGATCGGCAAGACCCGGCGAAGCAGGTGCTGGGGGTTTGGTTTGGTGGCGTTGGCCGGGATGGCCTTCGTGACCGCGAATGTCGAAGCCGGGCAAGTCTATTACGGCGGCTCGGTCGGCTGGGGCGGGAACGACGACCCGGTCCAGTACGGATTCGTCATCGCCGGAACCTTCGCCCCGTCGTTCGACCCTCTGTTCTACAACATGGTCTACGGCGGCGGCCCGGGCAGCGGAATCGAGACGACTCGTTACAGCCAGGCAGTCAAAGACGGAAACTGGATTCCCGTCGCGCCCGGCACACTGACGGGCAAGGACGGCAAGTATCTGGGCGTTGGGACAACGAAGCCGTCCCAAATCGGCGAGCAACTGTTTGTTTTCTGCTTCAACGATCCCGATCCCAACAAAGCTACTCGGCTCGCGCTGTGTACAAGCTCAATTGCTGACTGGACGGCCGGTTCGACGAACTACTTGTACGCCAAGGACGCAAACGTGATCATCTACGGCAGCGATTCGAACAAGTACGACGTCGCGCTGCAGGCGGTCATGTTCGTTCCCGAACCATCCACAGTCATTCTGCTGTTGACCGGGCTGGCCTTCGGGGGCTTGGGACTGCTCAAAAAGAGACGTTCGGCCGCCTGAGATTCGGACAGCCCAGAGAGAAGACGCTACCGGTGGCCCGCGTCATCGGTAAAGTGACTGCCCGCGCTTGCGATTGCGCCACTGCGACGCCGGTATCGACGTGAGGTCTTCCTGCGGTTCGAGGAGCCTCGGGCCGTACTCTTCTTCCGGCACCGGCATGAGTTCTTCGGAAACGATCGTTTCCTCGCCCTGGGCTGCCGTCGGCGCGCCCGACAGGATCGAACCGGCCACGTAGTCCGGGTCGCATTGCTCGCCACACCCGCCCATGAACGTCGGGCCGCAGTAGTCGTACGGATGGGCACACATCGTGCAACCGGTCGCCCCGGCGATCAGTCCCACGGCAATCAAGGCAAACAGCACACGGCTCATGGCGATACTCCCCCCGCTGGGCAGGCATTCGGACGGGCCCCGGGCAAGACTCCTCGCATCGTCCCGCCCAGTCCCCAGACATACGCCTATCTTCGGCCGAAAAGCTTCCCTAATCCGCATTGTTTTTCAAAGCGGAAGAGTCGGCAGTGCATACCGCGAGAAACTGCGCGGCATGGGTCGTCTAGCGAAAGGCGATGTCTGACGGTGTAAAAATGGGGTGAGTTGAGGCCGCCTCAACCTTGGCCTGCGAGGCGCCCGCATCACCCTGAAACGTGAAATACAGGACATACCTTTGTCGCTTTTCGGGATCGTAGACATCCACCGGAAGAGACAGGGACCATTCTTTGTTCTCAGGCACCTCTGATAGGTAAAAACGAAGAAGATGGACTCCGCCCGGCCGGACCCGCGAATAGCCGTCCGGATAGCTCGAAACAGGTTTGTCCATGATGCGCACTGCCGACCCAACTCGCATGCCCGTCGGAAAGGCCCCTCTGGGCAGTTCGATTGCTTCCGATTCCAGGTTCATGATCAGCACATGGCACCAGTATGCCTTACGTGCCTTCTCACCCGACCCGGCCGATCGCGGGACGGATGTGGCCGGTGGCTCCCAGAGCAATGCCTGAGCCGCAATTGGAGCGGGCTTGGCCGGCTGTTTTGGAGCGGGCGTCGGCCATACGGGAACATGCACCCCGGTCACTGGCGGCTCGATGACTTCCGGGGCGTCCGCATCGGGAACCGTCGGTTGCTCGGATTTCTTGTCCGGCTCCGGCAGGCGCACAGCCGACTCGTCTTTCGGCAAATAGCGGTCCGGGTCCTTCCGGAAACGTTCGAGAGACTGCTCGTCGCGACAGAGGACAATTCGTCCTCGATAGAAAACCCCGTGCTCGCGTCGGCCCGGTTCGAGTCTCTTCTCTTCGAGCCAGCCGACCGGATCACATCCGTCGAGGATAGGCGTGTACCGCTTGGGGGATTGCTGGAAGAGGCGTTTTTTAGCCGCGTCGGCCATCCGGAAGAAATGACTGCCCGAGACGACCCAGTGGTCGGGGTCGCCCAGCTCCCAGCGTTGTTCCTCAACCAAGGTCACCGGACAGCAGCCGTCCAAGCCCAACAACGGCGAGTGTTCCCCTTGGAGTCCCACTTGAAGAGCAATGAGTTCTTCCGTCAGGTCGTGGATCTTCAATTTCAGTCTCACCAGTTGGAGGTACAACTCAGTCTCTTCCGCCTTCAACTGATCCAACTCCTGCTGAAGCTTCTTGGACTTCTTCTCCACCTTCTCCTTCGCAACCTTGTTCTTTGACGTCCCGTCGTCCGGCGATCCGCAGAAGGCATTGGGCAGGAATAGGACAACCAGTATCGTAACGGCAAGCCACGAGCGATGGGCGTTCACGATGGGGCCTCCTGTTCTAGTTTCCAGTGTGATAACGGATAAAGATAAATATGGGTGCCATGCTCCACGCTTGCGTGGGCATGTGGAGCTTCGAAACGCTACAAATACATGCCCACGCAAGCGTGGAACATGGCACCCAGGATTGAACTAAGGTTCCCTCTTCAGGCCGCCGGAGCCCCCTGGCTGGGCGAGATCGAATCATCCCGAGGATACGATTGTGCGTCAAGAAAGGATTATTCACGCGCCGGTCCACCCGGCAGCGGGGTGCGCGTGACAAAGATTCGGAGATTCTGCCTACCATAGGTAAGGAGAGTCTCATGTCTACTTTTACCCATCACGAAGCCCAACGACTGTTGGCCGAAGCACGCGAAGGCACGCCCGAGTGCCTGGGCCGGCTGTTGGCATACTACACCAACTACTTGAAGCTGCTGGTCTCGACGCAGATCGACCAGAAGCTTCGGGCAAGATGCAGTCCGTCGGACGTGGTGCAGGAGACGTTCTGCGACGTGCACCGCGACTTCGAGCAGTTCCGAGGGCAGTCCGAGCCCGAGTTCCTGGCCTGGCTCCGTGCCATCCTGGCCAACAACATGGCCCGGGAAGTCGAGAAGCATATTCTGACGGCCAAGCGGGACGTCCGACGCGAGGTTTCGTTCGACGCGATGGGCAAGGCGATCGAACGGTCGGCCGCGCGGCTGGGTTCGATCCTGATGGACCAAGGGCCCTCGCCCAGCTCGAACGTCCAGCGTCACGACCGGGCCGTCCAACTGGCCGACCATCTGGCCGAGCTTCCGCCCGACTACCGCGACGTGCTCGTCCTGCGCCATTGCGAAGGTCTACCCTTCAAAGAAGTCGCCGAGCGGATGGGCCGTTCGACCGGCGCGGTGCGGATGCTCTGGCTCCGGGCGATCGGCCGCGTGCGCGAACAGATGGAAGCGGAGGGCGGTGCATGAAGTCGCATGTGACCACCGGCATCCCCTCGGTCGACGCCCTGCCCGAACCAGTGCGCCAGCGCCTGGTCGAGGTCCTGGAAAGCTATCTGACCGACTTGGAAGAAGGCAAGGCGCCCGACGCCGAGGAACTGATCGCCCGTCATCCCGACCTGGCCGAACCGCTTCGGGCCTACCTGGGTGGGCTCGACTTCCTGCACGAGGCGGCCGTCGGTCTGCGGAGCGGGGGCCAGGCCGTCGCCGATCCGCCTGATCTGGCGGCCAAGGAGTTGGGCGAGTACACCATAATCCGCGAGATCGGCCGGGGCGGGATGGGTGTGGTCTACGAAGCCCGCCAGCGGTCGCTGGACCGGCGCGTCGCATTGAAAGTGCTGCCGTTCGCCGCCGTGTTGGACCGGAAGCAGATCGCCCGGTTCCACAACGAGGCCCAGGCGGCCGCCCATCTGCAACACCCGAACATCGTGCCCGTCTTCTCGGTCGGGTGCGAGCGGGGCGTGCATTACTACGCGATGCAGTACATCGACGGGCAGCCGCTGGACGTGGCGATCCGGCAGCTTCGCCGGCTGGCCGATCCGTTGCCCGGCGGCGACCGCTTGCCTCGGACTCTGCCCCACACGGACAGCAGTGGAAAAGGTGCCAGGCACCTTTTGTGCGAAGCACCCGAAGGGCCGTTCCGGCAAAAGGTGCCTGGCACCTTTTCCACGGGCGACGACTCGACCGTGGCCAATCGCAAGGCCGACACGGCCGGACTGGAATCGAGCACGTGGCGGTCGTTCGCCGACGCGGCCTCGTTGCGGCGGGGCGAATTCTTCCGGACGGTCGCCCGGCTGGGCATCGAGGCGGCCGACGCGCTCGAACACGCCCACCAGTGCGGCATCGTCCACCGCGACGTCAAGCCGTCGAATCTGCTCTTGGACGAGCAGGGCAAGGTCTGGATCACCGACTTCGGCCTGGCCCGATTCCAGACCGACAGCAGCCTGACGATGACCGGCGACGTGATGGGCACGGTCCGCTACATGAGCCCCGAGCAGGCCGCGGGCAAGGCGGCCCTGGTCGACGGGCGGACCGACGTCTACTCGCTGGGCATCACGCTCTACGAGCTGGCCACGCTGCGCGACGCGTTCGAGGGGACCGACCGCCAGGCCTTCATGCGGTGGATCGTCGACGACGAGCCCCGAGCGCCGCGGCAGCTCAACCCGGCCATTCCGGTCGACCTCGAAACGATCCTGCTGAAGGCCATCGCCAAATCGCCCGAGGACCGCTACGCCACGGCCCAGGAGCTGGCCGACGACCTGCGCCACTTCCTTGCTGGCGAGCCGGTCCGGGCCCGCCGGGCCAGTCTGGCCGATCGGGCGTCCAAATGGGCACGGCGCCACCGGACGGTAGTCGTGGCCGGCGTCGCCCTGGCGGCCGTCGTGCTCGTCGGCTCCGTCGTCAGCACGCTGCTGATCGTGAACGAACACGGCAAAACAAGAGCTGCGTTGAACGAGGCCGAGAATAACTACCAACAATCGCAGGAGAACCTCCGGCGAGCGGAAAAACACTTCCGCCAACTCCGCAACGTGGTCGACCGGTTCGGCGGCCATCACGCCGAGCGGCTGAAGGACCTGCCCGGGGCCGAGCCGCTCCGCCGCGAGATGCTTTTAGACGCGCTTCGCTACTACCGGGGCTTCATCGAACACGCGGCCGACGACCCGACGCTCCAGGCCGACCTGGCATGGACCTATTCGAAAGCGGCCGGCGTGACCGACCAGATCGGCGACAAGCAGGCGGCCCTGGCCTCGTACGACAAGGCGATCGGCGCGTTCGAGTCGGTCGTGGCGGGCCAGCCCGACGCGTTGGACGCCCGGGCGAACCTGGCCCTGTGCCTGAACAACCGGGGCCTGCTCTTGGACGCGCTGGGCCAACAGGCTGACGCGGAAAAGGCGTACCACAAGGCCCTGGAGCTTCAAAAGGCGCTGGTCGCCGAGAAGCCCGAGACGGCCCGATTCCAGGGCGAACTGGCGGCCACCCATGGCAATCTCGGCTTGCTGGCCACGTCCTTGGACCGGCTGAAGGAAGCCAACGAGGCTTATCAAGAAGCCATCCGGCTGCAAGAAAAACTCGTCGAGCGGTTCCCCGACGAGCCCCGCTGGCTCCGCGAGCTGGCAATGAGCTACAACAATCTGAGCTTCCTGCTGGTCAAGACCGATCGCGTGAAGGCCGAGGCCGCCTCACGCCAGGCTCAGGCGATTCAAGAGCGGTTGGTCAAGGCCCGGCCAGGCAACCTCGACTATCAAAACGACTTGGCGTTGAGCTACTGCAATCTGGGCGCGCTGGAGAACCGCAACGGCCGGCCCAAGGAGGCCGAAGCGTCGTACCGCAAAGCAATCGCCATCCAGGAACAGCTCGTCCGCCGCGCGCCGTCGGTCACCCGGTTCCGACGCCAGCTTGCCGTGACTTGCAACAATTTCGGCTCGATGTATCTCAAGACTGACCAACTCGAGTCCGCACTGGAGGCGTTCCAACGGGCACGCGTCCTCATGGCCGAGCTGGTCGACGACGATCCTTCCGAGTTGGGCTACCGTGGTAGCCTCGGCGGCATGTTGCACAACCTGGGCAGCGTCTTCGAAAAGCTCGACCGGACGGATGACGCAGCCAAGGCATACGAGCAGGCGATCACCCATCAGCGCTACGCCCTGGATCGGGCACCGCAAGTCGTTCGATTCCGCGAGTTCCTTGCCCAGCACTACGCCGGCGCACGACGCGTCTATCGAGCCCTGGGCCGGCGGGATGACGACCTGGCCGCCGCGTCGGCCGAAGCGGCCCTCTGGCCAGGCAACCCGAAACGTCTCCTCGAAATCGCCGCCGACCTGGCCTCGGCCGTCGCCGTGTTGGATCAGCAGGCGAAATCCGAAACGCCCTTCTCCCAGGACGACCGAGCGGCACGGCAAAAATACGTTGATTTGGCGGTCAAAATCCTTGGCATGGCCGTCGATGCGGGCCTGGACCCGACCGGGCAAATCGGTACCGACCCGAGATTCACCCCCCTACACGGAGATTCTTCTTTCGTCGACCTCTCAAAGAGATTGACAAGCCCCCAGGAATAAGTAGAATGGAAGTCGATACTTTGTTCTCGCTCTGATAGAGCCACATCATGCCCACGCCCTCGAAACGCCGCCGCAACGACGCCCGCCACTTGGGCATTGCGCGCCGGTGCGAGCCCCGCCGTCGCCGGCTCGCCTTGGAGCAAATGGAAGGCCGCTGTCTTCTGTCGGGCGTGTTTCAGAGCGGGATGGAGATGCAGCTTTCCGGGATGAACGATCACGATGGCAGAGCCGACGTCTTGTTGATCGCTCCGGAATGGCAAGCTATCAACCCTTCGGACATGGCCCCCACCGGGAAATATACTCAGAGTGCTTTGATTATCTGGAAGTGGGACAACGCTCTGGCCGGCGTGACCATGCCTCCTCCACATGGCGTCATTCTTGGAATCGCTGATACCGCCATTCGCTCTATGGGGAACAAGCCCCCGATAGACGGCGGCCGACCGGGTAGTTCATACATGGCTGCCGGCAACGGCATGGTCAACCGGGCAGCGGTGGAAGACGCCCACACCTACGCGATGTTGGACGTCACCCGTACAGTGGCGGAGGCCGGCCAGACGGTGTCGCAGCTCAGCCAAGAAGTGTCGCAGGTCGGCCAAGCGGTGTACGCAGCGTTACAGGGCAGCCAAGTGGCGTCGGACAACAGCGAGGGAACCTTCGACACGGGTCGGGAAGAAACGTTTAGTCTTCGTAGCCTCGTCGACACGACGCCAACGGAGGAGGCCAACAGCTACACCACAAGCGTGTCTCCGCCGACCGGCTCCTTCGCACGGCTGACGCTCCCCGAACCAGCGCTGGACGAGCCCGCGCTGGGGCTGATCGACATCAGTTTCGTGGCGGACGACCCGGGTCCGACGTACACGCTGCCCGGGCACGAGCGAGGCGATAGATCGACGCAACTTGCCGACATGGATTCGAGCGTTGAAAGAACGACCGAGCCACGGGTGGTGGACGGGGTCCGAGGCCAGGGCCAGTTGTTCAATCTGGCATCCACGACCCGGCACGATTCCGGGGCCGCCTCGTTGCTTGGGCACAATGGCACCCAGGCCGACCCGGCCTTCCGTCTGGTCGCCCACGGGCTGCCCGGCGCTCGACTGGAGTTGACAGATACTTCCGCCACGTTAAATTCTGACATCCCGGCCAGCGAAAACACGTTGCCCGCTTGGGCCGTTTCGCTCACTCCCGAGGCACAAGCCTCCGCTGCCCTCCTCCTGGCGCAGTCCCGGCATACCCTGGAGCCGCAAACCGATTTCGACGCCGCAAGAGACGCCGCCTTCTGGCAGGGCATCCTCCCGGTCTCCGACCACGAACTGATCGAAACGGCTATCGCGGTGACCTTGCGCGACAAGGCCCTGGATACTTCGCACCAGGCCGCCTTTGCCGATTTGGCCTTGGACCGGGAGCGCGCCTGGCTCGGGCCGTCCTACCTGGACAATGCCTACCACACTCCAACCTTCCTCGGCGCCGTCCTGGCGGGCGTGATCGGCCACCAGCTCGTCTCGGGCCACTGGGAACGTGTCCCCGACCGCCAAACCTGCCTCCTCCCCCCTCGCCGCCGCAACACGGTGAGGTGACCCCAGAACCGGGGGCCGTGGCAACCCAGCATTGCTGGCCACTCCATCTTCACGGAAAATGGGCAATCCAGCTCGTCAGGGCAAGCCCCAAGCCTTTCTAGTGGTTTTTTCTCTTCGCTCACGTGACAATTCTGGGGAGAATCCGACCTGATCGTATGGGGGAGTGGTGCTGTTCTTCCGGACCAATAAGGATGGGAGGGGGCTTCTCGGATAGCTGCTTCTTTCAGAAGCAAATCGACTTCGGCGTGAGGGGTTTAGCGATGGGCAACAAACGGCGTACGGGAAGTTCTTGGTTCTCGCGGCGGAGGCTCTTGGTCGAATCGCTGGAGCGGCGGGTGCTGCTGGACGTCGCCGGGGGCGGGGCCGTTATCGACGCTTTCGAGGTCCACCAGAACAGCGGCCGGCAGCCACTCGACGTCCTGGCCAACGACGCACTGCCCGAGGGACCGATCGCCGCGGTCAGCTACGGCAGTGAAGGCGGCCGGATCGAGATCGCCGACGACGGCCAGTCCATTCTCTATGCCCCGCCGGCCGATTTCGCCGGCACGGAGACGTTCACTTACTACGGCGATGCAGGGCAATGGGCTACCGTGACTGTGGCGGTCCTGGCTCCTCTAGAGTCCGACGAGTTCGAGGCGTTGCCCACCGGCGACTCCATGGTCCTGGATGTCCTGGCCAACGACCCGTTCTGGGACAGCTACGCAGGCCCCGGGCGAATCACCGCCGTGAGCCACACCCACTTGGAAAGCGACGTGACGATCGCCGAGGACGGCAAGTCGCTTGTCTACACGACGCCGACACAAGTCGCCGCAGGAGAGGACTCGTTTGTCTACATTGTCGATGGCTTCTATCCGGCCGAGGTCACGATCCACCTGCCCGACCCGCTCGAAGCGGATTCCTACCCCGGGTTGGTCCAGAAGAGCGAAGGCAACGTCCTGGACGTCTTGGCCAACGATCCGTTCTGGCTCGGCTATTCCGGCCCGCGGAAGATCACGCACGTCATCGAGCCGGACTCGGGCGGAACCGTGAGCATTGCGGAGGACGGCGTATCGCTGATCTACACGCCCTCGCCCGAGCACGTCGGTTCGGATCAACTGCGTTACGTCGTCGACGGCCTTTACGAAGAGACGGTGACGGTTTACGTCCACCGGCCCGTGCAGGACGACTCGGCCGAGATCGACATGAACTCGACTGACTTCACCCTACCGCTGTTGGGGAACGAC
>JAFGFF010000085.1 GCA_016931075.1 Pirellulales bacterium | reverse complement strand
CGGACATGCCCAACGGCCGAAAAAGGCGTCCCCTTAGACGCCCCAAGCCCCCCGCGCCACGAAAATCAGGACTGTCCCCCGTGAACGATTACGGTAAATCGAAAATCGACCCCCCGGTTGACGCCCGGCGAAAGACGGGTAGACTAAACGCTTTGGCGTTAGCCACGGGAAGAGTGGTGGCAAGACGCAACAAAATGCCCCGCGGGAATGGCGGAATTGGCAGACGCGCTAGGTTGAGGGCCTAGTGAGGGTTTCCTCATGCAGGTTCAAGTCCTGTTTCCCGCACTTGTACGGATCTCTTGACAAGGACCCGCGGCTTCCGGCCCCGGGTCTTTTCTTTGCGCCCTTGCATCCGCTTAGACCAAGCTGGACTTCGAACCCGCCTTCGTTGCCCGAGGTGAGCGAGAACGGCAGTCAGGGGTATCGGAGAGGGCCAACTCAACAGGGTGTTATCAAGCCTGTGCCCCATTTTGGGGAGATACCGGCTAAGAATCCGCCCAAAATGTCTCAGATTCTCTTGCATCGACTTCCGAAATCCCTACAATGAACTACTGACTTAGTGAGCTAGTGCAGTAGGGAGGATGCCGTGAAAATCGATCCGGGGAGTCATGTGCCGATCTACCTGCAGATCGCCGAGGCGGTTCGGGCGGCGGTGGCGGCGGAGGTCTATCGGCCGGGGGAGGCGCTCCCGTCGCTCCGGGCCCTGGCCCTGCAGTTGCAAGTCAATCCCAACACGGTCCAGCGGGCCTACGACGAGCTGGAACGCGAAGGGCTTATCCACGCCCAGCGCGGCAAGGGCCTGTTCGTCTCCGAACGGGGCACGACTTCCGCACAATCCCGTGCCGAACAGACGGCTCACCAGGCTTTCGACAAGGCGGTCCGCGCCGCCCGGTCGGCCGGAATGACGGCTCGGCAAATCCGCACGGTCTTCGACGCGGCACTAGGCGACAACGAGAAGAGGGAGAATCCATCATGATCCAATCCTCCAAGCAGGATTCTATGGGGCATGGGCCGGTCATCGACCTGGTCGGGGTGAGCAAGCGGTTCCGACGCACGCTGGCGGTCGACGACTTGACGTTGCAGGTTGAACGTGGAACAACGTTCGGTCTGATCGGACCCAACGGGGCCGGCAAGAGCACGACGATCAAGATGCTCATGGGCATGCTCCGGCCCAGCGGCGGGTCGGTCCGCGTGTTGGGCAGGGACGTCCCGCGCGAGGCGGTCTCGGTCAAGCAGCGGGTGGGCTACGTGCCCGAGGTGCCGCAGATCTACGGTTGGATGCGAGTCGGGGAGGTCATTCGGTTCTGCCGTTCGACGTACGAGACGTGGAATGACACGATGTGTGAGGAGATGGTCGAGTTATTCCAGCTCGAACTGCGTAAGAAAGTAAAACACCTTTCCAAAGGCAATCTGGCCAAGCTTTCCCTGCTGCTGGCCGTGGTGCACGATCCGGAGGTGCTCATTCTGGACGAGCCGATGGCCGGGCTGGACCCGGTCGCCCGGGAGGAATTCCGTGACGGCGTCCTGCGAACCGTCTGCGAGCGCGGCCACACGGTCTTCTTTTCGACCCACGCGATGGACGACATCCATCGGCTGGCCGACACGGTCGGCATTCTTTACGAAGGTCGGCTGCTGGTGCATCGTGACATCGAGCAGTTGTTATCGACGACCAAACGGATCCGCGCCACCCTGGCCGACGGCGCGACGCCCGGCCGGGTGCCCGTCGGAACGCTCTGGCACCGCGTCGAGGGGCGCGAGTGGCTCGTCACGGTAGAGGATTTTTCGCCCGAGAAGGCCCAGCAAATGAGCGCCGAGCCGGGCGTCAGTCACGTCGAGGTAATCGACCTCGGCCTGGAAGACGTTTTCAAAGACTTCGTCAAAGGGAGGAGGGCCGCGTCATGACTTGGCTTCTTTGGAAAGAATACCGGTTGAATCGACTCATCCTGATCCTGGCGGCGGCGTTACTGATCGCGCCGTACGCGTTCGTCTCCGTGGCGTTAGCATGGCGCGCCTACAAGGACCTTGGCGGCAACTGGACAAGTGAGATTGGCGTGGCCTTCCAGAACGCCTCCGTGGCTAGCCTAATGTTGGGCCAACTCGCGATCGCCTTCCTGGGTGGAAACGCCATCGCCGGCGAACGGGCCGACCGGTCGGCCGAGTTCCAGGCCGGCCTACCGATACCGCGATGGAAAATCCTCTCGGGCAAGCTGATCCTCGCGATGCTCGTCGCGGCGGTGATCTGGGGGCCGAATCTGCTCGTCTTCAAGGGACTCTTGCAGAGCATCCCGCCGATGGCCCGCGAGGAACTCTCCGGATCGTTCGGCCCTGCGGCAGTCACCGCAATGCTGTTCTTCTGCGTTAGTTGGCTGTTGTCGTCTCTCCCCGCGTCGTCGTCGATGGCCGTTCTCGGCGGGCTGCTCTCGCCCATCATTATCATGATGGGGATCGCGGCTTGCCTGTGGTGGTGCGGAGTTAACGATCCGGACGATCTCATTATCGCGTGGTATTATGGGATCGGCCTGACGCTCTCCCCCCTCTGCCTCGCTGCCGGCACGGGCTATTACCTATACCGCGTCGAACCGTAACTCGCATGTGACTGCCGTTGACGTGGGACAAGTCCGGTCCTACAATCCGCCCCCATTTTGTGGTCTCTGGCTCTTCGCGGGAGGGCGGTCCCATGCGTGGGTTCCTTGGGCACGGTTCAGTGAGGGCGATATTCGTTGCGGTCGGGTTGCTGGGCTCGACAGGCTGTGTCCCGTGCATCTACGTCCTGCCCAAGGTCCACTACTTCCCGCCAGCCGACGTCAACGCGCCGGCCAACGAGGTAACGGCCGTGTTGGTCCGGGCGTCGGGGCAGAACACGCACTCGATCGCCGGGTACACGTCGGTCGACACCGAGATTGTCTCTCTGCAAGTGTACGACGAGGGCCGCACCGAGCGCCACACCGACGTCACGATCGAATCGGCCGCCCAGTTGATCAGCGCGCTGCCCATGGGCTGGAAAACGAGCCACGAGCGTCAGATCCGCCTCTACCGGCCCGGCTATCAACTCGTCACGCTCAAGCCCTGGTCGCCCTGGAGCAAGCCTTGGCCCAACGGCGCTGATTCCAAGAAGGTCGAGTGGATTCCGGCTGTTACGCCTGAGCAACAGGAGGAAGCACTAGACGGCCTGCTGGCCGATCTCCGCACGACCCCATGGAAGAGCGTCCCGCTCTTTGGTCCGGCGCCGCCGGAAGAGGACGAGGCGACCGAGATGGAATCGTCCCTGCGCCACAAGCTGGCCACCGGCTGGCGCGCCCGTCGCGGCCGCGCCCTGCTCCAGTACGTCGCCTCCGAATACGTCCGCCTCGCCGACCAACTCGAACACGCTCCCCCGCCCGGCTTGCTTGTCTCCTACGTGCCGCAAGCTCCTCCCGCCGGCGCTGATCCTCGCGAGCGAGTCGAACGCCTCCGCCTCAAGTCCCAAGTCCTGAACCGAGCGGCGCAGCGGTGATGAGGGCTTACATAGTGGGCCAACTCACAGCGTCGCCATGTCGACGTTGTTGAAGTTGCGTTGGTAGAAGCCCATGTATTGGACTTTGCGTTCCAACGCGGCAATGACGGCGTGGGCGAAGTTGACGTTTTCGAAGGTTTGGGCGCTGCCCAGGCCGCCGGGGCTGAAGACGTTGATCTCCATGAGCTTGCTACCGACGATGTCCAGGCCGACAAGGAACATGCCGTCGCCGACCAGTTTGGGGCGGACGATCTCGGCGATCCGCAACGCGTTGTCGTCGACGACGGCCTGGGCCTTGTGCCCTCCGGCGTGGATGTTGCTGCGGATGTCGTCGCCGCTGCGCAGACGGCGGAACGCGGCGTACTTGCCTTTGTAGCGAAGCGGTTCGCCGTTCATCATGAACAGCCGCATGTCTCCCTCGGCGGCGGCCGGGAGATACTCCTGGGCGACGACGTAGCCGTCGCGGCTGACCGATTCGACCATCTGGTTCAGGTTGCCCAGGTCGTCGGCTCGGATCCGGAAGACGCCCTGGCCGCCGGAGCCTTGCAGCGGTTTGATGACGATGTCGCCGCCATGCTCCTTGGCGAAGGTGCGGATTTCGTGCCGGTCGCGGGTGATGAGCGTGGCGGGGCGGACTTCCTCGGGGAAGAGCTGGAAGTACATCTTGTTCATCGCGTTGGCCAGCCCGTTGGGGTCGTTCAACACGATCACGCCGCGTCGCATGGCCGCGCGGCCGAACATGATGCCAGCCATTTGGGCCCAACTCCGCCGGCCTTGGTCCTCGGCCGGATCGTTGCGGAGGATCAAGACGTCGAGGTCGTCGACCGTGATCCGTTCAGATCGGCCTCGCGGCCCTCGAAGCTCGCCGAGAAACGCCTTGAGCGACTTGTATTTCGCGCGCGGAGCCGTCTGTGCCCGGGCACGAACGTAGTCGTCCGGATCGTAGGCCATATCCCCCGTGCCGATCAGCCAGGCTTCGTGCCCACGGTTGACCGCCGCCATGGCCAGCCGCGTGGTCGTGTAGCCTTCCTGTTCCGTCGCGATTTGATTGACGACGAATCCGATTCTCATTTCTTCACCTCGACAAGTTCGAGTACCGAGCGGACTTGACCGAGTTGGTCGAATCGCTGGCGCGAGCGGGGGTCGTCCAGGTAGCGAGGTCGCACCGGGGGCGGGACGACGACCTGGCGGAGCTGCAACTCACGAACCATCGGGACATGTTCCGCGGCCAGCTTGCCGACCAGGAGCGGTTCCACGTCGCCGCCGGCGTGCAAATAGTCCAGGATCGACACGAGCCCCTGAAGGTAGAGCATGTCCTTGGTCAGCCCTCCTCCACGATAAACTCGCATGGTTATAGTGTACGCCGTCCGCTGGGGAAAGCCATGGGCCCGCCACAGGAGGCGAAAAGTATCGACGAAGGACGCTCTGTCAATCAGGTTTTGAACGGCCAGGACTCGGGCGGCCAGCAACCGGACACGCGGGGCGTCCAGTCCACCGACCAGATATTCGGCCAGGACGGCCAGGCCTTCCTGCAAACTGTCGTAGCCCGCCAGACCGATGTCCAACTGCCGGAAGGGTTGCGCCCGACCGTTGTAGTAGGTCACCAGGTGGGTTCCGATTTCATGGTTTAATAAGGCGTCGACCCGGTGGGGGGGGACTTGAGTGTTCTTGCCGATCAGCAACGAGCCTCGCGAAGAGAGTAAACCGGAATAGAGGTCGTCGCGGACGATTACCTTCGCCTGAAAAGGAGGATAGAGCCGGCGATAGTATTCCACCTCGGCCGCCGCCCGGGCCGCGAAGGTCGCCGCGTCACACAGGTTTCCGGCCTGTGGACGCTCACGCCGAGGCAGCCGGGTTAACAGATCATTAGCCAACTGGAACAACGCCGGCGGAACGGCGCCGTAGACCTGAAGGCTCCCGTAGAGAAACCGGATCGTTCCCACGTCGGAGAGCATGGTGATTTTGCGGCACAGCTCGTCCTGCTTTTCGCGAAAGAGGTAAGCCAGCGTCGGATCCTCGACCGCGTTGACGGGGATCTGGTAGAGCTGGCGTTTCATCTCGCCCGGTTCGGCCGCTAAAGGACGATAGAGAAATTGCGGCGAGTGTTGACACCGCGTGCGCCGGAACTCGCGCCAACCGGCTTCCGCGTTGACCGGGGTGACTTGCAGGAGAAAATCGAACGAGTCGCTGATTTGGGCGAGTTGGCGGTCGACATCCCAGACGGCCTTGACCATCGCGCGTCGGCCCAGCGAGTAGTAGTGATTCGGCCGACTCTTCGTGTGCATCCGGGTGAAGGTGAAGAAAGCCTGCTTCAGTCCGCGACCGACGCCCCGGCGATGCGAGCGGAGGACGGCCGGGTAGAGTTCGGCGGTCTGGGGGTCGCGATAGACGGGCCGGACCTCCAGACCGATCAGCTCGCAGCCCAACTCCTTCAACTGGCTTGGCGAAAGGAGCATCGGCAGCCCAGGCGGATGGATCCGGTCGCGGCGCGTCACGACCGTTTCGGCCGGCTGGCGGAGCACGCGGACGCGCCGTAGCGCCCGTTCCAACACGGCCATCGTCACTCGGACCTCGGCCGGCTGTCGGGCGACGACCGTGAAGGCCGGCCGAAGCCGCGAGACGAGCCACTCATCGTAGGATTCATCCGGCGGGCCCTCGGGCGGAGGTTCCGACCAGATTTCGACCAGCAGAAACCGGCCGAACATCGGTCCAAGCGTCTCGATCAACCGCCGCAAGAGCCGTTGCAGGTCGCGGCGCGCCGACTTCGCTCCGGAAACGATCAGGAACGACGCCTCTCCCTTGACCAACTGCTCGGTGCCCGGATCGGCCTG
>JAFGFF010000084.1 GCA_016931075.1 Pirellulales bacterium | reverse complement strand
TCCACGTCGCCCCGGTCGAGGGCCTCGAAGGAGTGAAAGAGGCCTCGCTCGCCATCGAGAACGCGCTGGACGACTGGAAGTTCCTCGAAGGCGCTGTGCTCAACGTGGCCGTGGCCCACGGGCTGAGCAACGCCCAGCGGGTGATTGCGGCGGCGGCCTCGGGCGAGAAGCAGTATCACTTCATTGAGGTGATGACCTGCCCCGGCGGCTGCATCGGCGGCGGCGGCCAACCCCGCTTCACGACGAACGAAATCCGCGAAGCCCGGATCAAGGCTATCTACGCCGAGGACGAGGGCAAGACGCTCCGCAAATCGCACGAGAACCCGCAGATCACCCAGATCTACGAAGATTTTCTTGGCAAACCCTTGGGCGAGAAGTCCCACAAGCTGCTTCACACCCACTACACGCCCCGCGAGCGGATGTAGGGCGGGTGGCTGGGGCATCTGCCCCAGACGGTGAGATCTTGGAGCAGCGCTGCGCTATGTCCCAGCCCGTAGGCCGGGTCGTGACCCGATAGAGCGAAGTTGGCCTTCTCTTGGGATCCGCGTACGAATAACTTGCCGATTTCGGCCATTGTAGGAGGCGATTCCTGTCGCCGAATGGGCCCCAATTCGAGGACATTCGGCGACAGGAGTCGCCTCCTACAGTTGAGGGAATTAGTTGCATTATCTTGACGCGAGCCCTTGCCGGGTCACGACCCGGCCTACGGTTGACTTTCACGCGATCGAATCAACCCGTTCGATCTGGGCTTCCAGCGAGGCCAGCTTGGAGTCGAGGCGTTCGTAGCCGCGGTCGAGGTGTTCCAGGCCGGTGACGGTGGTTTGGCCCTCGGCGGCCAGGCCAGCCAGGACCAGCGCGGCGCCGGCCCGCAGGTCGGTCGCCCGAACGTCGGCCCCACTGAGCCGGTCCACACCCGAGATGACCGCCCGACCGTCGGTCGCTTCGATCCGTGCTCCCAGTCGGGCCAACTCAGCCACATGCATGAACCGGCCGGGAAAGACCCGATCCTGGATGGTGCTCGTCCCGTCGGCCAACGCCAGCAGGGCCATCCACTGCGCCTGCACGTCCGTCGGCACGCCCGGGTAGGGCTTGGCCACGATGTCGATTGACCGAGGCCGGTCTGACATCGAGACTCGAACAGCCTGGGTGGCACGGGCATCTTGCCCGTGAAAGGTGTTTTCCACTGGCGAGACGCCAGTGCCACCCGTTTCCTCGTTGTAAACCTCGACCTTACACCCCACCGCCCGAAGCGTTTCCAACACGGCCGCGATATGCTCGGGCACGCAGCCGGTCACGGTCACGTCGCCCTGGGTGATGGCGGCGGCCAAGAGCAGGGTGGCGGCTTCGATCCGGTCGGGGATGACGCGATGGGTTATGCCCGAGAGAGTGTCGACGCCCTCGATCCGCAGCGTCGGCGTGCCCAGACCGTCGATCTTCGCGCCCATGGCCACGAGCATCCGCCCCAGGTCGACGATCTCCGGTTCGACGGCCGCGCCGGTGATCGTCGTCTCGCCCCGGGCAAGCGTCGCCGCGCTGAGCACGTTGGCCGTGCCGGTGACACTCGGGCCGCGCGGGCCGGTCATCGAAACGCGTGTCCCGACCAGTCGCCGGGCCGAAGCGACCACGTAGCCGTGTTCGATTTCGATCGTCGCGCCCATCGCCGCCAGCGCCGCCAGGTGCAAATCGACCGGCCGGTCGCCGATCGCACACCCGCCGGGCAAGGCCACCTCGGCCCGCCCCCGCCGGGCCAGCAGCGGCCCGAGCACGCAGAAGCTGGCCCTCATCCGCCGCACCAGCTCATACCCGGCTCGAACCTGGCCGGCTCGTCGATCGTCCGGCTCGATCCTCAACCGCCCGTCCGGTTCGCGGCCGACCGCAACGCCCAACGTCTGGAGCACCCGGCCCAGGATTTCGACGTCACCCAGCTCGGGCACGCCTTCGAGCCACGTCGCCCCGCGGCCCAGAATGCCGGCCGCCATCATCGGCAGCGCCGCATTCTTTGCCCCCGCGACCGCCACCTGCCCCCGCAGCGCCCGTCCCCCGCCAATCCGGAGAAACGCGGCCGGTTCGTTGGAAAGAGGAGTCGGGGTCATGGCGTGGCTTTGTGGGTGGAAAGCGGAATCAAGGGCTCACGCAAAGGCGCAAAGGCGCGAAGAAGGGAAGGGAGAAGGCAACGGGCGAACGGACTCGTCTTCCCTTGCCGCTGCTTCAGCCGGTACACAAATCAGCATCTTCACAATCCTATCCCTTCATCTCCCCTTTGCGTCTTCGCGCCTTTGCGTGAGATCGGTTTCCCGTTTCGTGTTTGCCGAGTTCACTTCGCGTCGGGATCTTTCTGCCAGAACCAGATATCGTCCGCCTGGGAATCGTAGCGAGGCTCGTTGTCGGAAAAGGATTGTTTCTGCCCGTCGTCCAGGCCGTTGGGCCCGACGCTGTAAAGCTGGTAGCTGGCCGGGCCTGTTCGGCGATAGACCGGGGGCCCATCGTTGAACGGATCCTCGGGCACCTCGGTCAAATAGTTGGGTACCAGGTCGTCAAGCGATTCAGGGTAGCGTCCATGGTCGGAAATGTAATTCGCTAGTGCCAGTTCGATGGGAAGCAAACAGTAAGGAACTTCCAGGTGTTTCGCGCGTTTCTCGGAAATCCAACTGCGCGGACCCGAGCGTTCATTCCAGTTCTTGATCAACCAAGTGAGACGCCCATACCAGCCGAACGCACGGTTTGCCAGAACGTACTCGCGGTGCATCGCTTCGGCCAACGTGTCGCCGCTTTGTTCGTATGATTTCAGTTCGCGGAGAAGCTCACGGCGACGTGCAGGCAAGAACGAACGCGCCTCGATGTGCAGTCGGTTCAATGCGCGGATTTCAATAAGTCGTCCCATGATCCAATCCATCGGAAGCCCACCCCGTCCGACGGCTTGCCCGAGTTGGATCGTGTCGAGACAGTGGTCCATCGATCGGCCGTGCTCGCCGTTCAGGAATTCGAGACGAGCTTTGGCGAGCAGACCACTCGCCAGGCCGTGGGCATGCGACGTGGACATGCTAACCACGTCAGCGATCGCGTATTCTCGCGTGTATTCAAGCGGCACACGGCACTCGTGCGACAGAACCTCGTGTGCCCGAACGAATACGTCCCCGTGCTTCGCAACAAAGAGCTTCAACTGCTCGGCGTTCAGCTTCTCTTCCGCACTTTGGTGTGGATTTCCCGGGCCAAAATCGCCGTAGAACTCCTCGCCCAATGTGATCAACTTGTCGTAGCCGTTCGGTTCAAACGCGGGGGCATCGGGAATGGCGGGGCGATACACCAGCACTGCATATGCGCACAACGGTGGTAGAAAAACCAACGCGCTGATTAGAAGCAGAAGCATCCAAGAAAGCTTGTTTTGCCAGGATTGTTTAGACGATCGTCCACGCCACCAGGCGAAAACAGCCAGCCATACCGTCATCGGAATGATTGCTATTGGGACGCCCGCGATCCACCACACCCGTTGCACGGCCCGGGCGGATAGCTGTAAGGACATTAGCCAGGGTACGTTTTTGTGCGACGTGAACCATGTGGCAACCACCGCGTCAAACGCCAGGAAACCAACCGTGGCGAAAATGACAAGAAGCACGATCGCCCGAATCCATACACGGCATCGGCCGAAAACAAGCCACACGGCTAACAGTATCTCGACAGCCGCTAAAGCACCTGCCAGCATGTACACGATCCACGGGTCGAGTCCTGGCGTTTGAAACGCATTCTTAAAATCGATGACCATGTTCTGGAATGAGTCCCACGACGTCCAAAGCCCCTTCGGCGCGTTCACCGCCGCCGTAGTGACGACGGCCACGAGGACGGTCAAGAGAAGCATGTCGCGAATGGTGAACTGAATCCAACGTCTTTCCGGCGAGCGCTCGCGCCAGCGTCGGGCCAGCAGAATGACGGGGGCGACCAACAAGGCTTGGACGGTAAAGACGACGACCGGCTCGGGGGCCGGGATCAGGAGCCAGGCGGCGATCAGTCCGCCCAGCACGGCCGCCCGGAGGAAC
>JAFGFF010000083.1 GCA_016931075.1 Pirellulales bacterium | reverse complement strand
CTGGACGGGCCGGCCGATTGGACGGTGGGGCGGGTGGAATCGAACGGGGGGCGGTATCGGTTCGACGTCGTACGACGGGGCGAGGCGGTCTGCCGGGTTGGATTGACCATGCCGGGCCGGCACAACGTGCTCAACGCCCTGGCCGCCGCGGCCTTGTGCTGGCATCAGGGTGTCCGGCCGGACCAGATCGGCATGGCCCTGAGCCTGTTCCCCGGCCTGCACCGCCGACAGGAGGTCCTGGGCGACAAAGGGGGCGTGTTGTGGATGGACGATTACGCCCACCACCCAACCGAAGTGCGGGTGACGCTGGCCACGGTGCGTCAGATGGCCCCCGGACGGCGGCTGCTCTGCGTTTTCCAGCCCCATCAGGCCTCGCGGACACGGCGGTTACTAGACGAATTGGCCGAGAGTCTGCACAATGTGGACATGTTGTGGATAGCTAGCATCTTCCGTGCCCGGGAGGGGGCTCCACGCCCGGGCGAGGCCACCTCGGCCGAATTGGCCGAATGTGTCAGGCAACACGGCACACTGGTCTCGCGGGTTCACGACTGGCAGGACATCGTGAGTGAGGTTTCAAAGAGTCTTCTGCCCGGCGACGTCTTCATCACGATCGGGGCCGGCGACATACGAAGGATGGCTGATGAGCTTCATGAAAGAATTCGAACGGTTCGTGCGGCAGGCTGAGCCGCTGGCCATGCACACGTGGTTCCAACTGGGCGGCCCGGCTGAGTACTTCGCCGAGCCCGAGACGGTCGACGACCTCGTGGCCCTGGTCCGCCGTGCCCACGAAGAGGACATGCCCGTCCGGCTGCTCGGCCGGGGCTCGAACATCCTGGTCCGCGACGAGGGCGTGGCCGGCGTGGTCGTCAGCCTGAGTTCGTCCACGTTCCGCCGCATCGACGTCCAGGGCACGACCATCCACGCCGGCGCCGGGGCCCGATTGGGACGGATCGTCACGACGGCCGTCCACCGGGGGCTGGCCGGGCTGGAAGAACTTGTCGCCATCCCCGGCACGCTCGGCGGGGCCCTGCACGGAAACGCGGGCACCCAGGGAGGCGACATCGGCCAGTGGACCACCAAGGCGACCGTCCTGAACGACACCGGCGAGGTTCTCGAACGAGATCACGACGAACTCGACTTCGCCTATCGCCATAGCAGCCTGGACGAGCTGGTCATTCTGGACGCCCGACTCGAACTCGAAGAAGACGATCCGGCCCACCTGGCCAAACGGCTCCAGAAACTCTGGATTGTCCGCAAGGCGAAACAGCCCATGGGCCACCAATGCGCAGGCTGTATCTTCAAGAATCCCGAAGGGATGTACGCCGGCGAACTCATCGAACAGGCCGGCCTGAAAGGCACCCGGATCGGCGGCGCCGTGGTCAGCGACCGGCACGCCAACTTCATCATCGCCGAGCCCGAATGCACCAGCCAAGACGTCCTCCGCCTGATCGAAGTCATCCGTAACCAGGTCGAACAACGGATGGAGATCGAGCTGGAACAGGAGATCGACGTCTGGTAGTGCGGAGAGGGAACCGCGGATGAACGCAGATCAACGCGGATAAAAATATTGCCCTTCGGATGAGGAGTGACACAAAACCGAGGAGAGGAATCCGGAGGGTTTCGCAATTTCCGCGAGGCTTTAGCATCGCATAATAAAATGGTCAATTTCAATTTGTAGGAGGCGACTCCTGTCGCCGAATGGGACTGGCATACATTCGGCGACAGGAGTCGCCTCCTACAGACGTGTGGCTTACTTAAGCTAATTTGTACGCGAACCCTTAGTGAGTCAACCTGACACGAGCCCTTATCTGCGTCCATCCGCGTTCATCCGCGGTTCCCTTCTTATTAACCGGCAGAACGGATTCACAAGAGAAATGTCTTCGCGTTTGCGTGTCGCCGTATTAGCCGGCGGGGAGTCGGCCGAGCGGGAGATCAGTTTGGCCAGTGGGCTGCAAGTAGCCGCGGCGCTGGATGCGGCCGGGCATGCTGTCGAGCTGGTCGATCCGATCGAGACACCCCTCGAATCGCTCGTCGGGCAGTTTGACGTCTGCTTTGTGGCCTTGCACGGCGGGGCGGGCGAGGATGGCCGGGTGCAACGGCGGCTGGACGCCCTTGGATTACCCTACACGGGCAGCGGGCCGGACGCCTCGCAGCGGGCCATGAGCAAATCGCTCGCCAAGGCCGCCTTCCACGACGCCGGCGTGCCGACGCCCGAGGCGTTTCTTGTGGATTTGGTTCTCGAAACTAAAGGCCTTGCCGACCGGGCCCGGCGGCTGGGTTTCCCACTGATCGTCAAGCCAGATGACCAGGGTTCGAGCGTCGGGCTGGGTGTGGCCACGGATGAGGAGGACCTGGTTCGAAAGGTGGCCGAGGCCGGGCGTTACGGTCGGATTGTGCTGGTTGAACGGTTTGTCCGGGGCCGGGAGCTGACCGTCACAGTGCTCGGGCGGCGGGCATTGGCCCCGCTGGAGATCGTTGGCCGGCCCGGCGTGTTCGACTTCGACTCGAAGTACACCAGCGACACGATTGAATATCACTTCCAAACGGGCCTCTTGCCGAAGAAAACAAGAGAGGTCCAAGAAGTGGCTGTGGCGGCCGCCGAGGCGCTGGGCACGTCCGGAATGGTCCGGGTCGACCTGATTCTGGACGACAGTCTGCGGCCGTGGGTGCTGGAAGTGAACACGGTGCCGGGCATGACCGATCATAGCCTCTGCCCAATGGCCGCCCGAGAGGCCGGCTGGGGCCTCGCCGCGTTGTGCGACTGGGCATTGCGCGATGCATTGGATCGAGAAGTCGTCCGACCCGCTTGAAGCGTGCTAATGGCAGCCAAAAAAACGGCCAAGAAGAATTCCAACTCGGCGCTGCTGGTGCGGCTGCGGCGTCTGATCGTCTGGGCATGCGGGGCGGGACGCACGTGGACGCTGGCGGCCGTGATGCTGGCCGTGTTGGGCGGCCTCTGGTGGGACTTATGGCGGCGCCACGTCCGGCAACGGGTGCTCAGCTCGCCGTCCTACCTGGTTCGGGCGGAGGATATCGCCATCACGCCGCTGCCGCCGTGGATCCAGACCGACCTTCGCGCGGACGTCTATCGCGACCTGAGCGTGGCCGGGCCGGTCTCGATCATGGACGATTCGCTCAACGAGCGCGTGGCCGAGGCGTTTTCCTTGCAGCCCTGGGTGGACCGGGTGGTGCGCGTGCGGAAGAGCCACCCAGCCCGGATTGAAGTTGAGCTGGAGTACCGCCGCCCGGTCTGCATGGTCGAAGTACGCGACGTCATCAACCGGGAGAAGCATCGTCTGCTGCCGATCGATGCCCAAGCCATTTTTCTGCCGCCGGCCGACTTCCAGTCACTCGAAAAGCGGATCGAAGCCAGCACGCTCTACCCGCGTTTAAGCGGCGTGGAAGACAGCTATCCCATAGCGTTGGGCGAGCGTTGGGTCGACGAGCGGGTAATCGGCGGGGCGCGAATCGCGGCTGCCTTCGGACCGACGTGGCTGGAGCTGGGCCTGGCGCGGATCGTCCCGGACGCCCGGACGGCGACCGGCTCAACCCGCAGCGAGCCGACCTTTATCCTGGTCACGCGAACCCAGACGACCATCCTCTGGGGCCATTATCCCGGCGCCGAGCAGCCGGGCGAGTTGTCCGCCAAGCAGAAGATCGCACTGCTTCAACAGTACGTCTCGCAGCACGGCACGCTCGACCCGCCGGACGGACGGAAGGTGCTCGATGTGCGCAGCGCCGGCGCGATCAAGATGGCGATGAAACCAGAGACGAAAGAGGTGAACACTACGTCGAGATAGGCTCACCCAGCAAGGGCGGCGCTATTGTGAACCGCTGGTGAGTTTCTTTTCCTGAAGGCGTTCTTCGTCCGTGCCTTGAATTTCTTCGCGGACGATGGTCAGGTCGCTGGGCGCTTCGACGCCGATGCGGACCGAGCCTTGCGCGACGCGGACCACGGTCACGGCGATGTTGTCACCGATCAGGATCCGTTGGCCGACTTTTCGCGAGAGCACCAGCATCGCTCTATCCCACGGCTCGATTCCAACCTGGCCAGGAACACGTACGACGATCCGGGCGGCCCGTGCGAAAACTCGGCCGCGACCCTCGATCGTGACCCGAGGATTGCGGCTGACCGCCCAAACAGAGCCTCTTATGATCGTACAATCCCCTGCACCATATCCGGCCCACGAAGGGTACGCAAGGGGCCGCCTTGCTCGAAATTGGGGGGTGTTCCCAAACACGGCCCGTACGACCGGTTCGGTTTTCCTATCTTGACACCCAAAGGCAAGAAAAGGCTCGCTTCGGATGAAACCTGTGGTTAGCCCGGCTTGATGCACCATTGCCGTTACCCCGTCGGCGGGGATTTCGGGGGACGGACCGCCCGGGATGGGCCGGTCCGTCGCTGCCGAGAACGTCCGTCGCGGAAGACTTCGTCATCCCAGTTCTTGGTTGCGGAATTTCAACTCGTCCAGCGGTGAAATACGAACCAGTTTGCCGCATTTTGCAGGCTTCCTCCGGCGACGGCGCCCACGATCCGGCATGGCGAAAAAACAATCGAGGCAACGTTGCCGCCGGGGGGTAGTACACAGCCGTGCCGTTCGTTATTATGAGCCTTTTCGAGCATATAGTGTGCATTTCTCGTACTCAGGAGGGTTCCATGGCTGACCCCGCAGGACTTTATGACGCAATCCTTACTGGCAACGCCAAGCAGGCCGCTGAAGTGACCACCGAGGCGCTTGCCGCCAATGTGGACCCGTCCGAGTTGCTCAACAAGTACATGATTCCGGCGATGGACGAGGTCGGCCGCCGGTTCGAGTGCAACGAATACTTCGTGCCCGAGCTGCTCATCGCGGCCCGAGCCATGAAGGCGTCGTTGGAACTGCTCACGCCGAAGATGGCCGAGGCGGGCACGGAGTCGGCCGGACGCGTGGTGATCGGAACCGTCAAGGGAGACCTGCACGACATCGGCAAGAACCTGGTCGCTTCGATGCTCGAAGGCGGCGGGTTCGAGGTAATTGACCTGGGCGTCGACGTCCCGGCCGAAAAGTTCGTCGACGCGGTCAAGGAGAAGGACGGTACTATCCTGGCCCTTTCCGCTCTGTTGACGACCACGATGACCATGATGAAGACGGTCATCGAGGCGATCGAAGCGGCCGGACTCCGCCAGAAGACAAAGGTCATGATCGGCGGCGCTCCGATCACGCAGGAATACGCCAACGAGATCGGGGCCGACGGCTACAGCGACAACGCAAGTGCCGCGGTGGCCGTCGCGCGGAAACTGACGTCGAAGTAAACGACCTCCCACCTGCCATGTACTCTTCCTTTTTCCGAGGCGCCCCCTTGCGCGTGTCGCAAGGAGGTCGGCTCGGTGATTTGAGATGACGACAGAACATCATAGCACGTTCCGCGAAATACTCGGCGGGGATCGTTTCGGCTATGGGGCCGAGGTGGTCACCACGCGCGGTCCCAGCCCGGCCGACAGTCCCAGCAAGCTGCTGGACATGGCGGCTGCCCTGCTGGACGACCCGCGAATCGGCTGGATCTCGGTGACCGACAACCCGGGCGGCGGGCCGATGCTTCCGCCCGACTGGCTGGCCGGGCTCTTTCCCCAACGCGGCGACCGGCTCGTCCTGCACCTGACCTGCAAGGACATGAACCGCAACGGCCTGGAGGCGGCCGCGTGGCGCTATGCGTCGGAGGGTTGCGAGAACATCCTGGCCATCACGGGCGATTATCCGACCGGCGGGTACGGCGGCACAGCCGACCCGGTGTTCGACCTGGACAGCATCGGCCTGATCGCTCTGTTGCGTGCGATGAACGAGGGCCTGCCCGTCCCCGGGCGGAAAGGCGCGATCGAGACCCTGCCGGCGACCGATTTCTACATCGGCTGCGTCGTCTCGCCGTTCAAACGCCACGAGCGGGAATTGGTCCCGCAGTATTTCAAGCTCCAGCGCAAGATCGAGGTCGGCGCCCAATGGGTGATTCCCCAGTTGGGCTACGACATGCGGAAGTTTCACGAGGTGAAGCTCTTCCTCGAATCGCGCGGCCTGGGCCATGTGCCGGTGATCGGCAACGTCTACTTGCTGACACGATTCGTTGCCAAATTGTTCCATAGCGGCAAGCTGGCCGGCTGCGTCGTGAGTGATGAATTGCTTGAGACATGCGAGAAGTATACCGCCGGCGAGGACAAGGGCCGGGTTTTCTTCCAGGAATTGGCCGCCAAGCAGTTGGCCGTGTTCAAGGGCCTTGGGTTCGCCGCCGGTTACCTAGGCGGGATTCACAAGGCCGAGACGTTCGGTCAGATCATCGACCTGGCCGAGAGCTTTGGCGAGAATGATTGGCGCGATTTTCTGCCCGAGATCTGCTACGCCCAGCCGGGTGAGTTTTTCTTCTTCGACCACGACCCGAAGACCGGCATGAGCGACGCCGGCAGCATTAACCCCGAATACGTCAAGTCGCTGGCCCGACCGCCCAAGCCCAAGGACGCCACGCTGGGCTACTGGATCTCGCGAAAGGTCCATTCCCTGGCGTTCGACCGGGGCAAGAAGCTCTACGGGCCGATGACGCGGCTGTTCCGCTGGATGCACCGATCGGGCAAGCCGGGTCTGCTGGGCCGGATGGCCTACTGGTTCGAGCGCGAGTCGAAACACGTCATGTACGGCTGCAAGGACTGCGGTGATTGCAGTCTGCCCGACTGTGCGTACCTTTGCCCCAACTCGGCCTGCTCGAAGGGCTCGCGCAACGGTCCCTGTGGCGGATCGTGCGGTGGGCGGTGCGAGCTGGACGACAAGGATTGCTTCTGGGCACGGGTCTACGAGCGACTGAAGTACTACGGCGAGTCGGAGACCATGTTCCAGGGCCTGCCCGTCTTCTACAACGCCGAGTTGAAAAACACGTCCGCGTGGGCCAACACCTACCTCGACCTGGATCATCACGCACCGGCCGCGAACGACGGGAAAGAAACGGCGGATTCTACCACTCCTCCCAAGACTCCATCAAAAGGAAATACGACCGATGGCAATTGAAGGTCTGACGATCATCGGCGAAACGATCAACGATTCGGTCCCCTCGACGCACCAGATGTTCGAGGCAGGTGACGTCGACGGGCTTCTGGAACTGGCCAAGATGCAGGACGAGAAGGGCGCCGCCTACATCGACGTGAACGTCGGCCCCAACACGCCTGAGTTCATGGCCGACCTGGTCCGGAAGATCCAGAGCGTCACGTCCAAACCCCTCTCGATCGACACGCCCGATCCGGCCATTGCCAAGGCGGGGCTGGAGGCCTACGACCTGGACCGGGCCGGGGGCAAAATCCCCGTGCTCAACTCGATTTCCGCCCTGAGGCTGGAAATGTTCGACCTGTACGCGATCCAGCCGTTCATGCCAATCCTGCTGATCTCGGAGCAGGTCGTCGACGGCAAGTCGGGGCCCTGCCACACGGCCGAACAGACGCTCCAGGCTGCCAAGGCCATCGTGGCCGAGGCCCGGGCAGAAGGACGCAAGATCCCCAACGGAGAGTTGATCTTCGATCCGGGCATCGCACCGGTCGGAACCGATTCGGAGGGCAACCTGAAGCGACTGGTCGCGGCGGCCGGGATGATCCACAACGATCCGGACTTCGCGGGCGTTCACATGTCGGTGGGCCTGAGCAACTTCACCGTCATGCTGCCCTCGAAAACGGCCGACGGCTCACCGGTGAAAGGCCCGTTGGAAAGCGCGTTCCTGACGAAGACGATGCCCTTGGGGCTGGACATGATCATCGGGTCGGTCAAGCGGAAGTACGAGCTCCTTTCGCCGGACCACCCTGCCATGGTCTGTCTGGAAGACGTCCTGAAGGCCGACGGTTTCGAGGCGATCATGCGTGTGCGTGACTTCTACGCGTGACGGCTCGTCAGCCCTGTAGACGCGGCGTCCTCGCCACGTTTTATGTAGTTCAAGAAAGCCGTAGACGCGGCGTCCCGCCGCGTTCCGTGAAGTTGCAGAAAGCGGCGAGACGCCGCTTCTACGGGGCTTCGAAAACAGATCCGTGCAAGGGGCATCCTTGCCCCACGAAGACACGCATGGTTCGTTCTCATGCGGTTCCCTGGGCGCGCTCGATCCAGGTGTAGCGATTATTCCGACGTTGACGACGGCACGGGCGACCGTGTTTTTCAAGGTAAGACACGTGTGCTGTCTGGTTACAATAGTGTCTTAGACGCATTTCCGTGGGACCGGTTTGCCCACTCTCAACTCTTTTCGTACGGTAAGACCATGTCCGAGATTCCGACTTCACCCTTGCCCCCGGATATTGAAATCGCTCGTCAGGCCAAGATGCTGCCGATCGACCAGATCGCGGCCAAGCTGGGCATCGGGGCCGACGACCTGGAGCATTACGGGCCGGTCAAGGCCAAGGTGTCGTTGGATCTGTACGAACGGCTGGCCGAGCGAAAGCCGGGCAAGCTGATCCTGGTGACGGCCGTCACGCCCACGCCTGCCGGCGAAGGCAAAACTACAACGAGCATCGGCCTGACCGACGCGATGAACCGGATCGGCAAACAGACCTCGGTTTGCCTGCGCGAGCCGTCGATGGGACCGTGCTTCGGAATGAAAGGCGGAGCGGCCGGAGGAGGCTATTCCCAGGTCGTGCCGATGGAGGACATCAACCTCCATTTCACGGGCGATATCCATGCGATCGAGCTTGCCCATAACCTGCTCGCAGCCATGCTCGACAACCACCTGCACCACAGCAACGAGCTGCGAATCGATTCGCGTCGAGTGGTCTGGGGTCGAGTGATGGACATGAACGATCGGGCGTTGCGCTGTGTGAACGTCGGGCTTGGCGGCGTGACCAACTCGATCCCGCACGAGAGCACGTTCGACATCACCGTTGCTTCCGAGGTAATGGCCGTCTTCTGTCTGAGCGAGTCGCTGGCCGAGCTGAAAGAGCGGCTGGGCCGGATGATCGTGGCCTACACCCGCGACCGACAGCCGATCACGGCTGCCGATCTCAAGGCCCATGGCGCGATGACGGTGCTGTTGAAGAACGCCCTGAAACCGAACCTGGTCCAGACGCTCGAAAACAACCCGGCCTTTATCCACGGCGGCCCGTTCGCCAACATCGCGCACGGCTGCAACAGCATTCTGGCGACGAAACTGTCGATGCGGCTGTCGGAGTATACGGTCACCGAGGCCGGATTCGGGGCCGACCTGGGAGCCGAAAAATTCCTGAACATCAAGTGCCGCAAAGCGGGCATCAGCCCCGACGCGGTAGTGATCGTGGCCACGGTCCGGGCTCTGAAGCTCCACGGCGGCGTTCCCTTGCCCGAGATCCACAAACCGAACAAGGACGCCCTGGACAAGGGCGTCGAGAACCTGAAGAAGCATATCGAGAACATCCACCGCTTTGGGTTGCCAGTCGTCGTGGCGATCAACTCGTTCTCGCAAGATACCCAGGAAGAGATCGACTTCATCAAGGACAAATGCGCCTACCTGTCGGTCAAAATCGTCGAAGCCGAGCATTGGCTCCGTGGAGGCGCCGGGGCCGAAGAACTGGCCCAGGCCGTGGTCGACGTGGCCGAGACGACCAAGACCGACTTCAGCTTCCTCTATCCCAACACATGCACCCTCTGGCAGAAGGTCGGGATCATCTGCCGCGAGATCTACGGGGCGACCGACGTGCTGGCCGACAAGAAGCTGCGGGCCAAGTTTCGCCAGTTGCAGGAGGCAGGCTACGGCGAACTGCCTATTTGCTTGGCCAAGACGCAATACTCTCTCTCGACCGACCCGGGTTTGAAAGGCCGGCCGAAGAAGTTCGACGTCCCGCTGCGCGACGTCCGTGTCTCGGCGGGAGCCGGATTCGTCGTCGTGCTGACCGACGACATCATGACCATGCCAGGCTTGCCGGCCACGCCCGCCGCCGAGACGATCGACATCGACGACGCCGGCCGGGTCGTTGGATTGTTCTGAGGACGCGCACTCACGGAGAAGTGGGCGTCGCCGAGTCCTCGGCTTTCTTCTTGTTGTCGAGGGCTTCGCGGATGGCCAGGGCCAGGTCGACTTCATTGCAGGGCTTCGTGAAGAACCGGAAGACCGAGCCCTCGTTGATCGCGCGGATTGCCGTCGAGGTCGAGGCGTGACCAGTCAGGACCATCCGGATGGTTTCCGGGCAGTTTTCCGACACCCAGGCGAGCAGGTCGGTTCCCGACATGCCGGGCATCTGCTCGTCGGCGATGATCACACTTACCCGCTGTGTCATGAGAACCCGCATGGCCTCTTCGCCCGACCGCGCGGTGAAAAGCCGGTATGGCTGGTTGCGCAAGACCCGGGTCAGCCCACGCAGGATGTTTTCATCGTCGTCAACAAACAACACAATGGGACCGGAAGTATGGTCCATGGCATGGATCTCCTGTGTCCAATTTCTAGGACGTGAGCACCACGGGCCGTGGCGCGGGTTCGTCGGACGGGGATGTATCGGCCAAAGGGAGCCGGACGATAAAGGCGGCTCCCTGGTCAAGTTCGGAATCGAGTGAAACGGTCCCTCCGTGGTCTTCCACAATGATGTTGTGTACGATCGAAAGGCCTTGGCCGGTTCCCTTGCCGACCTCCTTGGTCGTGAAGAACGGGTCGAAGACCTTGTCCTCGATTTCGTCGGGAACCCCGGGCCCAGTGTCCTGGATGCGGATCTCGGCCCAGTCGCCGTCGCGCCGGGTGCTCACTGTGATAGTGCCCTTCTCGGTAGTCCCGTTCTCAATAAGCTCGCCGATGGCTTGGGCAGCGTTCATGATCAGGTTCAGGATCACCTGGTTCAAACCGTTGAGCAGGGCAGGAACCAGGGGGAGCGATTCGTCGAAATCGGTTTCCAGATCGGCGACGTACTTCCATTCGTTACGCGAGACCATGAGTGTGTTTTCGATCGCCCGGTTCAGTTCGATGGGCTGTTTCTGACCGCCGCCGGGGTGCGAGAACTCTTTCATGGCGCGGACGATGTTTGCTACCCGTTCGACTCCTTCGAGTGACTGGTCGATTGCCCGGGGTATCTCTGTGACCAAGTATTCCATGTCGGCTTCTTCTTTTTCGGCGTTCATTGCGCGGGCCAGTTCAGCCACTGCCGGGGCGCCGCGGGCCGTGTTGACCAGACTGTCGCACTGTTGCATCACATGGTGAATATCACTAAACGCCTCTTGGAGAAACCGCATGTTGTCGCCGATGTACTGGATCGGCGTATTGATTTCGTGGGCGATTCCCGCGGCCAGTTGCCCGATGGCTTCCATCTTCTGGGCTTGGGCCAGTTCCTTTTCCATGCGCTTTCGCTCGCTCAGATCGACGACCACTTCGGCGAGCATCCATTGGCCGCTGTCTTCCTGGAACGGAATCGTGGTGATCTGGATGGGGCGATGGTCTTCCTTGGGCAAGGTGCTCATCGAGACGACCGGTTTCTTCGAGGCAAGTGCTTCGAACTCGGGACTTTTCGACGAGGGTGACTCCGTTCCCTCGAAATATTCGAAGCACGTCTTCCCGGTCGGGTCGCCGTAAGTCTCGCGTGTTTGGGGATCGGTATAACGGACTGCCCAATCCGAGTCGATGATCCGCAGACCAGTCTTCGTCGCCCCGAGGACGAACTCGATCTGCTGTTTGAGTCCTCGGATCTGGGCAGCGGACCGGTTGCGCTCGATCAGGCGTCCGAGGTGGTCGGCGATGTCGTTGATCAGACGCCGCTCTTCCTTGGTGAACGGTCCCTCATCCCGGGCGGGTCGCTCTTCAAGGTAGCAGACCTCCAGGACGCCGGCCTGATGGTCCTGAACCACGATCGGCGCGGACTGCTTCCAGGGAGTCTCTTCGAAATTCGGCGTCTGGAACTGTTCATTGTCCAGCACGATTCGAGCACATGTGATGTCGGAGTAGCACCAGACGGGCGGGATCAGGTCGAGAGTCGCCCGAGCGATCTTCGGAACCGTGACGTCGGGATCGGCCAGCATCTCGCTGATGGCGTGCAGACAGTTGAGCTCTCGCACGCGCGAGTCGAGTTGGCGCGTTCGCCGCCGCAGCGCCTGTTCGGCCTGTTTGCGCTGCGTGATGTCGCTGATCATGACGAAGACATGGTCGACGGTTCCGTCCTGGTGCCGAAAACACCGGGCCGAGATAAAGGCGTACATGCTCCGCCCATTCTTCCGGACGAATCGCCGTTCGGCCGTGTAGCCGTCCGTTTCGCCGAGGATCATCCGTTTAAACTCTTCGGAATCACTGTCGCGGTCGTCGACATCGGTGACCGTGTCCCAAGGCTGGCCGAGGAGTTCCTCTCGCTTGTAGCCGAACAACTTGCACAGCGTGTCGTTCACTTCGACCCACCGATGGTCCTCGGAGACGATCGCCATGCCGACGAGAGCCTGGTCGAAATGGCTTCGGAACCGGATCTCACTGGCGCGGAGCGTCTCTTCGGCCTGTTGCTTTTCCTCTGCCAGCCGCTGCTGTTTCAGGGCCCGATCGATTGCGAGGGGTAGAACATCACGGTAGCCGCCCGCGACATCCTTGATCAGATAGTCGCTCACGCCGAGCTTCATGGCCTCGACGGCGATCTGTTCGTCACCCGTCCCTGTCACGATGATCGTGGGCGGAAGGGGGCCCTTGGCGGCAAGCGTACGGATGACGTCGAGGCCATTCATGCCGGGCATGGACTGATCGACCAGCAGCAGATCGTAGTCACTCTGTGAGTGCATGACGAGGCCACGCTCGCCGTCTTCGGCGACTTCCACCTCGTAACCCACTTTTGCCAGACACACGCGCACCAACCGCGCCAGAGCGTGGTCGTCTTCCATGTACAGGATGCGTATGGGTCGGTCGTGGGTCATGGTATTATTTAATTGAGTCGACTGGTTCCGTATCGCGGAGCCTGTCGGCAAAACTACTCGGAAGAAGCGTTGTGTTGGGGAAACATTTCCTCGGCCAGATCGAGGGGAACGAACACCTTGGCCAGGTCTTTCAGGCCGACGTTGGCGACGTAGGTCTTCAACCTTGCTCTCATTGACGAGGTCACCTCCTGACCTCGGGCGCAAAGAAGCGTGCCGTTGATCGATTTGACGTCGTCGGCCAGGACCATGCCGTCGATCAACTCCGATACCTTCAGACGCCGGACAACGTGCGCTTCGGTGATCCGCAGGGCCTGGCGTAAAGCATTGACCATCGCCGGATCGTACCACCCGGCGCGGTCGTTGATCTCGGCCAGGGCCATGTCGTCGTCCAGGCCGGCCGAATGAAGCGTGTCGAAGTCCAATGCCAGTTTCAAGATGCGAGCGCCCGTCGGAAGATCGGCGCCGCGCTTGTTGTCATTAGGAAATCCTTGGCCATCGTAGCGTTTCTCTTGGTAACGGATCATTTCGGCGACTGGTTCCAGACGCGGAATATTGCTGATCAGTTCGGCGCCGATGCGAGGATAAGCTTCGTAGGCCTCCAATTCGCTGCGAGAGACCTCTTCATCGCGGCGGATCTTGTCGAGTGTTTCTTCCGGGACGGCGACGCATCCGACCTGCGAGAGCATGGCGGCGATTTCGATTTGCCATGTCTCATTGATGCTGAGCTCTGTGATCATCAGCCGGACTAGCCGCCGCACGCGGCTCGCTCGACCGAATGCGCTCGGGCTGATCAGCGACAGAACGTCCGTGAGCACCTTGACGCTGCCGCTGAGGGTCTTGGCCAACAATTCGTGTTCGGCAATGAGCAGATGATATTGGTCGATGCCCGCCTGAAGCGCCTTGGCGAACTCCTCGGGGGGACAAGGCTTGTTCATGAACCGGAAGATGCGTCCCTCGTTCACCGCTTCGAGCGCTGTCTGCTGGTCGGCGTTGCCGGTGAGCATCATGCGGACCGTGTCGGGGGCGATTTCGCGGACCTTCGCCAGCAGTTCGACGCCCGTCATGCCGGGCATCCGCATGTCGGCCACGATCACGGCGTAGGGCCCCTGCTCTCGAATGGCCGTGAGGGCTTCTTCGCCGCCGAGGGCCGGCTCGATGTGGAATTGGCGCCGGAGGGCCCGTTCGTAGGCCTGAAGGATGTTTGGATCGTCATCGACGCACAAAATGCGATCGTCTTGTTTCATGGTGACACTCCTCTAGACGAACAAGCCCCACACAATTCCCGCCAGTGTTCAAGTCGGTCGGCGCGCCCGATACGTGACAAGTAGTTGTCATCAACCGTTTCGGCACGTCCCGGTGTTTTCAGATTGGCTTCTTCCACGAAGACGTTGGCCACGTGAATCGCGGTCAGGGGTGAGAAAGTATCCTCGACGGATTCACATGGCTTCATGTGGAAAGCGATTGCCTTAACGACGGGATCCGGCAGCCCCCAGAGCCCCAGCAAGTAGGCTCCGATGTCGTCTCTCGCGCTATGGAATATCTGTTGCTCGGCCTCGCGAAGCAGGAGTTGTTTTTGTTGGGCCACCGCGAGCGTTTCGAGATAGAGCTCAGGAGAGTCTTTCGATAGAACGAGGGCCCCGATGTCGTGCAGCAGACCTGACAGCCGGGCGTCCTTGATCACCGTTGGATCGTCGGTCTCCGCCCGAGCGATCTTCTCGGCCGCGTTGGCCACGGCGAGGCTGTGGTCGACCAACGCGTCGAAGAAATGCTCTTGTGCGGGCTCACCCTGCAGTGCGAAGAACACGTTCGGCGAAGCAACCAGATCACGGAGCGATTCCAGCCCCAAAAGCGTAGCCGCGTGGGCCGGATCTGACACCCGTTGTGGCGTGCCGAAGAAACCAGAATTGACCAATTGCAGCACCTTGGCGGACATGGCCATGTCGTGGGCAATGATCTCGGTGGCTCGTTCGAGCGACGGCGTCGACGAACGGATTTCGGCCACTAAGCGATTGTGCGCTGAAGGATCGCTTGGGAGCGATTGCACTTGCGAGACTAGTTCCTTGCTCCGCTGGTCGGGCAAGTGATCGCGCAGCCGGCATGCCCGGGCGACGGTCGACTTCAATGTGTCCGAGTCGCAGGGCTTGGTTAGAAACTGGTGTGTAGGTCCCACGGCCTTCAGCACGGTCTGGCGATCACACTGCCCGGAGAGAATGATCCGCACTGTTGCCGGATAGCGTTCCATGACCTCGCGCAGCAGTTGGCAGCCGTCCATGCCGGGCATCCGCATGTCGGTCACGACGACGTCGCAGGGAGAGTTCACCAAGTGGTCCAGGGCCGGCCGGCCGCCCTCGACGAACTCCATGTCCCAATCGTGGCGCAATCCGCGCAGCATCCGGCGCAGCCCTGCCAGGACCTTGGGTTCATCATCAACGAACAGAACTTGCTTCTTCATGCTTCGGCTCGGGGTGGGACGACGACGGCGAAACGGGCAGACGGACGGCGAAAGTCGTCCCCTCGCCTAGTGTTGTCTCGAACGAAATCGTGCCGTTGTGTTTCTCGGTTACCACGGAATGGGCAATGGCCAGTCCCTGGCCGGTGCCGCGTCCGACTTCCTTCGTTGTGAAGAACGGGTCGAACAGTCTGGGACGAATCCTCTCGGGAATCCCGGTGCCCGTGTCATGAACGCGGATTTCGACCCAATCGCCGTCGCGGCGCGTCGAGACGGTGATGGTTCCCTTTTCTCGCAAGCCCGCCTCAACGGCGTCGTGGATGGCGTGGGCCGCGTTGACGATCAGGTTGAGCATCACCTGGTTGAAGTCGCCCGGCAGACACGTCACCAGCGGCAGGTCGGGATCGAAATCGGTTTCCAGATCGGCGACGTACTTCCATTCGTTGCGCGAGACGGTCGCCGTACTTTCGATCGCCTGATTCAGGTCGACGGCCTGCTTCTCCTCGCCGCCAGGATGGGAGAACTCCTTCATAGAGTGGACGATCTTGGCCACGCGGGCGAGACCTTCGAGCGACTGCTGAATCGCCTTGGGGATTTCGTGCATGAGATAATCGACGTCGGCGTCCTCGACGAGGGAGCGTATCTCTTGGACCAGCGAATCGTCGATCTCATGTTTCTCGGCGGAGTCGAGAAGCTGCGCATAGGCGGCCAACAAGGAGTTGACGTCCTCGAAGGCGTCTTTCATGAACCGCGTGTTGTCGCCGATGTATTGCGTCGGCGTGTTGATTTCATGAGCGATACCTGCCGCAAGCTGCCCGATCGACTCGAGCTTTTGTGCCTGGCGGAGCTGGGCTTCGAGCATTCGGCGTTCGGAGACGTCGCGGAACGTGATCACCGCGCCGATCGTCTCGTCCCCTTCATGAATAGGGGTTCGCACGAACTCCACGGGGAAGCTCGTCCCGTCGCGTCGGCAGAAGACCTCTTCGGCGTGCGGCACGGTCGCCCCCTTGTCGAGCGTCCTGCAGACCGGACATTCCGCTTCCGGATAGGGACGTCCGTCCTTCCGGGCATAGTGGATCGTTTGGTGCAGCGACCGACCCACCAGTTCATTCGCGGTCCACCCAAGCGCCCTCGCGGCCGCGGGGTTGGCAAAGATCACGTGTCCCTGGTGGTCGACCCCCAGAATTCCTTCACCGGCTGAGTTGAGGATCATCTCGTTCTGAAGATGAAGACGCTTCAATTCGCGATCCGCCCGCTTGCGTTCGGTGATGTCGCGCAGAATTCCGGTGTAAACGTCGCGCTCGGCGATGGAGACGCGACTGACGGCCACTTCGAGGAAAAAATCGTTCCCGTCCTTGCGCCGTCCCAGAACCTCATGTCCGCGGCTGGCAACGGCCGTCTTGCGACCCATCAGGTAGTCGCCGAGGTATTCATCCCACTCGAGTCCCGGCGGCGGCGGAATTAAATCCGTGATGTAGTGTCCGACGGCTTCTTCGGGCGAATAATTGAAGGTGTATCCGGCCGCCTCGTTGAACGACTGGATCAAACCCGATTCGTTGAAGGTGACGATCCCTTCGGCGGCCATCATCATGACGGCCTGGAGCCGGGCCATGTGCTCCTCCTGATCGCGGATCCGCTGTTCGCGTTCCTCGATGGCCGCGGTGATCGCCTCGGTGTGCGACATGCGGAGCGTTTCGTGCTCGTCGGAGAGATGGCGGACACGGGTACGCAACTCGGCATCCATCGCCTGTCCGTGTTGCACGGTCCAGGCCATCGCCCCGCATAAAGTCAACGCAGTGCTTTCTTCACTGGTGGGCAAGGAAAATCCCTCTCCGGGTTCCAGCAGTCCACCGAGAATCATGTCCCCGGCCGGCCCGGAGAGCCTCACGGCCAGAGCACAGATCCGTCCGGCCGACTTGCCGACCTGCCAGGCACACCATCGTTCTTTCTTCATCGCCTTGATCGATTGTGCGATGAGCGACTCCGAGGAAAGCACGTCTCGAGGAGCAACCGCGGGAATGGCCGAGATGGCGCCGCCGTGCGTGTCCGCAACGACAAGCTGGAGGGGTTTCCAGGTAGCAAGCCGTTCCTCCAACAGATTGCTGTCGGAGGCTGATCCGTCGGTCCCGTCGATGGCCCGAAGTAGCGCCGAGATGCTGTTCAGCGGGAGCCCCATCCCGTCACCCTACATCTGGAAAAGGTTGGCATTGACGACAAGTTCGTTGTCCAGATCGTTGGCCAACACGGCGATGTCTTCTTTGGTCAGTCCAAGACCGGCCAGCGCGGGCGGAGAAAACTTGACCAATTTCAGCCCTACCGACGGAATGCCCTTGAGCGTGCAGATCAGGTTGGCCACCTCGACGCAACGCACGATTGGAACCTCGCTGCCACGATAGCGGACCGACATGTGGTGGTAACGGATGGCCGCCTTGATCACTTCGGGGAAACCCCAAGTCTCGGCCACCTTCTCGGCCAATAGGGTGTGGTCGAAGCCAAGGTGCTCCCGTTCGATGTCAATAAGAGAACGGGACTCGTCCAGCGATCGAATCACGTCGCAAAACGGTTCGTGGAGGTGTTGGTCCTCGAGGACGATGCCGATGTCGTGCAGCAATCCGGCCAGGAATGCGTCTTCGAAATTATGAATCTTGCGGCGCATGGCGATCAGGCGAGCACAGATTCCCACGGAGACGAGATGGCGCCACAAGGCCGATCGCCGATAAGGACCGATGGCCTCATCCTTGGAGAACAACTCGCTGACGCTGGCTGTCATCGCCAGATTGCGGATTTGTTTCAATCCCAGGTAGGCTATGGCCTGCTGCAGGTTGGTGATCTGAGTTCGCGTGGCGAACGCCGAAGAATTGACGACTCGGAGCACCCGGGCGCTCAGCGCCGCGTCTCCTTCCATGGCTTCCTTGAGGTCCACGGCCCCGGAGTCGGCGTTGTTGGCCACTTCCATCACACGAAGTGCGACGTGTGGAAGCGTCGAGATCTCGTCGATCCGCTGTACGACTTTCTCCAAAGGGATAGGAGTCCCTTCGGACTGAAATTGCACTCGCGTCATTTCTCCCCACCTTTCCGACGTCGTAGCTGGGATTTGACTGCCCCAGGCGCGTGCCCAATTGGGCCGAACGCCACCAGTCCCGCACGGCGATGTATCCTCCTGGAAAACATAGCCCAAAGTGTTGTCAGAACGGGGTTTGGCGACACACGATTCCTGCTGTCCGACCGATCAAATCGTCCCTATGGGAACGTCGACCGCGCAATCGGAATCTCTGGCTGTTTTGCCGCGAAAGAACTACTGCCAGACAGTCATCTGACCAGTAAAGAAGAAACCCCCGCAGGGGGGTATTGGCGGCGGATCCTCGCAGTATCGGAATAGGAAAATCGAACTGGTCGGATGCCTGTCAGACGTCGTCGCGTGAGATCACCTGCGGTCCCTCACCGCAAGTACGCTCGTAGTGCCCGTCTCCGGCCCGCTTGTACTGCGTAAAACCTTTGCTGGCCAAGTTTTTCGTGCTGAGCATATCCCGCGCGCTTTTCACGGCGGCAAAGGTGGAAAAGACTCGTCGACACGCCTGACCACATTCAGGGCACTTCTCTAGTGGGGTATCGCTAACTGGCTGGAGAACCTCGAACCCGCCTCGGCAATGCGGGCAATCCCCTTCCACAGGGCGGTATTCGTAAAGGGGCATCCTGCGTTCTCCTGGTAATGACCTTCCGAAAGATCGGATTTTGACGCAAATCCCTTTTAGAAGGGGGATTTCGTGGCCGTGGTAAAATCCGAGACTCACACCACGGGCTGCCTACTTGAGTATACGGCACGAGCGTGGGTCATGACACTCGAGGCCGAGGTGATTTGGGGCACTGCCAGGGATCATACGAGTCCCCGATCAAGCCCAGCATTTACCGGGCTTTTCACCTTGTTGTGAACTTGAAATGGGACTATCTTCACCGTGAAATGCCCGTCGGGATGCACAGCCCACGTCAGGCAAATCGATGATTGATATAAATGTACATGCCATAACCGAACTCCAGCGGGAAACCGTCGTGCGTTGGCACGATGAACAAATCGGCAATCCGTACGATGGGTTTCTGGCGGCCGTTTGCCGGCAACACGAGCAGAACTTCCGGCTCTGGCACCAGGAGGACCTTGCACGGTCGAGGGACGTCAGCGAGGCCATGTTGGCCGAAGTCAAGCGTCAGATCGATCGGCTTAACCAGTGTCGAAATGACCTGATCGAGGAGCTTGACGTCCTGCTGCTCGAGGAGTTGGCTGCCGCGGGCGTGACCTCGGCGCCAGGCGCCCGGCTGAACACCGAAACGCCCGGCAGCGTGATCGACCGTCTTTCGATCCTGGCTTTGCGGATCTACCACATGGAAGAGCAGGCTGCACGACCCGACGCCGATGCGTCCCATCGCCATCAGGCCCACGACCGGCTCGAAATCCTCCGTCAACAACACTGCGACCTGTCGACGTCTCTAGCAGAGCTGCTTGAAGACATCTTTGCCGGCCAAAGACTCCTGAAAGTCTACCGGCAGATGAAAATGTACAACGATCCCACATTGAACCCTTATTTACACGGCGTCGAACGAAATCGGGCTGCCTAGACACCACAACCGTTCAGCCCGGCGCCATTCATGAAGAGACTCCATGATTCCAGAACGCCTTGAAGAGCTTCGCCACGAGTACGCCGGTGAGCAGGTCGTCGTTGACGCGAGCCAACCGGAATGGGCCCGATTTGCGGGCAAGATCGGCCGTGTCATGACACTCAACGCCAACGGCCGGGCCCTGGTCCAGTTTGAAGGTGATGACCGCGCTTGGTATGACATCGAACTCGATTTCCTGAAAGTGCTTGATGCGCCTACTCCGAGCACGAGCGCCGAGCCGCCCGACGTTGCAACGCCCGTCGACCAACCGACGCCGGTCATCGAGTCCGTTGAAAAGAAGGAAGCCGGGCTTTCCGAACTAGAACGGGCTCGGCTGGAGCGTGAGGCTGGTCCGAGCGAATCGTGACCGCCCACGCAATATCGTTCACTTGTTCCGCAACGCGCAGGAGGAATAGCCATGTCCGAGACCGAACCGGTCGCCGTGAAAACCCGTCCCCAGAAGAGCTGGTGCCGAAGGAATTGGTGGCGCGTTCTCTTGCTCGTCCTGTTCGTGATCATCGTCGGTGGCGGCATCGGTGGGTATTACTACTGGCGCACCAACTACGGTGACCTTCGCGACAGCGAACCCTGCCGGATGGCGTTCGAGGCAGCCGCCAAGGAGCCTCGTGTCATCGAGCAATTGGGGGAGCCGATCACGCTGGGCTGGCTTCCCGAGGGCGGTGAAAACCACTTCAACGTGAAGCTCAACGGTCCGCGTGGCCAAGCTAATATGACCGTCGACGCCCGGATGTTCGAGAACGGTTGGGGGCTCCAGCGTCTGGAGGTCATCTTCATTGAAGTCGAGAACAGCCAGCCGATCACGATCGACACGGCCGGCGACGGCCTCGACGACGCGCCGCCTTGGCAGCCGTAGCGTATCGGAAGCCGCACAGGTTTTCCGTGTTGATTAGGCCGGCGGCTTGCGGAACTCGGCTCGATGGACGGGCTCGCTATGTTGGCGGGTGCGACGTTCGAAGTGGGTCCGGTAGTCCATGTCGTGCTCGGCCGGGCGCTCGGCAACGGCCGATGGACCTTCGAGCGTGGTCGTTTGGGCCAACAGCTCCAGCGTCGTCTCAAAGTATTCCTGCACGTCGGTCCAGAAGTGCAGCGTTCCGCCTGGCGCCAGAGTTCGCTGTACGTCGCGGACGAACGACTCGCGCAGGACGCGACGCTTCTTGTGCCGCTTCTTCCACCACGGGTCGGGGAAATAGACATGCACGGCGGCCAGCGAATCGTCGGGCAGAAGCTCGTCGAACAGACGCAGACCGTCCCCCTCAACGATGATCGCATTGCGCAGCGATCGCTTGGCCAGGGCAGCAGCCGTGAATTGGGCGTACTTGGCTCCTATTTCGATGCCCAGGAAATCGACGTCTGGTCGCGCGGCCGCCGCGACGCGCAGGAACAGGCCTTTGCCCGAGCCGACCTCGACTTCCAGCGGTGCTTCGCGTCCAAACAGGCTGCTTGCGTCCCAGGGCCGGGGTAGTTCGTCAAACGTCTTCAGGTAGCCCGACAGATCGAGCGTCGGGTCGGGTTTTCTCAGCGCGCGTCGTCCGATGGTGCTTTCTCCTCGGCAGGCGGGTTCGATGGGGGGCCCTCGGCGTGCAGCATCCAACTCAACAGGGGCATCATGGCCATGCCGGCCAGGAATCCGCCCACATGGGCCCACCATGCCACGCCGCCGGCCAAGTGGAGGTTGAGCTGCCCGTGGGCTTCCATCAATTGCATGAGGAACCAGATCCCCAAGAGCACCAAGGCCGGGACGTCGATGATCGTGATGAAGACGATGAGGAAGATCAGCGTATGCACCCGGGCCCAAGGCCAGGCGATCGCATAGCCGCCCAACACGGCGGCCACCGCGCCGGAGGCCCCGATTACCGGCGTAATACTGTTCGGTTCAATGGCCCAGTGGCACGCGGCGGCCAGCACTCCTCCGACCAGGTAGAACAGCAGGAACACACCCCGCCCTAGCCGGTCCTCGACGTTCTTGCCGAACAGAGCCAGGTACCACATGTTCATGATCACATGGAGCCAACTCCCGTGCAGGAACTGGCTTGTAAGAAACGAGAGCAGGATTTCACCCCGGTCTGGCGGCATAACGACTTGACCTTGCAGAATGGCCCTGCCGAAGAATGGATGCTGAACCAGGACCTGCCTCGGAATTGCGATCGGTCGGGGGTTGAACAACTGTGACACCCGTGCCGGAACGAATCCCCGGTGCAGCGTTACCCATTCGCGTTGACCGTGGGTCAGTCGTGAGATCCAGAAGAAGATCACGACATTCACGGCGATGATCGTGTAAGTCACGATCGGAACACGCCGTGTGGGGTTGTCGTCGTCGAAGGGAAGAAACATGCTGCTGGTTGTCCGGCGCTGGCGGCTGAGGGCGACGTTGCCGCGTCAGACCTTGGTGGCCCGGAGTTGGTCGATCGGCAGCGGGATTCCCTTGAGGATGCCTTCGCAGACGAGGTTTTCGTCGACAAAGCACTGGAATTCACAGGTGAGCATCATGCGGCGGACTTTGAGCAGGTGGGCGATGACCACGAACCGGTCACCCGGCCGGACCACGCCACGAAACCGGACCTCTTCGAGTCCGCCATACCCGACGATCTCGGCGTCCATCAACTGGTGCCGTCGGGCGTAGTAGCTGGCGACCTGGGCGGCCGCCTCGCACATCATCACGCCGGGCATCAGAGGCAGATCGGGCATGTGCCCCCGGACCCAGAAATCGTCCTGGGTTAGGTCCTTGTAGCCGACGCAGATGCAGTTTTCCAAGTCCTCGTAGCAAATCGCCGTGAGCTGCTGCATCTCGAACCGCTGCGGATTGTAGCGGCCGATTTCCTCGGCGTCGGCAACCACGTGATTCAAATCGTAAGCCGAATGGTCCAGAATCAACGGTTTCTTGGCCACCTCAGGACTCCTTCACGGCAAGTCGCGCAAACAACTCGGCTGGTCGGAAGTGAAGTTGCTTCCCCATCCTACTCAAAGACGGCGAACTGCCCCAATATTGAAATTAGGTATGGCTGGCACGACGCTTCTGCTTACGCGCCTTGCTGCTGGCGGGACGCTTGCCGTGGTTGGCCTTCTTTAGCTTGCGGCCGGGTTTGGCCATGGCGGGATACTCCGAACAAGGGGGAAATCGAATCCAGGCGACCACCACACGCGAGGTCGCTTTAATCGAACCCTTGAGTCTACCCGACCCCCCAACCTTTGAAAAGGGCGACGATGGGTCGGAAACCCCCAGATTCTCACTCGACCTGAAATACACGTTGAATTAGCTCTGATGAAAGTCCAGTGTTCGCCTCATATTACACCGACCCCCTCCTCCTTGGGTAGAGGCGTTCTCTATTCTGACCAGTGCCTTGTAGTAAGCAGGTGACCAAGGAGTGACACGGCCTGGTCGGTTTGCCCGATGCGGAGAGCTTCGGTCGTGGATCGCAGGGCGTCGACCTGTTGAGTCGTCCAGGGCACGGCCTGGCCCGGTGGGAGAGGGCAGGGAACCAGTCGGACGCCAAGCGACGAGATCAGATCGGGCAGACCGTCGCCACGCAGGGCGCTGACCCTCAGGCCATCGGGCCGCCGACCCTCGGCCGACGGCAGGTCGCACTTGTTGTGGATCAGGATCGCCCCCGGCCACGCCGCCAGAAGAGCCGCATCGTCTTTGGACCATGATACGGCCGCGTCGGTCACGAGCACGACGAGATCGGCCTTAGCGAGTCGTTCTTCGGCCAGCCGGACGCCGGCCTGTTCGATCGGGTCGTCGGTGGTGTGAAAGCCGGCCGTGTCGATCAGTTCGACCGGCCAGCCGTCAATTGCCGTAGCGGTGGTCAGTGCGTCGCGGGTAGTGCCCGGCTGGGCGTGGACGATCGCCCGATCGAATCCGGCCAGCGCGTTGACTAGGCTACTCTTTCCGACATTCGGCCGACCGGCCACGACCACACGCCAGGGCTCGGTCAAGTGCAGGACGCAAGGGGCGTATTCGAGAAGTTCGTCGAGTTTCGCCCGGGCGTCGTGAGTCCGACCGTTGTCGATCATTTCTCGGATCGAAGTGCACGCCTTGGACAAAGCGCCGGCGTACTGGTTGAGCAGAATCCCGGCTGTCCGTCGGGTCGGCGCCTCAACCAGGGCCACCCGGGCGGCCGCGTGGAGTGGGTCTTCGCGTTCCGTGGCCCACTGTTTCCAATCGGCAACCTGTCCGCCGGCTTGGCGCAGGGCGTTGATGATCCGCCCGATCGCTGCCCGCCCACCATGGCAGTGCAGTCGCACGACATCCTCGGCCACCCGGCAGACGACGACCTGCTCGCCGTTGGCAATCCGTCGGACCGAAAGCCCTTTGTCGGATGGATTCTCGGACTGCACCAGCAGCCGGTCGACAGCCGCCGCCGCGCCCGAGCCCTCGACCAGTAACGTGGCCACCGCACCCCGTCCGGGTGGTGTGAGTTGAACGATCTGGAAGTCGGTCGACAAGATAATTCCCGCTGTGCCACTTCTACGCTTGACAAGCCGCCCGGACTTTAACGAACGCGTTGATGGCCGTATCGAGGTCTTCTCGGGTGTGGGCGGCCGAGATCTGCACGCGGATGCGGGCTTTTTCCTTGGGCACGACCGGGTAGGAGAAGCCGATCACATAGACGCCCTCGTCGAGCATCATCGAGGCCATCTTCGTCGCCAGCACCGCGTCGCCGAGCATGATTGGACAGATCGGGTGCTCGCTCTCGGGGATATTGAACCCGTGTTCCTTCATCGCGGCGCGGAAGAACTTCGTGTTCTCCTCCAGCCGGTCGCGCAGCGCGGTCGTCTCGCTTAACATGTCAAGCACGGCAACGGTCGTGGCGGCGATGGCCGGGGCCAGCGTGTTCGAGAAGAGATACGGCCGGCTCCGCTGCCGCAGGAGTTCGACGACCTCCTTCCTCGCCGAGGTGAATCCGCCCGACGCGCCGCCCAGGGCCTTGCCCAGTGTGCTGGTGATGATGTCGACGCGGTCCATCACCCCGGCGTACTCGGGCGTGCCTCGGCCCGTCTTGCCGATGAAGCCCGTGGCGTGCGAATCGTCGACCATAACGGCCGCGTCGTACTTGTCGGCCAGGTCGCATACGCCCGCCAGATTGGCGATGATCCCGTCCATCGAAAACACCCCGTCGGTAGCGATCATCTTCAGCCGGGCGTCGGAGGCCTCTTGGAGCTGGGCTTCGAGGTCGGCCATATCGTTGTTTTTATAGCGGAACCGCTTCGCCTTGCAGAGCCGGACGCCGTCGATGATGCTGGCGTGGTTCAGTTCATCGGAGATAATGGCGTCCTCGGGGCCCAAAAGGGTTTCGAACAGTCCGCCGTTGGCGTCGAAGCACGAGCTGTAGAGGATCGTGTCCTCCATGCCGAGAAACTGGCTGATTTTCTGTTCGAGCGTCTTGTGCAGTTCCTGCGTGCCGCAGATGAACCGGACGCTACTCAGTCCGAATCCCCAGTGTTCGTAGCTGTCCTTGGCGGCGGCCACGAGCCGTGGGTCGTTCGAGAGGCCGAGGTAGTTGTTTGCACAGAAGTTCAGCACTTCGCGCCCGCCGACCACGGCGATGCGAGCGCCCTGCGGCGTGGCGATGATGCGTTCTGCCTTATAGAGGCCGCTCTGGCGGATGTCGTCGAGTTGGGCGGTGAGGTGGTTCTTGAGCGTGATGTACATGGTAAAAAGGGGATTGGGGGCTAGGGGCTAGGGATGGATTATTCGTCATCTAGTTCGGCTTCGACCTGGGTTTCGTAGTCGGCTGGCTCATGATCTGGTTGTACCGGATCCCAATTCTGGCCGTTCTTGACGTAGCATTTCCTTCGATGCTCGAATTTCTGAATCACTTCCGAAATGGCTTCGTTGATTTCGTCGCGACTGTACCACTCATAGCCGCACTCTTCACAGCCCCAACTGGAACCTTCAACGCCTAGCACCCAGCCGGCACACGTCTCGATGGGACAACGCATCCTGATCAATACTGGAAAAACTTCCAGTTCGATACCGACTCGTTGATTTCCGGATCGCAACTCTAATACGGGTCCACCACCGTCGCTGCCGTTGCAGACATAGGCGAGCATGCCGTCACTCTTGTTGCTGGGACGAACGATACCAATTGGCGTCGTCATCTGCTGCTCGAGCAGTTTCATGCAAGCGTCGAAATCGTCACCGCAAGCGAGTTGAAATGCTTCCCTGAGGGCTTTCTGATCGGTAACGCTTATTTGACACGAGTCGGTGCCCGCTTCGCCAACCACTTCGCCAGGCGAATAGGATTTGGAACCTTGAAGGAAGATTCGCAACCGCGTGACGATCTTGCCTTGGGGAGATTCGAGCCCCTTTGCCTCAATGACGTAGTCGCCCTTGGGAACATCAACCACGCAGCCGTCGCCCGATTGTGCTTCAGCCCAAGCATACATTGGATCGCCAACCCAAAGGGCGCCACTAAGAACTGGAATGGTGCAAAACGGCATCCAGTCCGAAACAGTGGCATCGCTATCGTCCATTGGCGGTCCGATCTGGCTTCCTTCGAAGTATTCTTCCAAGTTCATGGATACCTCCGGAAGGATCGTGAAATGAGAGATTGGATTAGTGAGTGGATTAGGGATTGGGGGAATCTTGCTCGGGGCGTTGGAGGACGAGGTAGAAGCCGACGTCGATGCCGAGGAAGATGACGGATTCGAGGGCGGTGAACTCCCAGCCCTGGGGCGAGAGGTGGTTCAGGTGATGTTCGATTGCCTTGGCCTTCGAGTGCGAGGTCAGGCACCAGGTCTGGCAGACCACTTTGTATTGCATGGCCATGGCTATGCCCTCCGGGAGATAACAGGTCCAACGACCGACGGTCGCTCTCCTCTTTCCTACTCCTCCACCCAGGTCAAGACGACCTTGCCCGAGTTGCCCGACCGCATCACCTCGAACGCCTTTTCGAACTCGGTGTAGTGGAACCGGTGGGTGATGATCGGGGTGATGTCCAGGCCGCATTGGATCATCATGGTCATTTTGTACCAGGTTTCGTACATTTCGCGGCCGTAGATGCCTTTAATGGTCAGGCCGTCGAAGACGACCAGATCCCAGTCGATCTCGGCCTTGGGCAGGATACCTAGCAGGGCGATCTTGCCGCCGTGACACATGTTCTGGAGCATTTCGCGGAAGGCGCCGGGATTGCCCGACATTTCGAGGCCCACATCGAATCCTTCCTTCATGCCAAGTTCTTTTTGGGCGTCTTCGATCCGTTGGGTTCGTGCGTCGAGGGCAAGGGTCGCACCCATCTTCTTAGCCAGCTCGAGCCGGTAAGGGTTGACGTCGGTCACGACGACGTGGCGGGCGGCGCTGTGGCGACAGATGGCGGCGGCCATGCAACCGATCGGGCCGGCCCCGGTGATCAGGACGTCCTCGCCCATGACAGGGAACGAACAGGCCGTGTGCGTGGCGTTGCCCAACGGGTCGAAACTGCTGAGCACGTCGAGCGGGATCCGCTTGTCGCACGCCCAGACGTTCGTCACGGGGATCGAGAGATACTCAGCGTAGGCGCCGTCGCGGTTGACGCCCACGCCGCTGGTGTGTGGGCAGAGGTGGCGCCGTCCGGCCAGGCAGTTGCGGCACCGGCCGCAGACCAGGTGTCCTTCGCCGCTGACCAGGTCGCCCGGCTTGAAGCCGTGGACATTGTTGCCGATCTTTTCGATCCGCCCGACGAACTCATGGCCGACCGTCATCGGAACGGGGATCGTTTTCTGTGCCCAGGCGTCCCAATTCCAGATGTGGACGTCGGTGCCGCAGATGCTTGTCTTCAGGATCTTGATCAGGACGTCGTTGCCCCCGATTTCGGGGACAGGCACGTCCTCAAGCCAGAGGCCCACCTCGGGTTTCGCCTTGACCAGCGCTTTCATGGATAGGTCTTTCGGTTCGCGGTGCTCGATTGTCGGCAGAGCCGGAAAAATCGGCCCAAATAGTCTCTTGCGAGCGTACCAGCCGTGCCCGATTCACGCAACGGGGGGGTGGGGAGCGAGAAATCCAAGCCGCTACGCCCTTTGAACAGGGCGAAACGGGGAGTGGAGCGATGCAGGTCGTGTTTGTTGTACGGAGGATTCACCCCGGGGTCGTTTCAGCCGCCCGGCTGGTCGAAGAGAGGTTAGGCCGCGTTGGGTGCCATGCCCACGCTTGTCATGGGCATGCGATGCACTGCAGAACCGCTGCCGCACGCCCATGACAAGCGTGAAGGTGTCCGGGAAATCGAGCCTGGAAAACAAGCTGCTAACGGCATCTTGTGGGTGCATGTGGAGGTGATGGGTGGGTGGCTGGGGCATTTGCCCCAGGTCG
>JAFGFF010000082.1 GCA_016931075.1 Pirellulales bacterium | reverse complement strand
GCGGTCGCCGTAGGTCGACTCCATGACGATGTAGTCGGCCTGATTAAACAGGGTTGGGTCGCGGATGATCGGTTTGTTCCACTGGCCGACGTCGCCCGAGAAGACGATTCGCCGGGGGCCGTCGCCGGTTTGGACGTTGATTTCGATCATGGCCGAGCCGAGGATATGGCCCGCGTCGTGGAACGTGGCCTGAACACCCTCGGCGACGTCGACCGGCTGGCGGTAGAAGGCGGGCGAGAGGTGGCGGATCGTCCGGGCGACGTCCTTTTCGGTGAACAGCGTCTTGACTGGAAAGCGGCCCTTGCGGCCTTCCTTGCGATGCCGCTTCTTTTTGAACGCGACGTCTTCGCTCTGAATCTTGGCCGAATCGTGCAGCACGACGTCCATCAGGTCGGCCGTCGCGGCTGTGGCGTGGATCGGGCCGTTGAATCCCTCGCTGACCAGCTTCGGCACCAGCCCGCAGTGATCGACGTGGGCGTGGCTGATCAGCACCGCGTCGAGTTTTTTCGGCGGGAAGAAAAACGGTTCCCAGTTCCGGTCCAGGTAGTCCCGCTCCTGATACATGCCGCAGTCGATCAGAAGCCGTGTTCCATTGTGCTCCAAGAGGTATTGCGAGCCAGTAACCTGCCGTGCGGCGCCCAGGAATCGTATTTTCACGTTGTGGGGTTCTCCCGCGTGTGGAAAGGAATGGAAGCGAAGGACGTTACTCCTTGTCGAGCAATTGACGGATGGCCTTTTTCATGGCGGCTTCGGCGCCGCGACCGGAGCCCGAGGCGCTGGGCTCGTAGCCCCCCTCGTCGAAGGCCTTGTCGGGGCAGACGTAGCCCGGAGCCAGGTCGCCGTAGGCCGCGACGGCCACGAACTCGTCGGGCCGCTGATTCTGGGCATAGCGTTGGAATTCGATCAGGCATTCGCCGCACAGGTTCAGGATCCGGACGTCGCCGATCCGCAGGGCCGACAGCTCGAACGGCCGTTCGGCCCGTTGGTTGAACGATACGCGCCACCCGGCGATGACGCGATTGTCCGGCTTGGCTTTCTTGTTGTTCATCTCGGCCAATCGATCGGCCGGCGTGCAGCCCGGATCGGTCTGCAAAGGCAAACGCACCTTGGCGGTGCGCCACTCGAGGGCTTCGGCCGGGCGGAACTTGGTCGCGGCGATCGATGCCTCCATGCCGGCCAGCAGCCGCGAGGTCAATTCATCCCGCGAGGCCGGCGTTCCTTCGTTGTACTTGCCCACCGTAACGTCGCCCGCGCAGCCGGTGAAGTAGATCTGAAACGCCGGATCCTTTTCCTCGAGTTGCTTCAGGGCCATGCCCGACATGTCGTAGGAGACACGGGCGTCCTTATAAAAAGTCTGAGGATGGGTCGCGTAGTAGTGCAACCGGACCAGCGCCTTGTCGCCTTGGGCCAGGGTGATCGTCTTGAGATACGGATCGATGGGCCCCTCGGGCAAATCGCGGATTTCTGGCTGTTTGGTGTGCGACCAGCGAGTCTGGACCTTGCCGTCGACTTTCATCCGCCGATAGGAGGCCACCCGATCGACCTTGGCCTGCCCTGTGCCGATCCGATCAAACGGCTCGAACTGCCCGAGCGACTTCTTGACCGCGGCGCCCAACGCATCGGACGCCTTTTCGAGATAGTCGAAGTCGACGTAGAGCGGGATTTTCTCATCATGGGCCAAGAGTTTCTGGACGTCGCCGTCGGTGTACGGGGCCGTGTGCTGGTGGACGCACTGCAGGGCCACGTTCGACACGTCGGCCCCGGCCCCCTGGGCGATCTTTTCGCGAAACAGGTCGTAAGACGAATTGCACAGCCCACACCAATCCAGGGCACAAAGTACATAGCGTTTCTGTCCGTCGTCGATCACAATCCCCCGGGCCAACAAGGGCGTCTCGATGACCTTGGCTGGCTTCGTGATGATCAATGGATGACCATTGAGGGGCGGGGTTACCTCGCATTCGAACGTCGCCACGCGCAGCTCGGCCGCGCGGCAGTTCGACACGGTCGCCACGAGTCCCAGCGATATGATTCCTAGCGAAACCACGATCCAACGCCAAAGGCGAGTGATTGGCAAAGACATAATGTGCTCCAAGTGTGAGGGCTAGCGACAAACGGTGGGGATTTGCCTCCCGAAGGAGGGGGCAGGCTTGTCTCGCTTCATTATACTGCTGGCCCGAGCCGCTTTCCACACGCCCTTGCTTTGGAGGGCCATGCTCCATCGCGGCTGCGAGGCATATTCCACCGGGCAATTCGACTCGGACAGTCCGTCCCACCGGTCGACAAATCAACAGCTCTACCACACATTCAACCCACTTGCGACAAGAAAGAGCACGAAAAAGGTCAACAATGCCGTTGCCCGGCCCACGAGGGTCCGTTATCATGTGGTGGCAAGCGATATTTGGCCCGGTGGTACTGCCTCGGCTCGCATCGACGAGCCGGCAGCGGTCCGGGAGCACGGGGCCAGCAAGGGGCGGGATTCTCGGGACTCGTCGAGCGACGCCTTGGCGAACGACCGGGGCGCGGATCGCACCGTGTTCTCGCCGTTTCGTGTTGCGCCATGGAGCTTGTTTCAACACGGGTTGTATCACACGGGTTTTCCGCATCGACGTTCTGACGCCGGTTCGATCCGCATCAGAAGCGAGGGTGTTTTGGTTTTCTGTTGAGTGGGGCTTGAGGGGCATGGCAGTTGTCGTTCTTTGGGTAGGCCCAAAACAGTCTGGCAAGACAAGAGAAGCCACGCGACTGGTCCACTACGCGCGGGACGCTGGGCACTCGACCGCGGGGATCCTCACTCCCTCACTGCACCGCAACGGCTCGCTGGCCGGTTACGACGTCCTCGACATCAGCTCCGGCGATCGTGTCCCCTTCGCCCGGCGCGACGGTCGCGGCGTCCGCCGGGCCGGCCGGCTCGATTTCGAACGCGGCGGCCTGCGTCTGGGCCGCAAGGCCTTCGGTTCGGAAGCCGCCCGGCAGGCCTCGCTAATCGTCGTCGACGAATTCGGCCCCCTGGAACTCGACGGCCGTGGCTGGCGCCCCATTATTGAACAGCTCTTCAACGAAGCCCAAGGCGTCGTTCTCCTGGTCGTCCGCGAAGAACTGGCCGCCCGCGTCGCCGAACTCCTCTGGGACCGCACCCCACGCATCCTGCCCGCCACGCAGCCCGATTCGATTCAGACGGTGCTTGATCTGCTGCCGAGCGAGTGATCGCTTTGCATCAAGACCTCCCCTCTCCCTTTTGGAGAGGGACCGGGGGTGAGGGCGGGGAGAATAGTGGCTAGTGGTCGGTGGCTAGTGGCTAGATTGTTCATCGCAACGCGTAACACTCCAATGAATTGGAGGAACGTGCTCCGTCACGTCCGTTGGTGGATGCGTTTGGTTATAAGGGGTGCAACCCTCCAGGAAACACCGGCTCTGGAAGTGTGGTTAATGGAGTGAGCCAGGTGACGCGGGGGCGCATCCCTCTTCCCGACGGCGCATAACGGCTAAGGCTCGATACAAATTAATTAGCCCACTCAACATGTTTGCGTACGCCATGCAGAAAAACAAGTTGAGAAACCAATTGTCCGGCTTCACGAGAAAAGTCCCCATCAAGAAAAAAATTGTCCCAAAGGATACTCCGGTCCATGCACCGAAAATCCTGTCCCGAACAGCGCGCCATTGCTTACGGTCAAGTCCATCGAATGCTTTGACAGGGCATTCATCTTGGGTGGATGAGGGCGCCATGAACTTCTGTTCGTCGGCGCTCATGGTCGCCCGTTCTCGGCGGGCCTTGGCTACTGCCTGATAAGCCCCAATCCATGCCGTCCAAAGCAGCCCGAATGACAGCCAGAGGAGGCATTCGCGACCTGACTCCTTTGACTTCACCAAGATGGCCGCTACAAACACGAACGTGGCCAGGCACGCCGTGATGGCCGAATGTTTCACCAGCATCCGAACGACGGACGACTTCGGTTGTTCCTGCTGGTCGCTTGTTTGCATGAAGTGATGCTCCCTCTCGGACGGCAATCCGAACACCCAGCAGACGATGACTCCGATTGTAGCACGCAGTACATCCCACGCACTACCCGGGCATGTTCGCTGTTGACCGCAATCGGGAGGGACGCGCTCTGTCGCGTCCGTTGGTAGAAGAGCTCGGTCACGACGGAGCGTGGCCCTCCCAAAAGGTACTGGCGGAGCCAGTGGCACCCTGGGGCGATAGTAGAAGAAGCTTCAACCGTGATGACAAAACGCACCCAGTTTGGCCAACAGCAACGCGGCGGTGAATTCGTTGACGTGGGTGGACGGGTCGGGGACCGTTTCGACCAGGTCGAGGCCCAACAGGCGGCGGGAACGGTTTTCGACGAGCAGGGCGTGGAGGTAGCGAAGCGACGGCCACCAGCCGAGGCCGCCGGGCTGGGGTGTGCCGGTGGCGGGGCAAAGGTGGACGTCCAGGGCGTCGATGTCGATCGTCAGGTAGACGTCGCCTTCGAGTCCTCGGAGCGTGTCCAGGAGGGCCGGTTCGAGATTCTCCTCGCCGGGCAGAAGATGGTTTTCGCCGGCCAACAGTCGGGCGGGGAACGTCGTAACGAGATCATTGCGATTGGCAAACTCGGCTTCCTCCCGGGCGGCCGAGCGGATGCCGACGGCGATCACCTGGGCCGAGGCCTCGACCAGCCGGCGCATGGCGCAGGCGTGCGAATGGGGCGAGCCGGCGTAGATGTCACGCAGGTCGGCGTGGGCGTCGAACTGGACGACCGTCACGCCCGACAGATCATTGCTCCCCCGCGCTGCCCGGACCAAGGCCGGCGTCAAGCCGTGCTCGCCGCCGACGCCCATGACCAAGCCTTCGTGGCGGTGCAGCTCGGCTGCCGCCCGTTGGACCCGGGCAAGATAGTCGGCCGCCAGCTCGGTACGGCCCGGCAGGATGGCCGGGGCCGTGTGCCAGCGGAATGTTTCCAGGTCGACGCCCGTCTGCTCGTCCCACAGCTCGACCTCGCACGACGCCCGCCAGATGGCCTCCGGAGCAAGCGCGGTGCCCCGACCATACGAGACGGTTGCCTCGTAGGGCAAAGGCAGCAAGAGCACGTCGGCCTCGTGGGCCGTCGCGGGCGGAAGGTCGAGAAACGCCGGCCAGGTCATGGTGTCGCCCTAGTAGACGCAGCGTCCCGCCGCGTTGTCTCAAAAAAGCGGCGAGACGCCGCTTCTACTAAACCTTTCAGCGACGGGAGTCGCCTCCTACAGGTCGGAATCCAGTTCTTCAAATAGGGCCTTGACCAGCAAGGGCCAGACGGCCGTGGCGTCGGCGTAGACCTCGGCGAAGCGTCCGCCTTCGGCCGGGGGCACGAACTTGCCCCAGCTTATGCCCTCGGAATAGGTGCAGCCCGACAGGCCGCCCCAGTGGACCGGCTCGGGGCAAATCCGCACGCCGTACTGGAACCTCGGCCCGGGCAGCTTGGTGCCCAGCCGGGCGTTGGTGATGTCGTAGTACGGCCCGACCTGTTGGGCCCAATTCCTCGGCACGCCGCCGCCGATCGTCAGGATGCCCAACCGCGGGGCCTGGCCGATCCATCGGGCGTACTGTTGCAGGTCGAGGAACGGGTTGAACGGGGCCGGCGTGTCGAAAACCTCGTCGGTGGCGAGACCCTCAACCGCCTTGCCCTGCCGCTTGAGGGCTTCGGCCATGGCCCAAGTCGAGACGTCCAGGCCCATCTCGCTGTCGGTGAAGGCCGGGATGAAGACGGGCACGTCGTGCTCGAACGCACTGCGGAGGATGCCCGGCCCCTGGGCCAGCTCCGAGAGCTTTTTGCCCAACGCCCGGCAAAGCCGGGCCGACGACCAGACTCCCCCTTCGGGCTGGTTTTCCGTAAGAACCGACCGGACCATCCGCTCGACGTCGTTGAGGTTGGCCTCCATTTCGAGCGTATCGTAGATCCGGTTGTAACCCTTTTCGAACAGGGCCTCGTCATCGACCGACTCGTCGTGCTGGTAATGGGTCAGGCCGATCGATTCGGTCAGGCCGTGGGCCATCAGGGCCCCGGTCGCCACGACGGCGTGGACGATCCGGCGCTCGATCAGGTCGCAGACGAGCTTGCCCTGTTTGGCGACGGTCATCGCCCCGGAGAGGGTCAGGACGACGCGGCAAGAGTCATCCCGGGCCATCTGGGCAAGGATATCGAATGCCTTGCCCAGTTGGCGGCCCGAGAATGCGGTCTTTTCCATCGCGCGCAACAGCCCGGCGAACGAGCTGACGCGCGCGAGGTCAAGACTTTCTAGCGGTACTAGGCCGTCGTGGCGGCCATCATGGAGCGATCGGTGCTTCATCAATCTGCCTAGACCCAACGGCCGGCAGCGAACACGACCGAACGCAGTCCCCTGGGGCTTGCGTGGGGGAGACAAAGCGAGGTTCTTCCTTGAGCTTTACGTTGCCCAAGTCGATTTCCGCGCGGATGTAGCCCAAAACATCGTGAGGGTTGGTCGTCCCACAGGTGAAGACATCCATGGCAATCTGCCTGGTGTCCGCGTAACAGTGGGCCGACACGTGGCTCTCGTCCAGCATGACCACCGCCGCGAAACCGGGGGGCGAGTTGTGGCCAAAATGATAGCGGACTTGAGAAATGACGGTGGCGCCCGCCTTGGTGGCGGCGCGGGCCATGACGTCCAACACCCGACGGTCATCCAAACAGACCTCGCTCGGCACGTCACGGCAATCGATCAGAAGGTGTTTTCCCTTATACAACGCATAAAACCTCCCATAAGCAAGCCCAGGCGGATCCCGTCTCGGCGACCACGTAGTCGACCGGGGAGTCCGACGAAGCCACCAGAGAGGTCCCCCCCTCTGGCTGAAGCGTACAAGTATATTCGGTAATCCGGCCGTCGTCTACTGGCAATTCCGACCTCTCAGGAAGATTTTTTCGGTCTTTTGCCCTCCCCACTCTGGACAGTATCCGAACTGAAGGCCTGAAGGGATTGCACCATCGGCTGGCAACACGGCCGTAGGTCAGGTTGTGCCTAACAGGACAGTTACTCGCTTGCTTGTCAGGCAAAGCCTGACCTACGGTCGCTAACCCGGCGTGACGCCGAAAGACTGGAGCATTTGGGCAAGCCGTTCCATGGGGAGGCCGACGACGCTCGAAGGGCTGCCTTCGAGAACGTGGACCCAACCGGTCTTGTCCTGGAAGCCGAACGCGCCCGCCTTGCCCCGCCAGGCTCCGCTGGCCAGATAGGCCTCGAGTTGGGCGTCGTCCAGCGGGTCCATCCGCAGGAGCGTGGTGTCGACCTGAACCTGGGGCTGTCCGTCGGGCACGGGCCAAAGGCACACGCCGCTGAGGACCCGGTGGACCTGTCCGCCGAGCATCCGCAACATCCGCCGGGCATCCTCCATGTCGACCGGCTTGCCTAGGATCTGACCGTCGCACTCGGCCACCGTATCGCAACCCAGCACTAAACTCGTTTTGATTGGGCCTGCCTCGATCCTCGCCGCCACGTCGGCCGCCTTGCGCCGGGCCAGCTCGATGACCAGGGCCTCGGGCGCCCGGCCGGCCGGGTCGACCGCTTCGGCTGCCGGGTCGGGCTCGATCACCTCGAACCGGTAGCCCGCCTCGGCAAGTAACTCCCGCCGCCGAGGGCTCCGGCTGGCCAGAATAAGAGTAGGCTGTGTCATGGGCCCCATCGTACCATATTGCCTTCTCCCCATGGGAGAGGCTGGCACGATCCCTGCAAGAAACCAGCGTACTATGCCCTAACTCAAGTTTATCATGCCCATGCAAGCGAGGGCATGGCACCCAGCTACGGTAATTCCCGAATGGCTGCTACTTCTTCGGCTTCTCCGGTGCTCGTCGGCCCTTGTAGTACGAGGGGGGAGTCCACAGATGGTGGAAACCGGTCCCCTCGCGGTCTAGCACCGGGGCGTCGGTCATCTTCGTGGGCAGGCTGGTGACGTAGCCGGGGATTCCCTGGGCGATGTCGGCCACCTCGACCATGACGGCGTCGGGCACCGAGCCGTGCCAGTAGAACTCGTAGTGGTCGCCGACCTTGCGCATCAGCCCGTCGTACCACATCAGATCGCGCCAGTGGGAATCGTCGGTATAGACGTACCACATCTTGACCATCCGGATCTTCGCTTCCCCTTCGAGCTTCACGCGAAAGACGCTCCGCTCGCCCTTGCGCTCGTGAGTCACCTGGCCGACCTTCGTGATCGGCCGGCCGTCGAAGATGTGAGAAACCCACATCATGAAGTCGATGTACTGCTTCTCGTGGAAGTTGTAGTGCCGGTAGTTCGGGATCATTTCGACCGTCATGGGCGTCTTGAGCCGCTCTTGCAAGACGTTCACGCTGAACATCTTGTAGCCGTCCTCGTTCGTCGCGCCGACGTAGAGGACCGGAACCTTGACCTGGTCTTGGAAGAAGGCATGGTGGAACGAGAGATGCCACTGGATCTGGTCGGTCCGATAGACGCCCTCGTTGCCCAAGATGACCACACCCGCCACACGCGGGTCAAGCGCCGCGGCGACCGTCGCGCTGCGACCACGCTTCGAGTGCCCACCGACGACCGCCTGGACCTTGTCAACCCCGAGGACCTCCTGCATGACGTCGATGGCCTGGATGTAGATCAGGGCCAACTGGCAGTTCATGTTGTAGATATTCTTGCCCGTCTTCAGACGCATCCGCGTAAGGCTGTCCATATTGCCCTCGATGCGATTGCCGCCTTCGCCAACGCCCGGGCTGTCGAGGACCATGGTCGGGTAGCCGGTCCGCGCGGCGATCCGCTCGCCGTACATGGCGACGTGGTATTCAAACGACGTCCCGCTGGGGCTGCCCACGATGGCGACCTTGCCCTTGCGACTGGGCGTCATGTTCCGCGAGTTGTCGGCCGGCATGAAGATCACGCACGGGTGACCCCACCGCTTGCCCTCGATCCGGATGCTGTAGAAATGACCAGTGATCTTGCGGAGCTTTTGCGACGGATCGGTGTCGCTCGTGACGACCTCGTCGGAAAGGATCTTGAACTCGCGGGGGACCATGTCCTTGCTGATCTCGGGCCATATCTCCCTCGGCTTGGGCACGTTGCGCGAGGCTTCCTCGAAATTGAACGGTTTGGGCATCTTCTTCGTCTTGGCCACCGACCAGGAGGTCAGCCCAAAACAAAGCGCAATCAACAAGGAGGTGCGAATCAAGAACGACAGGAACGTGTGTCGGCAATACATGAAGGAATCTCCTTTCAGAGCAACGGAAGGAAGGAACCGGCTCGACGTCATTCAGGACACCGACCAGTCGCTCGCGGGGATTTTGCGAAGGGGGCGTGTCGCGACGGAATACGACCCTTCGGACTCTATCGAGTATACCGCCCGGCCGTCCGGCCCGACAAGAGAGACGCTGGGATGTTCAAATGACCGTGCGTCGCATTCGGGCACTCTTTCACCCGATTTGGGCAGGGAACTCACTCGCTTCTTTAACTTGGCGACCACACCTGTAGGGAACGCCCTCCGTGGCGTTCCGGTTTTTCGATCGGCACTGGAACTAATGTAATGCAACGACTGGGAACGCCACCATTCCTGAATGCCGCCATAACGGAACGCCACGGAGGGCGTTCCCTACAGATCATGGATTGTCGAACAAGCGGCGCGCGGGCATGGCGCCCGGTTCAGATGCTCTTACCCGCGCGACTCGTCGGGCGAGCCGCAGTAGCTGTTGAGGGTTCGCACGCGTTGCACGAGATAGGCCACGGCCCCCGCTTCGGCCACCAACGCTACGCAGAAAATGATGTGCCGATCGAGCGCGTGGTCGAAGCCTTCCGCCAGTTCCGGGCGCCAATAGTAGAAATCCAGGACGAGGATCCCGTAAGAAATCAACGACAAGCATGTCATGTACGACACGAAGCGCACGCGGAACCATAGGCCCGAGGCGACGATCAGCAACGGATAACCGACGACCAATGGGCTGGCCGCGCCGTCGGCCACCAGCAGGACCATCAACATCATGATCGCGTCGAGCGTGCCCCAACCGAATCGGGCGGAAAGGGTCCAACGTCGACTGTTGAGAAACTGCTGGAACACGACCGAAGCCGCGATCCAGACCGCCACGATGACCGATATCTCGGCCTGGAACTTCCAGGAGATTTCGCCCGTCAGCCCCAACCGAAAGTTAATCCAATTCACCGTGTACAACACGACCAGCACCGCAAGCCGCGAGGCCAACGCCGGTTGGCGACGGGTCCATCGCAACAGCCGGGCCTTGAAATCCGGCGGCCGGGCTTCCAGCGGCTCGCCCCGCAGAAAACGCTCCAAGTCGTCGGCCAACGCGCCGGCCGAGGCGTAGCGGTCCTCCGGCGACTTTGACAGACATTTCAGGCAGATCACTTGCAGATTTCGCGGCACTTTAGGGTTGAGCACGCGAGGCAACATCGGCTCGCGCGAGAGGACCTGCATGACCGTCTCCAGTGGGTTGTCCTCGCGGAACGGGGCTCGGCCGGTCAGCAGTTCGTACAGAATGGCCCCCAAGCCGTAAATGTCGGCCGCCGGCCCGACGTCGGCCGTGCGTCCCCGTGCCTGCTCGGGCGACATGTAGCTGGGCGTCCCGGCGATTACGCCCGTGGCCGTCGCCGCCGAATCGCCCGCGAACACCTTCGCCAGCCCGAAGTCCGAGACGTAGGGCCGATCCTGCGAATCGAGCAGGATATTCGACGGCTTCAAGTCCCGATGGATGATCCCTTCCTGGTGCAGGTCGTCGACCGCCCGGGCGACCGTCACGATCAGCCGGACGGCCGCGTCGATTTCCATCGGCCCTTCTTCAATTCGTCGGGCGAGACTGACCCCGTCGACGAACTCCATCGCGTAGAAGTGCTGGCCGTGGATCTGGCCGACTTCGTGGATGTGGACGATGTGTGGGTGGCGCAACTTCGCGGCCGCCTTGGCCTCGGCCCGGAATCGTGCCAGGTGCTCGTCCGAACCGACGTAGCCGGCCAAGATCATCTTGATCGCGACCGTCCGGTCCAGGGCCTTTTGGCGGGCTTTGTAGACGACGCCCATCCCGCCACGTCCGATTTCGCACAGAAGCTCGTACGGCCCAAAATCGCCCCCCGCCTCCGGCCTCACCGGCCACGACGGCGACGAATCGGCCTCTGGCTCGTCCTCGCCCTCAGCCACTTCCGGGGCAAATCGCTCCAAGACTTCAAGGCAATCCAAGGCCGAACTCAACTCGGGATGCGCCCGCAGCAGGGCCTCCCGGTCGGGCAACTCGCCGGCGTGCAACCGCCGCACGTACGTGTCCAACGCCTCGAAATGCGGCTCGTCTTCGCGCGGTTCACTCATGAGAGGAATCTACACCTCTTCGATGACCTCTTGGAGTTTTCGGATCGCCCGCATCCAGAGCATCTGGACCGCGGGCCGAGAGCGGTCCATCCGCTCGGCCACGTCGTTGAAGGAAAGCCGTTGCAGGTTGCGGAGCATGATGACTTCCTGATAGTCGGGCGGCAGCTCGGCCAGGGCCGTGGCCACGCGGAGTTCCTCGTCCAGACGCATCAGTTCCTGGCTGGGCGTCGCGTCGTCGGCGGCCGGTTCGGGCGCGCCGCGAAAAGCGACGGTGTCGCCTGGTTGGCGCAAGGGCACCTCGCGCCGCGCCTGACGCTTGGCCGTGCCCCGGTAGTGCCGGACGTAGTCGGCCACGTTATGGGCCAGGATCTTCCGCAGCCACCCGAGCCATTCCTTCTCCGACCCGCCCGAAAAACGCTCGAAGTCGCGGTGCGCCTCCATCATCGTCTGCTGTACCACGTCCGAGGCGTCGACCTTCACCCGGAGCCAGCTCTCGACCTGTGCCCGGGCCACGTAACCCAAATAGTTACGACACCGTGCGAACAGCTCCTCCCGACAGGCCTCGTCTCCCCGCCGGGCCTGCTCGATTAGGTTGGTCACGCTGGGTGAAGATGCTTTGGCCATGATCCGATCAACTAGTGTCTATGGCAGTCGAGTGCCACTCTGCGCCAACAACCTTCGGGCCGAGGTTTCGCCGTGGAGTCGTGGCGACCGAGGGTCATCCATTCGGGCCAAAGGCCCAGCCGTTCTCCCAGCCCAGGGCATCGCCCTGGGGAACGGGAGATTCCGTTTTCCGTCGTTTCGGCCCAACGGGCCAACCGGTTCCCCGGAGAACCGTTGGGCCGTTGGCCCGGGACGAAGGACTGCTTGCCACCCGTCTCCCCAGGGCGATGCCCTGGGCTGGGAGAACCGGGCCCCGTTGGGGCATTTCGACGCCGCCCGTTTCGAATATCACGTCCCACGAAACAACAAAAAGGTCATTTTTCCATTCTACTCCATTGGGCTGCTTGCGCCATCCACCACGGGCTCGAAACCGAGGTCTTGGATCATGCGGAAGTCGTCCTCGGGCGGTTGTCCCTGGGTGGTGAGGTAATCGCCGACAAAAATGGAATTGGCCGCAAAAAGCCCCAAGGCCTGGAGACTGCCCAAGTTCCGCTCGCGCCCGCCCGCGATCCGCAGTTCCGCCCGGGGATTGGCCAGCCGGAACATGGCCAGGGCCTTCAAGCAGTAACGCGGGTCGAGCCGCCGCGTGCCCGCCAGGGGCGTGCCGTCGATCGGGACCAGAAAATTCACGGGCAGGGCCTCGACGGCCAGTTCGCCCAGCCGCAAGGCCATCTCGACGACGTCCTCGTCCTCCTCGCCCATCCCCAAGAGCACGCCGGAGCAGATCTCCAGCCCGGCCGCCCGGACCGCCGCGAGCGTGTCGACTCGGTCCTGGTAGGTGTGCGTCGTGCAGATCGTCGGATAGAACCGCTCGCTCGTGTTCAGGTTGTGGTTCACCCGATTGACGCCGCACGCCTTGAGCCGCCCGGCCTCTTCCGGCGTCAACAGCCCGGGCGAGACGCACACGGCCAGGCGATGCCGCTCTTTGATTTTCGGGACCACCCGTTCGATCGTTTCCAGATCGGCCCCGGTCGGCTTGCGGCCCGAGGTGACGATGCAGTAGGTCTTCGCCTTGCGCCGGACCGCCTCGGCCGCCCCGTCGAGCAGTTGCTCATCCGAGAGCATCGCATGGCGCGGAATCGGCGCCTCGGACACCTTCGATTGCGAACAGTATCCGCAGTCCTCGCCGCACATGCCGCTTCGAGCGTTGACCAACAGGTTCAAGTGCATCCGGTTGCCAAAGAACCGCTGCCGCACCCGATAAGCCGCGTCCAACACGGCCAGCAGCTCGCCATCGGGCGAGCGAAGGATCTTCAGCAGATCGTCCGAAGGGAGCCGCTTCTCGGCCAACACTCGGGCGGCCATTTCGCGCCAGGGAAAAGAAGTGGAATTGACGTCATCGGGTGTTTGCATCGAAGGGTACTCTTACATCAGTAGATAGCTTCCCTCTCCCTTTGGGAGAGGGTGGCGGCGCAGCCGCCGGGTGAGGGTGGGTGGAAGCGACGTCGTGCAGCAAATATCGTAGGTCTGGCCGAACCTGACAGGAACCTCCAATCAACGCACTGTAGGGAACGCCCTCAGTGGCGTTCCTCGGTGGTGGTGTTTCTCAGTGGTGGCGTTCCTCAGTGGTGGCGTTCCTCCATGCTCTGGAACGGCACGGAGGCCGTTCCCTACAGCGGTCACGGAGGCCATTCTAAATATTGATTGTCGTCATTGAGGGTGCGCTGACAAGCCCCGCACCGTGCTGCAATGGGCAAGACTACGCCCGGCGGAACAACTGGCGGAGGTGTCTGCGGTGGAGCACGCCCAACGCGATGCCCAGCGGGACGAACGTCAAAAGCATGGCGGCGCGGATGGCCAGGCCGCCGAGCGTGACCTCGGGCACCCACCAGGTGGCCACGCCGATCAGCAACCAGGCCAGGGCGAGGCTCACCAGGCTCGTCCGCCAGCGGTACGGCAGCTGGTGCAGACGCTGGCTGGCCACGAACATGTAAACCGTGCCCGCGGCCGCGGCCAACACCGATGCCGCGGCGGCCCCTTCCCTGCCCCATCGTGGGATGAAAACCAGATTCAGCCCCACGTTGACCGTGACTCCCACGCCGACCGACCAGGCGATCGGCGTCGATCGTTTGGCGATTCCGCTGCCCAACGAAGCAATGAACCTTGCTCCGGCCAGGAAGTAGACAAACACCAACGGGGCCAAGCACGATGCGGCCGTGTAGAACTTCTCCGTGGCCATCACCCGCAACACCAGCGGCGCGAACAGGGCCACGGCGCTCGCTACGAAGCAGCCGAAGTATCCATAAACGTCCAGCACTCCAGCGTAGACCCGGTCGGCCTCGTCCTTGCCGTGGATCGAATAGGCGAACGGACCCCAAGCCTGTTGGAATGCGACCACGGCCAGTGCCGCTCCGGCCGCCAGTCGGGCCGCCAGATCGTAAAGCCCGACTTCCGTCTGATCGCGCATCAGCACCAAAAAGTACCGATCGATCGACGTCATGATCCACAGCCCGACGCCCGCCGGGACCAACGGCAGCCCGAAACGCACCATCTCGCGCAACCGCTCGCGCGAAATGTTGGCCGGCCGGATCCACTGCCACAAGATGATCGTCGCCACGACGGCCAGCCCGCTGATCGCCGCCAGTCGGGCCCAATAGACGCCGTCCAGCCGGAAATGCCAAACCAAGACCAAGACGAGGATCAACCCCACTCGGCTGAGTGAATAGCCCAGTGTCGTGGCCATCGTGGCCCAGGGCCGGCGTTGAAACCTAAACAGGCTCCCCATCACGCGGGTGATAGTCAGCAGCGGCAGGGTCAGCGCGGCCAGCCAAATCAGCGCAGTGCAGTCGGTTTCTCCGCCGATCACTTCGGCCAGCGGCCCCGCGACGGCGATCAACAGCCCGGCCAGCAGCACACTAGCTGCCAACTGGCACCAGAACGCCGACGAAATCGTCGCGCGGCGGTCGTCCGTCTCCTCCGTGTCGTAGAACCATCGGGCCGACGCCCCGTCCAGCCCGAGCACGGCCACGATGGCCGCCAGATTGATCGTCACGTCGATCAACCCCATCACGCCCACCTCGGCCGCCGTGAACACACGGGTGTACAGCGGGATCAGCAGCAGCGCGATCAGCTTCGTCGCCGTGCCCGACAATCCGTACACGACCGACTCGCCGGCCAACTGCTTGAGGTGATCAACAACGCGCATGGAGATGGTTCACGTCCTCGGAGACACCCGGTGTTTACTAAGTTGCCCCCACGGCCGGTTTCTTGTGGAGGAGTTGCTCATAAACGTCCACGAGCCCCCGGGCCACCTCGGGGGCGTCGTGGTAACGTTCGACATAAGCTCGGCCCTGTTCGCCCAACTTCCGGCGGCGCGGCCCGTCGGCCAACAGGCCGGCCAGGATGTCCGGCAATGATTCCTGCGTGGCGTTGACGATGGGCAGGTCGTCGGGATACTGATCGGGCAAGCCCGGGCTCAGGTAGCATACACACGGCTTGCCCAAGGCCATCGCCTCGACCGCCGCCAGTCCGTAGCAGCCGGCGACAAACTGGTCCAAGAATATATCGCATCGGGCGACATGCTCCAACGCCTCGCTCCGGTCGCGGCCGTGGATCAGCTCGAAACGGAAACGATGCCTCGATTGAAGCGCCTCGACCGCCCGAAGGACCGCGTCGGTTCCCTTTCGGGCCTGATGCGACGGGGCATGAACGACCAGGGGCTCGGGTTCGGCCGCGTCGGGGTACGCAGGCTCGTAGTCCGAAGCCATCACCCGCGACCGGCTCGTAAACACCCGCTCGAAGCACTCGTCGCGTACGTAACGCCGCAGCTCTTCGCTCGGCAGCACGCACGCGAAACCCCACCGCCCGAACCGACGCTGTGTGGCCAGCGAAGCGGCTTCCCGACGCGCCGCCTCCTGCGGCTGGGTGGCACTGGCGTCTCGCCAGTGCTTTGTCGTCGACACTGGCGAGACGCCAGTGCCACCCTTTTTCTTGTCTTTTTTAGGATAGTAGAGGTCCTCAAAATAGGGATTGTCCTGCGAGGCGAGCCGAGGGATCCGGATGTCGGTGCCCCAGAACTCGACCAGCCGGGCCTTGCCGCGCCGGGCGATCATTCGCAAGTCCCACTGCCAGGGCAACGTCGCCGTGTTGAAGTGCCAGTGGACCACGTCGGCCCAGTCGATCGCCTCGCTGAGCACGCGACTCCAACGCCAACGCTGGAGAATCGCCTGGACGGGCCGGCGGCGTACCGATCCAATTTGATGTGTCTCGATTTCCCTCGGGTCGCAATACGAGCTGCCACCCAACGCGAGCCCTCGCGCGTCGACCCCCAGTTGCCTCAGTGCCCGGACGGTGACCGAGATCTGCGACGCGATGTTCGTGGGTAAGTGCAGGACTTTCACGACCGGCGCCCCCTTTATGCCTCGGAGGCTTGATCGGCCGAGGAAAGAATCCGGGCCGGGTTGCCGGCGACCGTTTGGCCGTCGGCCACGTCGGCGACCACGACGCTGCCCATCCCGACGACCGCTCCGCGTCCGATCCGCGTGTACTCGCGAATCGCCGCGCCCGCGCCGACGAACGTGGCCGGCCCGACTTGCACGCCCCCGGCGATCGACGCGCTGTTGGCGCACGCGACGTACTCGCCCAAGCGGACATGATGGGTCACGCACACGCAGCCCAGCAGGACCACGTTCGCCTCGAGCACGGCCCCCGGCTCGACGACGCACAGCGGCCCGACGTAGACCCCGTGGTC
>JAFGFF010000081.1 GCA_016931075.1 Pirellulales bacterium | reverse complement strand
GCCGGCCACGGCCGACGCCGCCGTGTTGGCCCGGATGGGCGAAGCGGGTCAGTTTCCCGGGGCGGAGGTCGCCGGGCCCTACGCCTTGGACATCGCCATTTCGGCCACGGCGGCCAAGAGCAAACACATCGAAGGCCCGGTCGCCGGCTGTGCCGACATCCTGTTGTGCCCGGAGATTCATTCGGCCAACATCCTCTACAAGGCGCTCGTCTATTTCGCCGGCCGGGACGTCGCCAACGCGATGGTCGGCGTGAAGACGCCTCTGGTGATGAGTTCGCGGTCGGACAGCCTGCTGACGAAACTATACACGATCGCGCTGAGCGTGGTGCTGGCCGGAGGCAACCGATGAGCCGTGCCGCGTCGCCTCGCCGCAAGACCACTTCGCCCCGCCCCAAGACTGCCCGTACTGCGAAAAACCGCGATCTGGTGATCGTGGTGAATCCCGGCTCGACGTCGACCAAGCTGGCCGTCTATCGAGAGACCGAACGCCTGGCGTCGGAGACGATCGACCATCCGAAGGCGGAGCTGGCGACGTTCGCCCACGTGGCCGATCAGTATGCGTTTCGCCGTGACGCGGTGCTCCGGTTCCTCGCCGACACGGGCGTCGACCTCCAGGCGTGCCTGGCCGTGGCTGGGCGCGGCGGGTTGACCAAACCGCTCTCGGGCGGAGTCTACCGGGTCAACGCCAAGATGCTCCGCGACCTGCGGAGCGTGAAATGGGGTGAACACCCGTCGAATCTGGGCGCTCCCCTTGCGTATGAGCTTGAAAAAAAATGCGGCGCGCCGGCCTTCATCGTCGATCCGGTCGTCGTGGACGAATTCTGGCCCGCGGCACGCTACTCCGGCCATCCGACCATCGAGCGCCGAAGCCGTTTTCACGCCCTGTCGCAACGGGCGGCCGCGCGGCGTGCGGCGCGGGAGCGGAGCGTCCGTTACGAATCCAAGAACTTCGTCGTGGCCCATCTGGGCGGCGGGATTTCGATCGGCGCCCATCGCAAGGGCCGGGTGGTCGACGTGAACGACGCTCTGGACGGCGACGGTCCGTTTTCGCCCGAGCGGAGCGGCTCGCTGCCCACGGGACCTCTGGTTGCGGCTTGTTTCTCGGGCAAACACACCCAGGACGACGTGCGGAAGATGTTGGTCGGCCACGGCGGCCTGTTCGCCTACCTGGGCACGAACGACTGCCGCGAGGTCGAGCGGCGCATCCGCCAGGGAGACGGCAAGGCCCAGGAGGTCTACGAGGCCATGGCCTATCAGATCGCCAAGTGGATTGGCGCGTCGGCGGCCGTCCTGTCGGGCCAGGTCGAGGCGGTCGTGCTGACCGGCGGCGTGGCCGCGTCAAAAACGCTCGTCCGGCTGATCCGCAAGTACGCCGGTTTCGTGGCCCCGTTCGTGATCTACCCGGAAGTCGAAGAAATGATCGCCCTGGCCACCTCGGTCCAGGCCGCCATGGGGGGCAAGATCCCGGTCCAGGAATATCGCTGAGCGAAAAACGAACCATTTTAGATTCCTCGATAATCGTATAATTTATTAGCAGTGCCCTGTGGCAGTGAACTGGGTCTGGATGGACGCGCCCCGTCGCGTCCGTGATCTTTGACTGGGTTCCTCGGCCACGCTCAGAGTGTGGCCCTCCATTTCCGGGGCGTCGCATTTTTTACAAGCATCAATGGTGACACACCAACTTGCGTATCTTGTTGACTGACAACCCAAAGGCCATCGAGATGTCCCATATCGAAATCGCGGCCAAGTGGTGCAAATCGTGCGAGATCTGCGTTTCGGTTTGCCCCAAGGACTGCATCGTGCAGAGTGACACTTTAAACCAATACGGCGTCTACCCGATGACGATGCGCGAGGACGCCGAGTGCATCGGCTGCGCGGCCTGCGCCATGATGTGCCCCGACACGGCCATCGAGGTCTATCGAACCGTCAAGAACAAAAGCTAACCCCGCGGAGGTCATCCTCGTGAGCAAGGTCTTGATGAGCGGCAACGACGCGGTGGTCGAGGGCGCGATCCGCGCGGACATCGACTGCTACTTCGGCTATCCGATTACGCCGCAGAACGAAATCACCGGCGGCATGGCGACGCGGCTTCCGCCCCTGGGCAAGGTGTTCCTCCAGTCCGAGAGCGAGTTGGCCGCCATCAGCATGGTCCAGGGCGCGGCCGCCGCCGGCAAACGCACCATGACGACCTCCTCCAGCCCGGGCGTCTCCCTCATGCAGGAGGGGATCAGCTACATCGCCGGCACTCAACTGCCCGCTGTCTTGGTCAACGTCCAGCGTGGCGGGCCGGGCCTGGGAAACATCTCGCCGTCGCAAGGCGACTACTTCCAGTCGACCCGCGGCGGTGGGCACGGCGACTACTACACGATCTGCCTGGCCCCGGCCTCGGTCCAGGAGATGCTCGACTTCACCGTTTGGGCATTCGATCTGGCCGACCGGTATCGCACGCCGGTGCTCGTGTTGGCCGACGGCCGGCTGGGCCAGATGATGGAGCCCGTCGAACTGGGCGATCCGACGCCCGTCAAACGCGTCGAAAAGCCCTGGGCACTGACCGGCGCGAAGGGCCGCCGGCCCCACTTCCTCTGTTCGATGCGTCTGCCGGCGGGTGATCTGGCCAGGCATAACGAGGAACTCCAGAAGGTCTACCGAGAGATCGAACGCCGCGAACCGGCCGCCGAATCGTACAAAGCGACCGACGCCGAAACGGTCTTCGTGGCCTACGGCACCTGTGCGCGGCTCTGCCGCGAGGCGACCGACACGCTCCGCGACGAAGGACTGAAAGTTGGGCTGTTCCGCCCGATCACACTTTGGCCCTTCCCCGGCAAGAAGCTTCAAAACGCCCTGAAAAAGG
>JAFGFF010000080.1 GCA_016931075.1 Pirellulales bacterium | reverse complement strand
GACGACGACCGGCTCGGGGGCCGGGATCAGGAGCCAGGCGGCGATCAGTCCGCCCAGCACGGCCGCCCGGAGGAACCAGGGGCCTCGCCCGGCCCCCACCCACACGGCCAGCAGCCCGACCGCGGCCAGCGTCGGAACCGCCAGGAGCATCAGAGCGGCAAAGGGGGGCATGGGCGTTTGGGCGCGAGGTCCGGGTTTTTCAGAAAAAGTGGCTCACGGAAAGGTGCAAGGATGCAAAAGGAAGAATAATTGAAGAAGCAAGGGATGGTCAACATGCATCGTTTCGCTTTGCTATGATTTCAGCTTGCATGTCGCAACACCTCTTCATAAACATCTGTCTTCGCGCCTTAGCGTGAGATCGCTCGATCTAACTTGCCGTCACCCAATCTCGGGCACAACGTAGGGCGCGCGGTACGTGCCGTGGACCAACTCGTTGGCCTTGGTGTTGTCCTTGAATCGCTCGTTCTGCTGGTCGATTTCGAGCCAGGGACCCAGGGTGACCGACTTGGCGTCCAAGTCGATCTCGTGGGCGCGCAGGTGATCCAGCAGCCGGTCGTAGGTCGGTTCGAAGGCGGGCAGCTCGCGGACCTGGCGGCGCATCTCGTGCTGATCGGCCAGGCGGCCCAGGCGGTAGGAGATGTTGCCTGCGTGGGCGATCGACGTCGAGAGGTGCCCTTCGAGGATCTCCGCTCGCAACAAGCCCGGATCGTTGGCCCGGACGGCGGCGATGAAGTTTTCGAAATGGTCCTCACCGCCGGTGAATTTTTTGATGAGCTTGCCCTGCTTGTCGAAGAATTGTCCGCCGACACCGCTGTAGTTGGAGAGCATGGCGTAGCCGCCCTCGCACTCGACGCAGACGCCCGTCCGCACGCCGCGGAACGTGGGCGCGTGGCGCGACATGGTCTTCTGGTCGACCATCCACTTCTTGGCAGTCGGCAGATTGTGGACTTCGTAGAAGACCGGGGCGGAAGCAAAGTCGTAGCAGGCGATCTGCGTGTTGGGCACGTTGGCCGCGTCGTCGACGTTGAACCGGCCGCCGATGCTCATTGCGCGGCGAGGCAGGCCCTTCTCCTTCAGGAGCCATCGGGCGATGTCGATCTCGTGGACGCCCTGATTGATCGACTCGCCCCCGCCCGTGTTCCAGTCGAAACTGCAATCGTATTGGAGTCTCGACCGATAGAGGGGCACTTTTTGCGCCGGGCCGCACCAGAGGTCGTAGTCGACCGTGTCGGGGATCACCAGCGGCACGTCGCGCTTGCCGATCGGCCAGCGGGGTTTGTTGGCGAACGCCGTGACGTGCTGGATCGGGCCGAGATTGCCCTCGTGGAGCCACTTGATCCCCTCGATGATCGGTTTCATCGAGCGGCCCTGAGTGCCGCATTGCGCGATCCGCTTGAACTTCCGGGCCGCGTTGACCATTTGGCGGCCTTCCCAGATGTAGTGCGAAAGGGGTTTCTCGCAGTAGACGTGTTTGCCCTCCTGAAAGGCCCAAATCGTGCTCAGGCCGTGCCAGTAGTTCTGCGTCGCGTTGGTGACGACGTCGATATCTTTTCGAGCCAACAGCCGACGCATGTCGACGTACTTGTCGACCTTGTGGCCGTACTTTTTGGCGAACGACTCGGCGGTCCGACCGAGCCGTTGTCTGTCGGGATCCGCCACGGCCACGACTCGAACGCCCTTTTGTTTTTCCATCCGCGGGATGTGCGTCCCGGCGCCACGGATGCCGAGTCCGATCACGCCGACGGCAATTGCGTCGTTGGCGCCGAACGCGCGGGACGAAGCGACCATCGGCAGACCCAACGCCACGGTGGCCGCGGCCGATTTCTGGAGAAACGCTCTTCGTGTGGTCTTCATTCGACAGACTCCTTTAGCAGGCGGGAGCGAGGTAGGGCTTTTCGGAGAAAGCATCATCAGGCGGGAACTGGTATAATCGGCGGCAACCGCCCGGGATGGTTCACCGCGCGGCGGTCCCACAAACACCTTTTATTGCTTCCTGCATAGTCAATGTTCGTGCTTCACCGCCGATGGACCGCTTCGCGGCCTGATCGGCTCCCCCGGTTCGTGGGAAACGTTCATTGGCAATGCATACTTTAATAGGATAGACAACCAGCGCGGCAGACTCAATGCCGGACTCTCGGCGTGACCCCAGCGAGCCCCGCTTGCAATGGCGAGTCTCGGCCGGAATGGTGTCTGGTGACGCAAAATCGTTTGCCGAAAACCGAAAACCTTACGGTGTCCCCCCAGTCCGACTAGAATGGAAGAAAAGTCGATGCGATCTTCTCTCCTGGAACGCGGCTCGCGCAGGCCATAAGGCATAATGGAGAATAGCCGGTGGGCACCACTTATCATCCTTTATTGACGGTCATGTGATGAAACGTTGTCTGGTTACCGGGGGCGCGGGCTTCATCGGAAGTCATCTGGTTGAAGTGCTCTTAGCGCGTGGCCACGACGTGTCGGTGATCGACGACGAGTCGACCGGCTCGCGGGACAATTTGGCCGCCGTGGCGGATCACCCGAACCTTCACTATACCAAAGGCTCGGTCGCCGACGCGTCGCTGGTCCGAGATGCGATCGCCGAGGTCGACGAGGTCTATCACCTGGCCGCCGCGGTCGGGGTGGAGCTGATCGCCCGAGCGCCGATCCGGACGATCGAGACGAACATCTATCCGACCGAGCTCCTCCTGACCGAGTTGGGCCGGCAACACGAGGCCGGCCGCGCCGTCAAGTTCTTCCTGGCCAGCACGAGCGAGGTCTACGGCAAGAACCCGAAACCCCGCTGGGACGAAGAGGACGACCTGGTCTTCGGCTCGACCACGCGTGCCCGATGGTCCTACGGGGCCTCGAAGGCGATCGACGAGTTTTTGGCGCTGGCCTATTGGCGCGAACAGCGATTGCCGGTCGTGGTTGGCCGATTCTTCAACGTCGTGGGGCCCCGGCAGAGCGCGGCCTACGGGATGGTCCTCCCCCGGTTCATCGAGGCGGCCCTGGCTGGGCGGAAACTGACCGTCCACGATGATGGCCGGCAAACACGGAGCTTCGCCTATGTTGACGATGTGGTCCAGACAGTCTTAGGGCTAGTTGAATCACCCCAAGCGACGGGTCGCGTGTTCAACATCGGCAGCGATCAGCCGGTCGAAATATTGGACTTGGCTCGACGCGTGATCACCCAGGTCGATCCTCGTTTGGGGATTGAATTCGTTAGCTACGCCGAGGCCTATTCGCCCGACTTTGAGGACTGCCGGCATCGGGTGCCCAACCTGGACCGCCTTCGTGATGTCCTGGGGGCCATTCCTTCCTGTGACCTGGACGAGATGATCAGCCGAGTGATCTCCTGGCGTCGGCAGATTGCCCAGACTAACACATGAAACCAGTCTCTGCCTCCATGTCTAAAGGGCCCCAGCACGATGGATCACCTCCAACGGGCGCATAGGATCCCGTAGCAGGTGGTGAAATCTGATGGATTCGTGAGATACCTGATCGGGTTGCGGCAAACCGCATGGAGCCTTCTTTCGTGCCCGGTCGAAGCAAGAATTAGCTCTCAACGGCTCTTCTCGGTGTCGGGGCAGTGGGGCAACAAGTCCGCGATTAACTGAGAAGAGCCGTTTTTTTCAGGACGAACCGGTCCTTTTCATTTTAGGGCTGTGGGGCAGCGGACCCGGCCAATGAGAAGGGCCGTTTCTTTTTCTTGTTTTCTCGTCACTTGGCTTACGTGTGGCTTACGTGTTCAGCCCGAGCAGGGCACGGCAATGGCCCCTCTTATTAGCGGATAAGCGCGTCGATCCCCCTGTTCCATTCCCCCCGTCACGATGGTATAGAAAAAGGTTGACGATATTCGCTCATTTCGGAATAATTGTCCCTTTAACGCAGTAAATGACGGGCATGTCGCCCCTTTCAAAATGGGCCACCATGTCCCTCTCGGGGGCAGTATCGATCATGCCACACGCCGGACCTCGTGACACCGCCCAACATGAAACCGGCATCTCGGATACGAGGGCAGAGACCCGCCGGCTCCGCAAGATCCTCCGAGCCGCATGCGAGGAGGCCCAGCAGGCGAGAGAAGCGGAGGCTTGGCTCCGGAGCCTGTTGGATCACGTTCCCGTCACGATTGTGACACTGGATCGAGACGGTACTATCCTCTCGATCAACCGAACGCTTTCCGGCCAGCCTGTCGATAATGTCGTCGGCACATGTTGCCTTGACTACGTCTCCGAGGCTATTCGCGAGGACTGCCGCCAGGCGATCAAGGAGGCATTCGAGTCCGGGCATTCGCGCCGTTACGAATGCGGCAAGGCCGATCCGAGCGGGCGGCTCTGGGAAGCCGTCTTCACGCCGGTACCCATCCAAGGGACCGTGTCCGTCGGCGTGGTCATCATGCAAGACGTCACCGAGCGCAAGCGGGCCGAGGAAGAAGCACGCGACCGAGCCGTCGAATCGGCCCATGTCCACCGCGTCAACATGATGGGTGAAATGGTCGCCGAACTGGCCCACGAAATCGGACAACCGCTTTACGCGATCAGCAACTTCGCTCAGGCCGGGGTTCAGGTCTTGCGGTCGGGCCAGGAGGGACGAGGCGCCGACCTGCTCGCATGGCTGGAACGGATCTCCGAACAGGCCACCCGTGCTGGTGACATCATCCGACGGTTGGGCAATCTAATGCGTAAGGGCCAGCCCGACCGAGTTCCCGTCGACCTGAACCGGCTGATTCCCAACGTGATCGAACTGACACGACCTCGAGCCCGATCGGAACAGATCGAAATCACCTTTCATCCCACCGACGTTCTTCCTGAAGTGGTCGTCGATCCCGTTCAAATCGAACAAGTCATTGTCAATTTGGTTCAGAACGCAATCGAAGCAATGGTGACTTCCCAGGCAACAACACGGCAAATCGACGTGTCGACCTCCTGCTTGGACGGCCACCAAGTCGAGGTCGCTGTCCACGATACGGCTGGTACGTTGCCGGACGATCTGGACATGCTGTTCGAGGCCTTCTACACCACCAAACCCCGCGGCATGGGCATGGGCCTGGCCATCTGCCGGTCGATCGTCGAGGGGCATGGAGGGCAGATCGAGGCTGTTCGTGACACCGAAGGCGGCACGACGCTCCGTTTCCGTTTGCCGGCGCTGCCTGGAGAAGATTCATGACCGACGAACAGCCGATCGTGTTCATCGTCGAAGACGACGAGGCCGTCCGTGACTCGCTCGTCGCGATGGTCAGCGCCGCCGGCGTGACGGTCGAGAGTTTCGCTTCGGCCGAGGAATTCCTCGCCGCGTTCGACCGCGATCAACTCGGGTGCCTGGTCAGCGACGTGCGGATGGAAGGCCTCACGGGCACCCAGTTGCAGAAGCGACTGCTCGACGAAGGAGTCTCTCTCCCGGTGATCCTCATTTCCGGTTACGCCGACGTGCCCACGGCCGTCGACGCCATGAAGATCGGCGCCATCAGTTTTCTTGAAAAGCCATGCACCCGACAGGAACTCTGGGCGACCATCTCCAAGGCGATCGCCACGCATCGCGAACAGCGCAAGCAAGACGCCGCCGTCGCAGAGATCCGCGAGTGGTTCACACAACTAACCCAGAGCGAGCGCGAGGTCATGGCCCGCCTGGTCGCCGGCCAGGCGAACAAGGTCATCGCCGCCGAGTTGGAGATGGGTTTACGCACCGTCGAACTCCGCCGAGCAACCATCCTCAAGAAGATGAACGCCGACTCGCTGGCCGAACTGGTACGACAAAGCATCCTTCTTGACCAGTTCAAGCAGGAACATCAAGGCATTTCATCGCTCCCACCTGACGCCGGCGCAGGGCGATAATCGAACGAGTCCCAATAGGCCCGGTCAAGACGGTAGCCGTCGATCGGGTAGTCTGGATGACCGCCCGGGGGCAAGATCCCGAACCGCCGCATCTCACGGAGATAGTCGGCGTTGGGACGGAAGCCGGGCATGTCGAAACGCTTCCCCTCCTCCAACCGGCGATGAGCGTCCTGGATCGCGGCCAGGAGCTTTTTGTAGAGTGGATCGTTTTTATCGGCGAAGACGACCTCCTTGCAGCTTGCCGTTCCGCCCGCCTCCTTGGCCAGGGGACCTCGCAACAAACGCGATTTCTCCGGCCGACTCAAGTTGCACAGCAGCCCAGGCCGTCCGGCTGTCCCGCCGGGGAATTGCAGGTCGGGAATCATCCGGCCGCCCTGGTTGACCATGGCGGCATGGCAAGGACCGCAACGAGCGTTCATGGCCGTGCGGGGCATGTGGACATTGTAGTCGCCGCACCCGAGCGAAGCGTATGTGCCAGGGTAGGTCGCGCTCGTGTCGATCCAGAGCCGCAGCATCTTCCGTTCGTGGTCCGACAGCTTCACGCCGTGATGCTTGCCGTCGACGTACTCGAGCAGCCGGCTGGCCGCGCTTCCGTAAGAAAAGGGCGCGTAATTGCCTTGGGGCCGGTTGCGTCCGTCGTTGACCAGCCGGTGATGGCGGATGTGCCAGTAGCTCATCGTGTAGCGGACCGTCTTATCGCCCGACAGATCGACCCAGCCCTCGTCCCGATCGGCGTTGTGACATTCAACGCAATGCCGGTCCAGGATCGGCTGGATGTCGCGGGTAAAGTCGAACACACGGGGCACGTCGTCGATCGGCCGGATCGACGAGGGCGGACGACGCAGAGCGGCCAGATCGGGTCGGAAGTGAGGCGCCTGGTTCCGCTGCTCGTGGCAGCCGACGCAACTGAACATCTCACCCGGCTGAAGCGTCACGAAACTGTGCATCCGCTTCACGGCGACGTCGTTTTCGTCCAGCGCGACAAAGAAGAGCGATTGCAGCGCCGGCACGTCGAAATGGGCCGATCCGTCCGGCTCGACCGGCACGTCGCCCACAATCTCGGCCAGCGTGAACGTGCCGTAGATCGTTAGCGGTTCCATCCCGCCGGAAAAGTTAATCGGCTTCGGGAGCTGCTTGAGCACCAGGAGTTTCTTGATCTGGCCCGGCCCAACGCCCGCCATATTGCGGCCTTCATGAATGTCGGCCAGCACCAGTCGTCCGGTCGCCTTGGATAAATCGACCCGCGGCGGGATGACCGGCTCGCGCGGTCGCGCGCGGACCGGCCGGGGCTCGTGAACTTCCATGCCCCCCCGCCCGTCGGGCAACCGGTAAAACGGCTCGGCATTGCCCTGGCCGTCCATGACGAAAAGCCCTTTGCCCCGGGCGACCAGGAAGCAATCCTCCGCGATCGGGTAGGGGTCACGCCAGCTATTGGCCCCCGGGCGGCCGGCCGTGAGGGCGCGCATGGCGTCGGGCACGTCGGGGCCCCGGTTCGGATCGACGACCGCCACGGCCCCAGCGTGTTCGAACTGCCCGTGGCCGGGCGAAGCCGACATGACGACCTTGCCTGTCCCGGGAATCGGTTTCGCGTCGAGCATGGCGATGCCGCCGAACTCGTTGCCGAAGTAGACCATCTGGCCCGTCCCGTCCGGGTTCATCGTCCAGAGATGATGGAAGTGGACCTGGCTGCGGTCGACGTACTCCCATCGCATGTACAACACCCGCCCGTCGGGCAAGACCCACGGTGTGTTGTCATGGTCGTTGTTGCTCGAAAGCATTCGGATGTTCTGCCCGTCTGCATCGCACTTGTAGAGCGTGGCCACCCGGGTGAACCAGCAGTTGACGAACCGGTGACACCGGGACGAACAGAAGATGATGCTTCCGTCGGGCAAGTACGTCGGCTCGATGTCGTCGTCCGGTCCGTCGGTCAGTTGCCGCAACCCAGTGCCGTCGGTGTTGATTTCGTAGAGATGATAGGGGTGCACTCCGCCCTTGCGATAGGAGAAAAGAATCTTCTTGCCGTCGTAGTGGACCTGGGGATCCCGGATGCCGCCGGCCGGATCGTCCAACAACACGGTGAGCTTGCCCGTGCGGAGGTTCAACCGGCAGAGACGCGCCCCGCGGCCGTAGCCCCAATAGACCCCCTCTTCGTCGCGAAAGAACCCGCGCTCGGGTCCGGCGCCGTAGTCACAGGCGTAGTTGCCGAAGTTGACGTACCAGTGATCCCGCCCTGAGATCCGCGCCGCGAAGACGACCTCGTCGGTCCCGGCCAGTGGGCCGTCGAGCATCCGCCGAAGCATCGGCCCGGCATGGAATCCGTTGGCTGGCGCGGCAGACGCCGATGAGGGCGAAGAGGAAGTTGTTGGTACTGCCACGAGCGTGTCGTGTTCTTCGCCCGGTGACTGGCCGAACAGTCCGGTCACGGGATTGCCCCACGGATCGGCCAATGCCAGACCAACCACCAACAGACCACCGGCCGACAACAGACCCAACAACGCGGGCCACGGCTGGAATCGAGGCGAAGCGTTGGACACGACAGAGACCTCGTGCGATTTTGGCAGGTGGGTGAGCCAAGGTTGGACACGACCGCGTCCCGTTCATTGTACCGACAGCACCGGCTTGGTGAAAGGGTTTTGGCATGTTGTCTTTACGCTCGCCTCAGGGGCAACGTCCTCCCTCACGCTGGCTGGATCAGCCTTCCTAACCATTGACGCCCCGAAGGAAAACAACTACGCTTCGCTCGGGTCGGCGTAGTATTCGCAACCAAGACTGACAAATTGCGACGCAGATCAATAACTTTAGGCTCGTGTCAGAACAACTTGAAGTGTTTTTATCTGTAGGAGGCGACTCCTGTCGCCGAATGCCTGCCATTCAGATTCCCTTCGGCGACAGGAGTCGCCTCCTACATATCGAAATCAGAAAAGCATACCCGTGCAGCTATCCCCCCTGTACTACCTGACAGGCGTGCTTGTGCTGGGTGTGGCCGCACAGTGGCTGGCCTGGCGGGCAAGGTTGCCGGCGATTCTGGTATTATTGGTCTTTGGACTAGCCGCGGGGCAGTGTGCTAATCCCGATGAGATTCTCCAACAGGAACTGCTCTTCCCCGTCGTCTCTCTTTCGGTGGCCGTGATTCTGTTTGAAGGGGGGCTGAGCCTCCGGCTCCGCGAGTTGCGCGAAACCGGTCCGGCGGTCACGCGGCTGGTGACGATCGGGGTGGGAATCACCTGGATCCTGATCACCCTGGCTGCTCGATTTGTTTTGGCGTTCGAGTGGAGCGTCGCCGCGCTGGCCGGGGCGATTCTTGTCGTGACCGGCCCGACCGTGATCATTCCCTTGCTGCGCCACGTCCGGCCCGAGCGACGCGTCGGCTCGATCGCCAAATGGGAAGGCATCGTCAACGACCCAATCGGCGCCGTCCTGGCCGTGCTCGTTTATGAGGGCGTGCTGGTCGGCAGCGGGTCGGAGGCCGCCCTTGCTACGTTTTATGGCTTACTTCGGGCAACCGCCGTTGGGGTGGCGATCGCAGGCACGGCCGCCTGGATTTTGGTACGCCTGCTCCGGGCCTACTGGATCCCTGACTACCTGCAACCGGCCGTCTTCCTCAGCACGGTCATCCTCACGTTCACCGCTTCAAACATCTTTCAGCCCGAGGCGGGACTGGTCACCGTGACCTTGCTGGGCATCCTCCTGGCCAACCAGAAGGCCGTCACGATCAAGCATGTCATCGAGTTTAAAGAGAATCTTCGTGTCCTGCTGATTTCGGGCCTGTTCATCGTGCTAGCTGCCCGGGTGAGCTTGCGCGACGTGGCAAACCTGGGATTCGAAAGTTTGATCTTCCTCGGTGTGTTGTTGTTGATCCGGCCAGCGGCCGTCTTCATATCGACCTGGCGGACCGGATTGCGGACGAACCAACGCGTCTTCCTCTCCTTCCTGGCTCCACGGGGGATCGTCGCGGCGGCCGTGTCGTCGGTCTTCGCCCTGGAGATTGCGACCCGGGAAGGTATTTCGCAAACGATCCGAAATCAGGCCGAGCAGCTCGCTCCGCTCACGTTCCTCGTCATCCTGGGCACGGTCGCGTTCTACGGCCTGGCCAGCGGCCCAGTGGCGCGACGGCTGGGTGTGGCACAACCCAACCCGCAAGGCATTCTTTTTTCCGGCGCTTCGCGCCTAGCGCAAGCTGTCGCCAAGGCTGTACACGCTGAAGGATTCGACGTCTTGTTGATCGACACGAATCCGCGCCACGTCGCGGCCGCGCGGATGAAGGGATTACCGACGCGATGGGCCAACATCCTCTCGGGCTACCTCCGCGAAGAGGTCGATTTGAGTGGCTTGGGGCGACTGCTGGCTTTAACGCCCAACGATGTCGTCAACACGCTGGCCACACAGGAGTTTACCGAATTCTTTGGTCGATCAGGTGTCTACCAATTGGCGCCCGCCACGGCCGAGTCGGATAGTCGTGAGCCTGTTTCGGCCGACCAATTGGGCCGCATTCTTTTTGGTGAGGAAATTGGCTATGGCGAACTGAATCGTCGATTGGCCGACGGCGCCGTGATCAAAGTGACGCCGTTGAGCGAGGAGTTCGATGTTGACGCCTTTCGCAAACACTATGGTCCGTCGGCCTTGATCCTCTTTGTGATTGATGCCAGCGGCAATCTGAAGGTCGCCTCGGTCGACGCGCCTGCCAGCCCCAAGCCGGGCCAGAAACTCATCAGCCTGGTCGAGGAACCTCCAGAGCCGACCGCTCCAGCTTGAGTCCCAACAGCACAAGATTGTTAATGTCACCCGACCGATCGCGGGGCACAAGTATTGGGGGGTTGCAGATTCGCCTCCCTCCGCTAGAGTGGGCTTAATGTGTCTTCGATGAAATAACCTTGATGCTGGGAGCTCAATGTTGGGACCAGGGTTTTTGCTCCTTCCAGAACGTGTCACCCCCCCACGCTAGTTATTTGTAAGGGGACCACACGCCTCCAGGTGTGCCTATTTCGACAATAGCCAGGGCCCGAAAAGAAGCGAGTGGTGGTGTCTCCGACGAGAAGTAGAGGACTCCGGCTGGAGGATGCGTCGATTTCGCACACGCGTCGTCATTTCCCACTCGTAAGATCTCTCCCTAACGTCTCCATACCACGTAATGTCGATCGGTTAGCGCCGGGCGCGTCAATTTCTTGTCTCCCCCGGCCGATGTGTATATAACTTCAACATCACAACGCAAGTAGGAATCTCCTTCTCCTTGTGGGTGTGATTCCGGGGCCAGTCGGTTGGGATAAAAGAGGAAATCTCGAATCGGGCAGCAGGATTGCCCTGGTGCGATCGTGACGGATTTCTCATAATTGGAGTTGTCACCGGAGAGAAAGAAGGAACCTCATGCCGTTGTTCGAGATCGAGACGGAAGCCCATATCATCATCACCTGGGCAGACGACACCGAGGCGGCTGTCGCGCTGGTTGCCGAGGCCTATCCGTCGGAGAAACCGATCCGCACAACGAAACGACCCCGCGACACCTGGGTCATCTCCAAATCGGCCCTGGGCATCCACGGAGCCCTGGATCCCTGTTCGACCGCCCGCGATTGTCTGGCCAAAGCCTCCGGCGACAAAGTCCAAGCCATCCGCCTCTACATGCGCCAGACCGGCTCCGACCTCGATCAGGCCCGCAAGGTCATCGAATCGAACATGGTCATGGGCTGGTAGCCCGGCCGATCGCCTCGGCCGCCGCGCGACCGCTTCGGATCGCGCTTTCCATGGTGGCCGGCCAGCCGGTCGAGGTCCAGTCGCCGGCAAAGAAGAGGTTTGACACGGGCGTCTTCTGCGTTGGACGCAACGCGTCACTGCCGGGCAACGGACGAAAGACGGCGCGCGGCTCGACGACCACGCGAGAATCCAGCAGCCGGGCCGCCCCGACCGCGGGAAACACCTTGCCCAGTTCGCTTACCGTCCGTTCAATCAACTCGGCCCGACTGCCCAGGGCCATCGTGTGCGACCCGCTGAGGAGAACCTGATAACGATTCTCCTCGCCACGAAAAACCCATTGCGATTGCCGGCCGACCATCGCGGCGTGCGGCAACTCGGTAATCGGACGGTCGAACCGAAGATGAACCGACGTGATCGCGCCCGGCTCGATCTTCTCGAGACCAGCCAGCCCGGGCAACGCTGTCGCCAGCTCCGGTGCAAGCAACCGTTGCACCCGATACCACGGCACGGCCACGATGAAAGCGTCGAACGACCGGACCGAACCGTCGGGCAATACGAGTCGGTCAACCCGTCGTGTGTCTCCCTCCAGCCGCGCGATCCGCGTTCGCCGGTGTAGCAGGACGTTTCTCTCTTCCAACCAGACCGAAAGCCGTCGGTCAAAAATTTCGCGCAGCGGCTCCTGAGGCAGCCACATCGCATATGCCCAACGCGAAGATAAAAATCCGTCGACGAAGACCTTCCTCGCCACTGAGACGGAAGCCCTCTCGGGCGGCTCGCTCAACGCGCCGAGAACGACCGGCGCCCAGAATCGTTCGATCGATTCGGCCGACTCGCCCTGTCGAAGGAGCCAAGTGCCGATCGTTTCCGACGGGTTGTCCCATTCGCTCCTGCCTCGGGCGAGCCGGGCAAGCGTCCGCATGATTCGCAGCCGGCTGCCCGGGCTGAGGTATTTCAGCCGCCAGAAGCCGGGCAACAGGTGCAATGGAGCCGGGAGCCAACCGGTCGCTTCGAACCGGCACACCTGCCCTTCCGGTCCGATAAAATGGAGCCGGCCGTCCTCGCGGAACGTCTCGGCCAGCCCGGTTCGGCGGAGGAAATCAAGCAGTGCGGTGCAACAGCCCATGGCAACATGCTGGCACCGGTCGACGCACCTGCCCGACTCGGGCTCCGTGAACGAACTGGCCCTGCCGCCCAGCCACCGTCGGGCCTCGAACAGCTCAACTGCCACGCCCTTTTCGGCCAGGGCCGCCGCCGCGCTCAGCCCCGCCAAGCCGCCGCCGATCACGGCGACACGTGGTACAAAATCAGACGACTGTGAGACATCGGGTTGGCTCATCCGGGCACCACCTCCAGGTCACGGCAAGCTGTCGCGCCGCGGGGGCAGGAACAACCATCGCGCGGCGATGCGCAGTTTGCGGAGACGACCGAGGCGAATCCGCCGGTCGAACACGGCCTCGGGCGATCGCTCAACGGCCAGCAGCAACTCGTGATAGACGCTCATCATCATGCCGAACACACGTCGGCCGGCCGGAGCCAGGTGATCGATCAGCGCAGCCCCTCCGTGATAGAGCCGCTTCGTGCGATTGATCTCGAATGTCATCAGCCGACGGAAGGCCTGGTTTGTCTTGCCCATCCGAAGCTGTTCCTCGGAGTAGCCCGACGATCGCAAATCGGCTTCCGGTAAATAGAATCGTCCCAGCGCCGAGTCCTCGCCCAGGTCGCGGAGGATGTTGGTCAACTGGAAGGCCAGCCCACACTGCCGCGCCAAGTCGAACGCCTCGTCCCCTTCAAAGCCCCAGATGTGAATGCAGGCCAGCCCCACGGCCGAGGCCACCCGATGGCAATACTCGGCCAACTCGTCGAACGTGGCGTAGCGCCGCTCGTCCAGGTCCATCTCGACGCCGTCGAGCACGGCAAAGAGGTGTTCGTGCGGAATGCCGAACCGTCCGACCGTGTCGACCAGCGCAGGCAGGAGCCGCTCCGACTCCGTGGAGTAGAACTCGACTTGCCCTGCGGCCAGGGCTTCCTGCAGCGCGGCCCGCCATGCGGCAAGCTGCTCTCGTCGGGCGGCGACCGGCTCGCGGCTGTCGCCCAGGTCGTCCGAATGCCGGGTGAAGGCGTACAGAGCCTCCATCGCGCGACGCTGCGCGCCGGAGAGTGCCCGAAAGCACGGATAGAAGCTCGATCCCGACCGTCGGGCGAGCCCGTGGCAGAACCGATAGCTGGCGTCGATCCGAAGGGAGGAATTGCTCATGAACGGGTCTCGCCGAACGTGCCCCGTTTCAGTCGCCACCAGGAATCGGCCGCCAGGCGGAGCTTGGTCCAGCGCGACACGGTCGGCCGGCTGGTCCAGACGTCGTAGTCGGCGCGGCGAATGGCCTCGAGCACGGCCAGGCCGCCCCGGATGAACAAGGCCACGGCCAGTCGCAGCTCGTCCGGCACCAGTCCGACCAGCGGCAGCCCGCGTCGCAACCACCCTTCGGCCTCGTCCACTTCGGCGGAGAGCATCTGGCGAAAGGCGTCGTTGCATTCCCGCTTGGCGAAATGCGACTCGTCGTAGCCGAACCGGCGGCAATGGGCCTGGGGCAGGTAGATCCGCCCTCGGTCCCAGTCGTTGGCCACGTCCTGCCAGAAGTTGGCCAGTTGCAGGCCCGTGCAGATCGAATCGGCCAGGCGTGCCCGCGGCGCGTCGTTGCACTGGCCCAGGCACAGCACCAACCGGCCGACCGGATTGGCCGAGTAGCGGCAGTAGTCCAACAGCTCGTCGAACGTCTCGTAGCGGGTGGTCCGCTGGTCTTGCCGGAAGGCGACCAGCAGATCGACCAACGGCTCGGACGGGATATCGAACCGGCGAATCGTGTCGCCCAGGGCCACGAACACGGGGTGAATCGCCTGGCCACGGTAGCAGGCACGCAGGTGTTGCTCCCACCAATCCAGCAGGGCCACCGCCTGGGCCGGGTCGCCCGTCTCGTCGGCCAGGTCGTCGGCCCAACGGGCGTAGGCGTACAGATTGCACAGGTGCTGCTGCAACCGACGGGGCACGATCCGGCTGGCCACGGTGAAGTTTTCGTAATGACGTCGCGCCAAGCGCCGGCAGTAACGCCGGCTGCGGCCCATCGACGGCGGCCGCTCCGGCTGTGGCGCGCCCGGGGCGTATTGCTTCAACTCGTCGGCGAACGTCTTGCGTGCCATGGATGGTTGGCGTTAGTCAGGCTGTTGAAAGGAGTATACTCGCGGGTGGCACTGGCGTCTCGCCAGTGTATGCTAGCCACTAGCACTGGCGAGACGCCAGTGCCACCCTATCGACACCAGTGTGCCCTGGTCCGGTCGTCCAGCCCCCATTATGATAGGTCTGGAGGAGGGAGGGAACCATGCGGATCCTGCTTGCCGCCCCTCGAGGGTTCTGCGCCGGCGTGAACATGGCGATTCAGAGCCTGGAATTGGCCCTGGAACGCTTCGGGACGCCGGTCTACGTGTACCACGAGATCGTCCACAACCGTTGGGTGGTCGAGCGATTTAGGGCAAGGGGGGCCGTTTTTGTCGACAACCTGGCCGATGTGCCCGAGGGGGCCCACCTGCTCTATTCGGCCCACGGCGTCGCCCCCGAAGTCCGGCGCGAGGCGGCCCAGCGTGGCCTGAAGTCGGTCGACGCCACCTGCCCTCTGGTCACCAAGGTCCACCGCGAGGCGATTCGCTACGCGGCCGACGGGTACACGATTGTCCTGATCGGCCACCGGGGCCACGACGAAGTGGTCGCCACGATGGGCGAGGCGCCCGAGGCGATCGTCCTGATCGGCAGCGAGGAAGAGGTCGACCGGCTCGACGTGCCCGACCCGGACCGCCTGGTCTACTTGACCCAGACGACCCTTTCGGTCGACGACGCGGCGCGGATCATCGGCCGGCTCCACGAGCGGTTCCCCAAGATCGTCGGCCCACGGGGCCAGGATATCTGCTACGCCACCCAGAACCGGCAGGAGGCCGTAATCGAGCTGTGCCGCGAGGCCGACTTCGCCCTGGTCGTGGGCAGCCGGAACAGCTCGAACAGCCAGCGCCTGGCCGAACTGTGCCGCGCCAGCGGCGTCGACGCCCGACTGGTCGATGGGCCCGACGACATCGACATGGCCTGGCTGGCCGACCGTCGCAACGTTCTGATCACGGCCGGCGCCAGCGCCCCCGAAGACATCGTCCAAGACTGCGTCCGCCTGCTCGAAGACCGCTTCGACGCCACCGTCGAGCTGCGCACCATCCGCGAAGAAGAAGTCCGCTTCCTGCTGCCGGATTCGCTGCGCGGGGATATTAAACCTTCAGAAGATTAATTCACCACGGAGCGGCTGTGTTTGTTGTCAAGAGGTATGGTGAGCGAAATCGGGGTTCCAGTGGGTGTTGTTTTTGACCATGGTGTTAAGGATGACGAGCAGTTTTCGCATACAGGCAGTGACAACTACTTTGAAGGGTTTGCCTTGGGCATGAAGACGGTCGGCGAACTGACGTATCGCGGGATTGCAGCGGCGGGCTGTCATGGCGGCCATATAGAGCGCGCTGCGGACGGATGCTCGACCGCCCCAGATGGAACGCTTGCCGCGAAAGCGGCCGCTATCGCGATTGAAGGGAGCCAGGCCGACCAGCGCGGCAATCTCCTGACGGTTGAGCATTCCCAACTCAGGGAGTTCGGCCAACAGGGTTGCCGCAGTCACGGCACCAACGCCCAGGACACTGCGGAGCAGATCTCGTTTGTCTTTCCAATCATCGTCCGATTCGAGCAGCGCGAGGATGTCCTTTTCGATCCGATCGATTTGTTTGTCGAGCAGGTGGATCATCTGTTGGATGCTCTTGCGGACCGCCTTAGCCGTGGTTGTTTCCAGACGGTTTGTTTCGGCAGTTCTCAGGCCGACCAACTGCCGGCGACGCGTGACGAGTTGTTCGAGTTCAGCTTGGTTTTTCGGCCATTTGTCAAGTGTTCGGGGTCGGACGTCCTGACCAAAACGGGCGATGACCTGGGCATCCAGACGATCAGTCTTGGCAAGAATGCCCAGGCCTCGGGCAAAATCGCGAACCTGGCGAGGGTTCACCACGGCCACGTAGTGACCTGCGCCAACGAGTTCCGAAACCAGATGCCGTTGATACCCACCGGTCGCCTCGATGACGATCAAGCAGGTTCTCTTCTCGGGCAACTTGCTCAACAAGCCTTTGATCCCTTTGTCGTCATAGGAAAGCGACCACTCTTTCCCCTCGGGGAGACAACAGACATCGAAGGATCGCTTGGCAACGTCGATACCGATAAAGTGCGTGATCGTGTCGTCCATGGAAAGGTCCCTTCCTTGCAGATGCGAGCTCGCGGTGGTTTGGGACCGACCACGGCTCTGGCGGCTGTTCGGGCTTCCTCCAAAAGACCGGCGACGATCCTGCTCCGTGACGGTCTTGGAAGACCAGGACACGATCGATCTGTCGCCGGCGGTGGTGGGGAAGCCTGCTCCGCTACGCTCCGCAGCCTTCCCCACCATCGTTGCTATCACACACTCTGTCTTTGATTTAGTCAACATACAAGGACGCGGAGGTACACGGAGGAGGTTGACGACAGTACTTCTTGTAGCAAGGGGCATTAGGGATGCAGCATGAAGAGCTGACGGGGCGGATTATCGAAGCGGCGATGAAGGTGCATTCGGTGCTGGGGCCGGGGTTGTTGGAGTCGGCTTACGAGGCGTGTCTGCTTTATGAGTTGCATCGCCAGGGATTACAAGCGGTCTCACAGGTCGAGTTGCCGGTCGTCTATGAGAATGTCAGGATTGACGCCGGCTATCGCCTCGATCTGCTGGTCGAGGATACGGTCATTGTCGAACTCAAGGCGGTCGAAAAACTCCTGCCCATTCACCAGGCGCAGCTCTTATCCTACCTGAAACTCAGCGACAAGCCAGTCGGCCTTCTCATTAACTTCAACGTCACCCACCTCAAAGACGGCCTGAAACGGATGGTGAACACCTAATCTCCCTCCGTGTACCTCCGCGTCCTCCGTGGTGAAAGAACTCGCCTGATATTCCACCGCGGAGGATGTGGAGGTACACGGAGGCAGAACTGCGAGCGGATTGTTCGCAGCGGGCCATCTTCAGAAGCAACAGCGTTTACTGCTTCGGCTCGGCCTTGACGTAGATTTCCGGCGGGGCTTCGGGGAAGTATTTCAGCAGCGCCGGGCAGAGCCAGCCTTCCATGGGCGGGTCGTCGACCCGGTAGTAGTTGCCGCCGTGGCCGCGCCGGGTCCAGGTGAGTTTCTTCTGATAGCCGGGGAACGGCTCGGCCGAAAACAACAGCCGGAATCCCTTCTCGGCGTTGGGCACGTCTTTAACGAACCAGTCGAGCATTCGCGGGATGCCGGCGACGAACGGCTCGTGGACCAGGCCCCGCTTCGGATCGTTGAACACCCAGGTCCCGTCGTACCGGTAGGGCATGATCACCATGATCGCGTTGACTGCCGCCTTCCTCGCCTCGTCGAGCCGGATTTGGGCGTCGACGACGTAGTACCGGGTCGCCTCGGAAATCGTCGCGGAATGATGCGGGCCTCGGGTACGCTGCGAGAGCACGACGCGGCGCAACTCCTCCATCCGCGCCAAATGGTCGGCAGCCGCCTCGACTCGTGTCTTCTTCGTCGCCCCGAGCGCCTCGGCCACGGCATCGGCCCAACGCCCCGACCAGCGATAGACCTCTTCGGCCGACGCCTCGCCCATCCTTTGCTCATCGACGAGCTTCTTATAAACACCCTGGGCCGCCTCGATCCGATTCTTGTCCAGCGTCTTTCGGTCTGATGTCTTTTGGTCGACCGGTTTCGCCGGCGAGTCGCAAAACGCCTTGACACCCGAAAGAAGCACCCAAAGACTCACTACACCGGCCAGCCCGATTCGCAAGTGACGTTTCATCATTCGATCTCCCAAGTATGCGCGGTTACTCAATCATCGAAACGCCCACCGGACACATGATACTGCGAGCCGAGCGGGTCGGCAATGAACCGACAGCGTTGAGCCCTACTCCGCCAGCATCCGCCGCAACTGCCGGATGTCGGGCAGAAAGCGTTCGAGCTCCAGCGGGGTGAAGTTGGCTTCGACGCAGTCGCGGCCCAGGACGAGGTGGGCGAAGCGGGACTTGGTCTTGGCGTGTTGGACGGCCAGGTTGGCCTTGGGGATCTGCGGATCGAGTTGGGCGATCTCGCGGGGGTCGGTCGTTTCGCGTCGGGCCGTGGCCAGTCGGGCCTGGTGAAGCTCGGCCTGGTGGAGCGTCTCGGCTGCCGTCTCGGCGGCGTGGCGGCTTTTTTCCAACTCGAGCGGCACGTCCAGCTTTACCGCCCGGGCGCCGAGGCGTATGTAGAGTTCGTCCAATCGCTTTAACAGGGTCGCGCGATCGGCGTCTTCCGGGACGAGGTCTTCGAAGTCGTCGTCCGATTCGGTTTCGGGGATGCCCAGCAGCTTGCAGCGCCAGGCTTCCAGGTCGTCGAGCTTGTCCGATTGCTTTCGTTCGATCTGCACGGCGGCCGACTGGCGGACCGACGTGATCCGGGCGGCAACCGAAAGGCGTCCGTTGGCCGCGTAGGAGAACTCGACCTCGACCGGCGTGCCCTTGGGCAAGCCCGGCGGCAGGTCGCGGATGACGCATTGGCCCAGGGCGATGCAGTACTCGGGCCGAGGGCTCTCCCCTTCGACCACGGCCACTTGCACGTTCGGCTGGTTGGCCCGGGCCGTTTGGAACCGCTTCGTCTTGTGGCACGGCAGCGGCGTGTTCTTCGGGATCAACACGGCGTTGATCTTTTCGCCCGTCTTCGGGTCCAGGCCGACCACGCCCAGGCTGTGCGAGTTGACGTTGATCAGGTCGATCGTCGCGGCCTGGGGCACCGGTTTCTTATCCCGGGCCATGAGCATGGCGGCGTACAGCGCCGCGCCGTGGGCGACCACCTCGTCGGCCGATTGCGACCGGTCGGGCGGACGGCCCGTCAGCTCGCGGAGCATCTCGACGACCATGGGCATGCGGGTCGACCCGCCGACCAGAAGCACCCGATCGATCTGGTCCCATTCCAGGCCCGCTTCGCGCAGGACGAGTGACGTGGTCGATTCGGTCCGGCCGAGCAGGTCTTGCACAAGGTCCTCGAATCCTTCGCGCGTGACCTCTTGTCTCATGCGGATGCCATGGTGAGAGACGACGACAGTCGTTTTGCGGCGTTCGGACAGGGCGTGTTTGGCTTCTTGAGCATTGATTCGGAGTTGGGCCACGTCGGCCGGATCGCTCCGCGGGTCGAGGCCGTGCTCGGCCAGGAAGTTCTCGGCCAGGTGGTCGACCAGCCGCTGGTCGAAGTCCCGCCCACCGAGCTGCACGTCGCCGTCGGTCGCCACGGTGCGGAACCGGTCGCCGTCGATTTCGAGGATCGTCACATCGAACGTTCCGCCGCCCAGGTCGTAGACCAACAGCCGTTGCGGCCGGCCGGGTTCCTGGCCGGCCGACGCGCTGCGGCGAGTGTTGTAGCCGAACGCCACGGCGGCGGCCGTCGGTTCGTTGATGATGTCGAGCACTTCGAGCCCGGCCAACCGCCCGGCGTCCTGCGTGGCCTTGCGTCGCCGTTCGTCGAAGAAGGCCGGCACGGTGATGACGACCTGCCAGATTGGCCCCAGTCGCTCTTCGGCGTCGTCTCGAAGCCGTTCGAGCAGGAACGCGCTGAGCACCTCGGGCGGGACCTCCTGGCCGTTGACCGGCCGATGGCACGTCAGCCGGCCCATGTCGCGTTTGAATCCCTCGGCGAACGCCTCGGGCGTGACGGTCGAGCCCTTGACCGCTTCCTTGCCGACGATGACCGTCTCGTCCTCGAACGCCATGGCGCTGGGCGTGAGCAGATCGCCCGCCAGATTGGGCAACGTCGTCGGGCGGCCCGACGGATCCAAATAGGCCACCACCGAATAGGTCGTGCCCAAGTCGATGCCGACCGGCGGTTGCGGACGAGGAGCAGAAGGGTCGTCGGAAGAGGCCATGGATTTTTAATGCGGAGTGATGGGTTATTGTGTGATCATTTCAATCAAGTAACACCCTAGT
>JAFGFF010000079.1 GCA_016931075.1 Pirellulales bacterium | reverse complement strand
TTTTCAGACGCGCAACCCGTTACACCGGGCACACGAATATGCGCTGGTCTACGGCCTCGAGACGCTCCTGCGCCAGGGGCACAACGCCGGGGCATGTCTAAACCCGCTGATCGGCGAGACCAAAGGAGACGACGTCCACGCCGACGTCCGGATGCACACTTACGAGACGCTGATCCAGGATCGCGCGCTCGGCTCGGGCGACAGCGACACGGCGCTCTGGAGCACGCGCGGCGAGGAGGTGCCCGACCGGGTGATCCTACTGGGCCTGGACATCAAGATGTTCTACGGCGGCCCGTCCGAGGCGGTGATGCACGCCATCTATCGCCAGAACTTCGGGTTCACCGACATCATCATCGGCCGCAAGCACGCCGACGCCCCGTATCACGACGGCACGCCCATCTGGGGTGATTTCGACGCCCAGGAAGTCTTCCGCCATTTGAACGGCGACTTGAAGATCCAGCCGCTGAACGTCGGTTTCGCGGCCTACTACGAATCGATGGGCCGCGTTGACCTGATGGAGAATCATCCAGACGAGAAGCCGGTGTTCATCTCCGGCAAGCAGGTTCGCGCTACGCTCATGGAAGGCAAGCAAGTCGACCCGCGGATCATGCGTCCCAGCACGAGCCAGATCCTGGTCGAAGCGATGACTAAAGCATAGCCGTTGTTTCGAGCGGAAAAGGTGCCAGGTACCTTTTGTGCGAAGCACCCGAAGGGCCGTTCCGGCAAAAGGTGCCTGGCACCTTTTCCGCAGGCTAGCTGTGGTTTCGATGGTGGCCAAAGAAACCTTATTAGGTCATCCACCTTTCTTTTGTTTTCTCGGCAGATTTTTTATGGGACACTTTGGCCGATGGGACTATTTCCCACGGCAAACAGGCCGTGAGCGGTCGAATTGTTCGGTTCGATCGAAGGGCCTGTTTCCTCGGAACGTTTTGGCCCTATTTCCCGACCTCCAAGGGTGTTTGGGCAACCGTGGCACGGTCCATAACTCGTGAGAATCAGGCGGACGAGTGAAGCCACGGCGGCGCCTGGGCCGAAACTTACGGAAACTGGGCCCAATCAGGCCCGCCAGACAGCCCCAGGACCCTCTTGTCCCGCGATTGGCCGTGCCGTATAATGGACCGCGAAGGCAAGGGAACAGTCTCATCTATCAGTTGTCTTCGAATTGCGGCTTTCGCCGACGGGTTGGTTCGTGCGGAACCTTCGGCACCCGGGCAAGAGGTGTCGAACTCAAAGGGAGCCAGTAGCGCTTGGCTTTCCGCTATAGCGTCCGCCTCGCAAGATCGCGGACGGGAAGAATCAACAAGATTTCGGTGTTCGCTGATTCTTTCCAACGCCGCACGGGTCGAGGCAACCGCTAACGCGGGTGCACGACGCTCTTGAAGCCAAGTTCCGCGGCGCCCCGCGAGGGACTCGTTGTTCGGTGCTGTAATCGTTGAAGACGCCTGGCACGGAGCTGTTAACGAGAAGGGGAGTTGTCATGAGCATGACCGACTACCATCTACCTGAGACGTCCGTCCCGTATCACGTTGGCCCTCAACCGGCCAACGGAAACGGACGGCGTCCGCTGCACCAGCTTGCCTTGGTCCGCAGGCGCGAAGGACTCTCGCGCCGCGCGGTGGCCAGGCGGCTGGGAACCGATGTGAGGAGCGTCCGGCAGCAGGAAGAACAGACGGCCGACATGGCGCTAAGCCGACTCTATGATTGGGAGGCGGCCTTGGGCGTGCCGGCCAGCGAACTGCTGGCCGACACGGAAGATGCACTTTCGGCGCCGGTTCTCAAACGGGCCCAGATGGTCCGATTGATGAAGACGGCGGCGGCGATCCTGGAACGGGCACAGCAGCCGCCCATCCGGCGGATGGCGCAGATGCTGGTCGACCAACTGATCGAGGTGATGCCCGAGCTGGAAGGAATCAGCCCCTGGAACGCCGTCGGACAGCGCCGCACTTTGGACGACTTGGGCCAAGCTGCCCAACGTTGTCTCTCGTTGGATGCTCTGCTGGATCTGATGGATCAGTAGCAGGAGGAGGGCGGGACGCGCTTCGATACTCCAAGGACTGGCAGCCGGAGCAGGAGTGCGTCCCGCAAAGGATGCGTGGGTGGCCGGGGTCGCACCGGGCTAGAAGCTTCTTTCAGAGAGGCCCCGGCCACCTCTTCCCCAACAGGACGATCGGATTGCGGCCGCGAGCCGAGTTCTCGCTTCGACCGGAGAAGGGGGCGCGGCCAGGGAGTCACCGATTCGTCGGGGGGCGGCCGGGGCACGGCGACTAGTAACTGCCCCAATGGTCTCGTTCCGACCGCCCCCCACTCTCTTTTTTCTTCTTCTACCGCGGGCCGGCTCTGCTCTTCTTCCGTGGACTTCCTGGGATTCGCGCGTCATGCCCCCGCTTGACCTGTCCGGGCGGAAAGGGCAGGATGGGCGTGTCCATTCTTTGGCACCCGCAAGATTGACACACCTGGAGTAATCCATGAAGAGTCAACCCGTGAAGAGTCTCGCAAAGACGTACCGCATCATGCCCCCCATGCATGTTCTGCGGGCGATTGGAGCAATCCTTGCCCTATTCGGCCCGACCGTCTGTAACGCCGATCGGAGCGAATCACCCCAGCGGCCCAACATCGTTCTGATCTTCGCCGACGACCTGGGCTACGGCGACGTGGGTTGCTACGGCGCGACGAAGGTCCAAACGCCCAACATCGATCGGCTCGCCAGCCAGGGACGCCGGTTCACCGACGCCCACGCCGCCTCGGCCGTCTGCACGCCCTCGCGCTACGCCCTGCTCACCGGGCAGTATCCGTTCCGGCGCGGCAAGAAGGGCGTCTGGGGGCCCATCTTCATGAAGACACCCCTGATTATTGACACACAACGTTTGACGGTCGCCCGGCTTCTGCAAGACGCGGGCTACACGACCGCCTGCATCGGCAAGTGGCACCTGGGCTTCGGCACGGACAGCCCGATCGATTGGAACAAACCACTTAAACCTGGTCCGCTTGAATTGGGCTTTGACTATTACTTCGGCGTGCCCGTGGTCAGCAGCCACCCGCCGTTCGTCTATGTTGAGAACCACCACGTCGTCGGCCACGATCCGAACGATCCGTTGGTTTACAAAAAGAAATCGACGGCGAAGGTCTATCCCGAGAAGTTCGGCTACGACTGGATCGGCGGGGCCGAGAAAGCGCACAAGTTGTACGACGACGAGAAGATCGGCCTGACGCTGACCGAAAAGGCCGTCCAGTGGATCGAGAAGCAGGATGACAAGCCTTTCTTTCTCTACCTGGCGACGACGAACATCCACACACCCTTTACGCCGGCCAAGCAGTTCCAGGGCACGAGCCAATGCGGCCGGTACGGCGACTTCATCCACGAACTGGACTGGATCGTCGGCCAGGTCCTCGACGCCCTGGATAAAAAAGGCGTGGCCGACAACACGCTGGTCCTCTTCACCAGCGACAACGGCGGCATGCTCAACCAGGGTGGGCAAGATGCCTGGACGGCGGGCCACCGGCTCAACGGCAAGCTGCTCGGGTTCAAGTTCGACGCTTGGGAAGGAGGACACCGCGTGCCGTTCATCGCGCGGTGGCCGGGCAAGGTTCCGCCGGGCACCGTCTCCGACCAGCTCGTCAGCAACATTGACGTCCTGGCCACGGCCGCCGAGATCGTCGGGCGCAAACTCGAGAAGGACGAAGGACCCGACAGCTACAACATCCTGCCGGCGTTGACCGGTTCGCCGAAGAATCAAATCCGCGACCACCTGATCCAATGCCCGTCCGAACCGCCCAGCCTGGCCCTGCGCCGGGGACGCTGGCTTTACCTCGACGCCCAGGGCAATCGCGGTTGGACGGGCGGCAAGCCGGGCAGCCACATTTTCGGCGGGCCCGCGGCCATGCTCTTCACCGGCCAGACGAACAGCGACATCGCCAACGGCCGGATCAAGCCCGACGCCCCGCCGGCCCAACTCTATGACCTGAAAGCCGACCCCCGCCAACGGAAAAACGTCTACCGCGAGCACCCCGACGTCGTCAAACGGATGGACGCCTTTTTAAACCAATGCCGCAAAAATACACGGACCGCGCCGCGGGGATCGTGACGGCCATCATTTATATACTCGGAGGAAAAAACGCATGCCGCTGGACGCCCAACGTGTTGCCCAGGAGTTCACCCGACGTTTTGACGGGCCACCGCGATGGATCGTGCGGGCCCCGGGCCGGGTGAATCTGATCGGCGAGCACACCGACTACAACGACGGATTCGTCCTGCCCTTGGCCATCGATCGGGCCGTCTGGATCGCCCTGCGGCCGCGAGACGATCGCCAAGTGGTGGTCCATTCGATCGATTTCGACGACCACGCCTTCTTCGACCTGGACACGCTGACCAAGGGCCAGGTCCAATGGCTCGAATACGTCAAGGGCACCGCCTGGAGCCTGCGCGAGGCGGGCTTCCGGCTCGACGGGTGGGAAGGCGTCTTGTTGGGCGACGTGCCGGCCGCGGCCGGGCTGTCCTCCTCGGCCGCGCTCGAGATGGCCACCGCCCGGGCGTTCGCCGCCGTGGGCTCGATGGACTGGGACCCGATCGCCATGGCGCGGCTGGCCCAACGGGCCGAAAACGGCTGGGTCGGCATGCAGTGCGGCATCATGGACCAACTGGCCTCAGCCGCCGGCCAGGCAGGGCACGCCGTGCTGATCGACTGCCGCTCGCTGGCCGTGACGCCCGTGCCCCTTCCGCCCGGGACGGCCGTCGCCGTGTTGGACACGGGCACGCGCCGAGGGCTGGTCGATTCAGCCTACAACGAACGCCGGGCCCAGTGCGAAGCGGCCGCCGCATTTTTTAAGGTGCCCAGCCTACGGGACGTCGAGTTGGACCATTTCCATCGTCTTGCCTCGGGCTTGGACGAAACAACCCGGCGTCGCGCGACGCATGTGATTACCGAGAACGACCGCGTGCTGCGGACGGTCGAAGCCCTTGGGCGTGGCGACCTGGACACGGTCGGTCCGTTGCTCGGCGCGAGCCACGTGAGTCTGCGCGACGACTTCGAGGTCTCCAGCGACGCCCTGGACGCGATCGTCACGTCCGCCCAGGCCCACCCGGCTTGTCACGGCGCGCGAATGACCGGCGCCGGCTTCGGCGGTTGCGCCGTCGCCCTGATCGACGCGGCCCGGGCCGACCACTTCGCCCGTGACGTCACGGCCCAATACGCCGCCCAGACGCCGCACGAAGCCACGATTTACGTCTGCCAGGCCACGGACGGCACCGATGTGGTCGTCGCATGATCGCACGACGTCTGGCGCGACTGTCCAGGCAGCGAATTCTCGTGGCAACAGGGCTTTCGCCGAGGACCGTTCTCCCCCGGCGTAGAATACCACGTGACGTAAAAAGCGGTGTCTCGCCCCACGTAGAAGCGGCGTCTCGCCGCTTTTTGGGAAAGATACCAAAAACGTCGCTACAAAAAACGCGGCGAGGACGCCGCGTCTACAAGCGAAGGAGGTAAAAAATGGAACGTGTTACTTTGCTGATAACGTCGGCTAGCACGGCCCTGGGATTATTGGCCGTTGGGATGAGTTGGACGTCGGCGGCTGAACTCAAACCGGGAGACAAAGCTCCGGATTTCACCCTGAAAGGCAGCGACGGGAAGACCTATCGCCTGTCCGATCTGGTGGGCAAGCAGGCGGTCGTCCTGGCCTGGTTTCCCAAAGCGTTTACGCCCGGCTGCACGGCCGAGTGCAAGTCGTTCCGTGCCGGAGGCGACGACCTTCGTGCGTTCGACGTGGCCTACTTCACGGCCAGTCGCGACACGCCGGAGAAGAACGCGAAGTTCGCCGAATCGCTCGGACTGGACTATCCCATCCTCTCAGATCCGGAGGGTGACGTCGCCCGGGCCTACGGCGTGACCGGCGTCTTGCGCCCCGTGCCTCACCGCTGGACGTTCTACATCGGCATCGACGGCAAGATCCTGGCCATCGACAAAAAAGTCAACACGGCCACGCACGCCGCCGACGTCGCCCGACGCCTGGCCGAGTTGGGCGTGAAGCGGCGGGAGGCCGAGTCGTCCAAGTGATCTCTCGCAAAGCGAGGCATTACCGCGGTTGACCGGATTGTTATCCTCATGCAAAGGCGCGAAGGCGCAAAGGGGGAGGGTAAGGGATCGGGGTGATTCCGCTAGGCGTCATGCTGCGTATCGTAGAAGCGGCGTCTCGCCGCTTTATGGGAAAATGCCAAGAACGTCGCGCTATAAAAAACGCGGCGAGACGCCGCGTCTACGGGAATGGCTGAACCAGCGCCACTCGGCAATCGCTCTCTCTTTGCGCCTTCGCGCCTTTGCGTGAGCCCTTCTTCGACGCTCAATCCTCCACCAGCATCGCCTCGAATTGTTCTTCATTGAGCACCGTCACGCCGAGCTGTTGGGCTTTGGTCAACTTGCTGCCCGCCTTTTCGCCGGCGACGACGTAGTCGGTCTTCTTCGAGACGCTTGAGGCGGCCCGGCCGCCGTGTTGGGTGATTAGTGATTCGATCTCGTCGCGGCTGTAACGCGACAGCGTGCCGGTGACGACGAACGTCTTGCCGGCGAAGATCTGGGGGGTCGATTCGGCCGCCAGGGCCGTCGATTCCATCTCGACGCCCAACGCCCGAAGGTCGCCCAGCGTTTCCTTGCCAAAGGAGCTATGCAAAAAGTCGTAAACGCTCTGGGCGATGATCGGGCCGATCTCGTTCACTTCGCCGAGTTGGTCCACGTCGGCGGCCAGCAGGGCGTCGATCGAGCCGAAATGCTCGGCCAGGACGGCCGCTACGCGGGTGCCGACGTGGCGGATCGACAGGGCGGCCAGCACCCGGGCCAGGCCTCGCTTCTTGCTGGCTTCAACGCCGGAGAGAAGATTTTCGGCCGACTTTTTGCCCATCCGCTCCAGCCCGGCGACCTGGTCGACCGTGAGCCGGTACAAATCGCCGTAGCCCCGGACCAATCCGGCGGCGACGAGTTGCTCGACCAGCTTGTCGCCCAGGCCCTCGATGTCCATCGCGTTGCGGCCGGCGAAGTAGCGAAGCCGCTCGCGAAGCTGGGCCGGGCAATCCAGGTTTGGGCAGCGGATGTAGACGCCCCCTTCGTCGCGGATCAGCCGGGTCTCGCACTCGGGGCACGTGGTCGGGAACCGGAACGCGGGCGGGTCGCCCTCGCGCTGATGCTTTTCGACGCGGACGATGTGCGGGATGATCTTGCCGGCCTTCTCGACGACCACCGTATCGCCCGGCCGAACGTCCTTTCGCTCGATCTCGTCGGCGTTGTGCAGGCTGGCGCGGCTGACCGTGGTGCCAGCCAGTTCGACCGGTTCGAGTTCGGCCACCGGCGTGATCGCGCCCGTCTTGCCGACCTGAACGCGAATCTCGCGCAGCCGCGTGGTCGCTTCGTACTTCTCGAACTTGTAGGCGATCAGCCACCGAGGGCTTTTTGACGTGCTGCCGAGCTTCTCGCGTTGGTCGAAGCGGTTCACCTTCAGAACCAGCCCGTCGATCTCGAAATCCAGCTCGTGCAGGCCCTCGATGAGCGCCTCGCAATGTTCGACCGCTTTCTCAAACGAATCAAAACACTCGACCTTGGGCGTGGCGGGCAGGCCGTAGCCTCGCAGCTCGTCGAGGAACTCCATGTGCGTGGTTGACCGCAGGCCTTCGACGTAACCGACTCCGTGGCAGAACAGCCGCAGCCGCCGCTCGCTGCAGATCCGTGGGTCCAACAGCCGGATGCTGCCGGCCGTGACGTTTCGCGTGTTGGCATACGGGGCCAGGTCCTTGCGACGCTGCAGTTCATTCAGCGCGACCAGGTCGGAGTTGGTCATGTAGATCTCGCCCCGCACTTCGAGCACGGGCGGGACCGAGTCGCCCAAGAGCCGCAACGGCACGTCGCAGACGGTCCGGACGTTGTGCGTGATGTCGTCGCCCGTCCGGCCGTTGCCCCGGGTGAGCCCTCGGACCAGCAGCCCGTCCTCGTAAAGCAGCGACACGGCCACGCCGTCGATCTTCAGTTCGACGACCCATTGGATCGGTTCGTCGGGCAAGAGCTTGACCGTTCGGGCGGCGTACTGACGCAGCTCGGCCAGATCGTACGTGTTGTCGATCGAGAGCATCGGCACGCGATGGTCGACCTGCTCGAGGCCCTCGACCGGCTGATCGCCGATCCGCCGCGTCGGGCTGTCGGGCGTGATGAGTTCCGGATGGGCCGCCTCCAGGTCGCGGAGCTTCGTCAGCAGCCGGTCGTATTCGAGATCGGTGATCTCCGGCGCCGCCTCGACGTAATACTTCCGGTCGTGATGCCGGATCTCCTCGCGCAACCGCGCCGCCTGTTCGGCAGGAGTCGTCGCCATGATTCACTCCAGAAAGCAACGATTACTAAAGTGATGAAAAGTCGAGCTGGAAATTGGAGGGAAGGGGCCACAGATGAACACAGATGAAAGAGGGAGGCTGAGCGATAGAAGGGCAGCCTTCATGTCGCGTTCGTCGGCTCTATTTTCTTACCACTGTATTTTCAATGATTACTCGGGTGCCATGGGCGGCTTGTCCGCCCTTGCCCGCAACCACAAGGGCGGACAAGCCGCCCATGGCACCCAGCTCGATAATTATCCGTGTTTATCTGTGTTCATCTGTGGCCCCTTCCTTTTCCTTCTTCGTTATCTCGTCAGTCGCACGCACAGGCCGCCGTGCAGGGGCCGCTCATGTCGCCCAGGGGGTGTGGGATGAGGCAAAGGAACTTCAGCGTGCCGGCGCCCGTGTTGCGAAACTGGTGAAGTTGGCCCGACGGGACGTAGACGGCCGTGCCCGGCGATAGGGGATGTTCGGTGTTGCCTTCCAGGACCACGCCCTGGCCTTCCAGAATATAGACTTCGTGTTCGAACGGATGCGTGTGCTTGGGCGTGTGTCCGCCGGGCGCGACGTCGAACTGCCGCATGGTGAAATGGGGCGCCCCGTCGGCCTGACCGATCAGGCAGCGGATCTGACATCCGACCGAGCCTTCCATGTCGACCGGGGCCGATTCGATCTGAGTGTAGTGTGCGACTTTCATCGAGGAATCCTCTTGGCCAGCGGGCTCGCGAAAAGAGAAAGGACCGCTCCTTCCTTCCCCGACCAGTCTATCAGACCGACCAGGCCCTGGCCATGGGGCGAGAAGAAGCCCGACGGCCGACTTCAATGGTGATTCCATCGAATGAGGGTGCCACTGCTGGCTTGTCCAGCAGTGTACTTCTCAGGTGTTCTAGGCAAGCACTGCTGGACAAGCCAGCAGTGGCACCCCATGGCCGGTCAGCGTTTCGGCTTAGTTTTGCCAGCGCTGGTCGGCTGGAGGGCCAGGAGCCGCTGTCGGGCTTGTTGCTTCAAGGAGCCTTCGGCGCGCTGGACCGTCTTGCGGTAGAACGCCCGGGCGAGGATCCGATCGCCGGCCGCCTCGGCCTCCTGCCCCTGGCGGAAGAGGTCCTCGAGCTCGCGTTGTTGGGCGACCTGTTCCGTGGCATGGAGTTCACGCGCGCGGGCGACACTCGGTGCCGAGCGCTCGGCCGAACTGCGTTCGTTGGCCGGTCGCTTGGTCGTGCGAGGTTCTGGACGATCCATTGCCCTGGCGGCAGGTTCCTCAGGCGCATCCTGCTCTGGCTTGGTTTGCGCGACCGTGGAGGGAGCCGACCGTGGCATCGAGGCCGGATCGCCCAACCGGCCGCTGGTCTGCCATTGGCGAAGCGCCCGGGCGGCGGGGCTTGTCTCATTGACCTCCGTGCCGGGCTGGGTGGCCGGCAACGTCAACCCAGTGCCGTAAGGCGCATATCCGTAGTATGGATATGGATAGCCGTACGCAGGATAGCCGCCGTATCCACCCACGACCGGAATGACGCCCATGACGAACGGGCGGATAGAACCATAGAAGAGCGAGCCGGGATATCCGTTCATGGTGGTGAGCATCGGGGTCGTGCTCGTGGCGGTGCGTTGGTTGCCTTGAGACGCCTCAAACCCGAAGGAAAAACTACCCCGGCCCGGATGAATGGACTGAAAGCCGCCGGTGGCGCCGGCCCCGGGTTGGTAGCCCCCGAATGTGGGCATGCCTCCACCACCGCCGCCGAACGAAAAGCTCCACCCTCGCCCTCGCGCGCCCCAGTTCGAGCCGAACCGTTCGGAGAAGCTGTTCGACGCGCCTTTTTGAGGCACGCCCGTCCCCGCCTGTTGGGCCGTCGCGTGGCTGGCCGCCAGAAGCACGACGCCTAGAAACGTTCCCCCCACGACAAAAGATAGTCGGAACATGGCGGTCCCCTTCCGATGGATGGTGGACAGCGGATCATCCTCACCCTAGATCGACACTCGCATTGTATCGATCTACCCGACCTGGAGTCAACGCTTTTGCCCGGGCGAGTACCCACCGTACCGTTGCTCCAGCCCGCTCGCCCGGATAGACTGAGCCAGGACTCTCCCCCCACGCCTTCCTTCCTCTATCCCGCCCACTTTTTCGAGGAACCCGCCATGAAATATCCTGCTTTCTCTCGATTGGCCAAGAACCGTCGTCAACGCACGCTGAGTGCGGTAGCGGTGGTGGCAACCCTAATAATTTCTACGTCGGCCGCGGCCGGGGACGGTCTGGTGTTGGCCGATCGGGGAACGACCGACTATGTGCTCGTGCAGCCTGCCAGCCCGACGGCGTCGGAGGCCACGGCGGTCAAGGAGCTTCAGAACCACTTGGCTAAAGTCACCGGGGTGACGTTCCCGATCGTGCCGGAAGACAAGGTGCCAGCCGGCAAGAAACGAATCTGCGTGGGACCCAGCGGACTTGTCCGACAGCTCGTACCCGGTGTCGATCCGGCCAAATTGGGTCACGAGGGGATTGTGATCAAGACGGTCGGCGACGACCTCGTTCTGTTGGGCCAGGGTAAGCGGGGGACGCTGTACGCGGTCTACACGTTCCTGGAAGATACGGTCGGTTGTCGCTGGTGGACGTCGACCGAGAGCACCATGCCGAAGCGTCGGAAGCTCGAGATTCCCTGGCTCGACGTGGCCTACGCTCCGAAGCTTCAGATCCGCGAGGCCCATTACCGTGACGCACACGAGGGCGTCTTTGCGGCCCGATGCAAGCTCAACGGGAATTTCGACCGCATTCCGGAAGCCTACGGTGGCCACGAACGGTTCGCCGGGTTCGTCCACACGTTCTATTCCCTCGTCCCGCCCTCAAAACACTTCGAGGCGCACCCCGAGTGGTTTAGTGAGATCAACGGGAAGCGGCGTCACGAGAACGCGCAGCTCTGCCTGACCAACGACGAGATGCGCCGCGAGTTGACCCGCGCTGCTCTGGCCCGACTTCGCGCCGAACCAGGCGCAGGTGTCATCTCGATCAGCCAGAACGACTGGCGCGGCCGGTGCCAATGCGCCAAGTGCCTGGCGGTCGAGAAGGAAGAGGGCTCGCCTTCGGGGCCGCTGTTGCAGTTCGTCAACGCGGTGGCCGAAGAGATCGAAAAGGAGTTCCCCGACGTTCTGGTCGAGACGCTCGCCTATCAGTACACCCGCAAGCCGCCGAACAAGGTCCGACCTCGCAAGAACGTCGTGATCCGGCTCTGTTCGATCGAGTGTTCGTTCGTCCAGCCGATCGCCAGCAGCCCGCAGAACGAGCCCTTCCGCCGTGACATCGAGGGCTGGAGCCAGATCGCCCCGCGATTGTACGTCTGGAACTACGTGACGAACTTCTGGAACTATATTGCCCCGCACCCGAACCTCCGAGTGTTGGCCCCAAATCTCCGCTACTTCGTCAACCATAACGTGATTGCCCTGTTCGAGCAGGGGGACGCGGGCACCACGATCGGCGATTTCGTGCGGCTTCGGGCGTGGCTCTTGGCCCACTTGATGTGGAATCCCGATCGGGACGATAAGGCCCTGATCCGCGAGTTCCTCAATGGATACTACGGCCCGGCCTCGCCGCATCTGATGGCTTATCTGGACGAGATCAACGACGCGGATCAGCGCTCGGGCGTCTACCTGCGTTGTTTCATGGTCGACACGTCAAAGTACTTGACGCTGGATGATCTGAACCGCGCGACCCGACACTTCCAGAAAGCCGAGGCCGCCGTGGCCGACAATCCGGTCCTGGCTCGGCGCGTCCGGCGTGAACGCCTACCGCTGGACCACGTCTGGCTGCGTCGCTACGCAACACTTCGGCAGCAGGCGAAGAAAGAGGGAAAAGAATTCCTCGGCCCCAAGGATCCCAAGGCTGCCACCGAAGAGTTCATCCGCCTTGCCCACGAACATAAAAACGAACAATGGCGTGAATGCCGGCCATTTTCAGAGTGTGAAGCGAGCTTGCGGAAGAGCTTTGCCGATCTGGTGCGGTAGACACGAAGAAAGAATGGGGAAGCGAGGTTCACGCCGTATCGCGATTGGATGCAGCTCACCATTTCTATAGAAGAACAGATGACCGTCAACGAGACGGCGACTGGATCTCAGTCATAAGTGGGTTCAGCGTCGGGCGGAGCCGGTGGGGGCGTCTCGCCGGCCAGGCGTTTCCAGCGGGCTGATTCGGTCGTTTCGAGCTTGCCGGAGGGGGCGCGGAGGATCAGAGCGGCTGTGCCGGGGGTCTGGTCGATCAGTTTTACGCCAGCGGCGGGACCGAGGACACTGACGGCCGAGGCGAGGCTGTCGGCGGTCAGCGCATCGGGGGCGATGACGGTCACGCTGCTGTGGTCGGTCAGACCGACGCCCGTGCGGGGATCGATCAGATGGGAATAACGGCGTCCGTCGATTTCGACGAACTGCCATTTGTCGCCTGAGCTGGCCACGGCGATGTTGGCCAAGGTCAGGAACCGGCTGGGCGGCGCGTCGGTCTTCAAGGGCCCGATGCCGATCCGCCAGCCCGGTTTGCCCGGCGGGGGAGCCCCCATGGCGATGTCCCCGCCCGCGTCGACCAGGGCCCGATCGATGCCGCGCTTGGCCAGGAGCCGCACCGCCGCGTCGATCGCGTAGCCCTTGGCGATTCCTCCCAAGTCAAGTCTCATGCCCGGCTTGGCCAGTCGGGCTGACCGAGTCTTGGGATCCAGCTCCAGGAGCTTGTAGCCAACCAGCGCTCGGGCTTCGGCCAATCGATCCGGATCGGGCAGTTCACCTCGGCGGCGTGCCCGACGCCAAAGACGGACCACCGGTCCGATTGTCACGTCGAACGCCCCGTCCGTCCGCTGGGCCAATTTCTGGGCAGGAGAGAGGTTTGCCCAGAGATCCCGGCTTACCGGGACCCACTTCCCAGACGTCTCGCAAAGTCGACGTAGCTCACTTTGGGGGTCAAAGTCGCTCAGGATCTTATTGAGGCGGGCGAATTCATCGAATGCCTCTTGGGCAGCTCGGTTTGCGGTGGCCGTGTCGGAAGCGTAAAATACAATCCGGACGGGGACCGCCATCTCCACCCGAGTGCGTTGGTACCGGTGCAACGCCGGGCCGTCCGCTTCGGCCAGCGCGGCGCCCGTTCCCGCCAACCCGGTTCCCACCACCCAAACCACGGCGACTGCCCAGACGATGCTCCACCTCCACGGAGCGGGCCGAGTTCGCCCCCGGAGCATTTTCAGAAAAGACAACCCGTCCGTTCCCGCTGGACGAGACACCTCACGTCCGGTCGAGCCCGGACGGCAAAAGCGCGTTCTGGAGTCGAAACGAATCATTTCCAACACGATAGTAATGGATCGAAAAAACACCCGAGCAGAAGGAAGGCCCCACTTATGTCTAGCGTACAAGGCAAACGGTATCCGGTGCAAGCGTCGATTTTCATGTTGGCCCTGGCGGCCGTGATCGTTTGGGCGGCCTGCTCGCCCTCGACGGCTGAAAACCCCCCGTCGGACGCCGCCGCGACGAAGGTCGAAGCGACCAAGCCGCTGCCCGGGACCAAGCCTGGCGACCCGACCCGGACGCCCACGACCGGCTGGATGCTCAAACCACGGCCAGAACCGGCCACGGCCAACGCGACGAGCCAGGCCGAAATGAAAGCCTACACCGAGAAGATCCCCGGCACCGATGTCTCGTTCGACATGGTTCCCATTCCCGGCGGGACATTCGTCATGGGCAGTCCCGAGAAGGAAAAGAAACGCAATGAGGACGAAGGGCCTCAGCACGAGGTCGCCGTCGAGCCGTTCTGGATGGGCAAGTGCGAGGTGACGTGGGACGAATACGACCTTTGGGCGACGAAGCTGGACAAGCAGCGTCGTGAGATCAAGAAAATCAAGGGCGACGTCTACGACGAGAAGGCCGACGCGATCACCCACCCCAGCCCGGCCTATTCTGATATGACCTTCGGAATGGGCCATGACAAATACCCGGCGATCTGCATGACCCAGTTGGCCGCCAAGACCTACTGCAAATGGCTCAGTGCGAAGACGGGCCGGTTTTATCGGCTGCCGACCGAGGCCGAGTGGGAATACGCTTGCCGTGCCGGCACCAAGACGGCCTACTCGTTCGGCGATGATCCGAAGAAGCTGGGCGACTATGCCTGGTACTTCGACAACAGCGAAGAGCAGTACCAAAAGGTCGGCAAGAAGAAGCCCAATCCGTGGGGCCTGCACGACATGCACGGCAATGTGGCCGAATGGGTCCTGGACCAGTACGTGCCCGACTTCTATGTCAAATCGGTCGGCAAGACGCTCAAGAACCCACTGGCCGTTCCAACCGAACTCTACCCGCGTTGCGTCCGCGGTGGTTCGTGGGACGACGAAGCCGAGGCCCTGCGCAGCGCGGCCCGGCGTGGTTCGGAGGAGGAATGGAAGTCGCAAGACCCGCAGATCCCGCAGAGCATCTGGTACCACACGGACGCCGATTTCGTGGGCTTCCGCGTTGTGCGTCCATTGCGCCAGCCGACGCCCGACGAGTGCAAGCTCTACGAACCCGACTACGAGGCGATCAGGGAGTTCCTGGAGACCAAGGGCGAGAAGCAATAGCCCCTCGCAGCGGGAGGCCCGACCATTATCTCACCCGAATGACTTCCAATCATATAGGGTTTAACAAGGAGACTACTCCAATGTCCAAGCCCAGCTCCCCCTCGCGGCGTGATTTCTTGAAGCGGTCGTCTCTGGCTCTGGCAGGAGGTGCGGCGGCGCTTTCGCCGAGCATTGCTCATAGTGCCCGCGCCGGCGGGAGCGACTTGTTGCGCGTCGCCCAGATCGGGTGTGGCAACCGGGGCAACGGGGCCGTGGTCGACTGTCTTCGTCACAACGACGGGGTCAAGCTGGTCGCCGTGGCTGACGCATTCGAACAGAACGCCCGAAAGGGGCTCGAACGGGCGAAGAAGAACAATGCGATCCGTGACAAGGTCGATGTGCCCGAGGACCGGATCTTCTGGGGCTTCGATGCCTATCGCAAGGCGATCGACGCCGGCGTCGACATGGTCATCCTAGCCACGCCACCCGGCTTCCGGCCCGAGCACTATCGCGCGGCCGTTGCGGCGGGCAAACACATCTTCATGGAGAAACCCTGTTGCGTCGACGCGCCCGGCTACCGCCAGTTGCTGGAATCGAACAAGCTGGCCGACGAGAAGGGCCTCAAGGTGGGCGTTGGCCTGCAACGACGGCACGAGGCGCCGTATATCGAGACAGTCAAACGGATCAAGGACGGCGCGATCGGGCCCATCCAGTTCTACCGCGTCTACTGGGACAGCGCCGGCGTCTGGCACCATTCGCGCGAAGCCCTGGCCAAGCGGTGGAAACGCGAGCTGACCGAAATGGAATACCAAATGGTCAACTGGTACTACTTCGTTTGGCTCTGCGGCGACCATATCTGCGAACAGCACATCCACAACATGGACGTGGCCAACTGGATTCAGGACGCCCATCCGGTCGAAGCGGCAGGAACCGGCGGGCGTGAAGTCCGCAAAGGGCCTGACGTGGGCCATATCTTTGACCACCACTCGATCGAGTTCACCTACGCTGACGGCACGAAGATGTTCAGCCAGTGCCGCCACATCCCCGGCTGCGACAATCCGGTCAAGGAATACGCCCACGGCGCGCTGGGCCATGCCGATTGCTCCGGCCGGATCGCCGCGGCGAGCAAGTGGCGGTTCCGCGGCAAGTACCGCCGGAGCTACGACCAGGAACACCTCGACCTGATCGCCGCAATCCGCAACGGCACGCCTTACAACGAAGGGCACTACGGCGCGACCAGCAGCATGACGGCCGTGCTCGGGCGGATGGCCAGCTACTCGGGCAAGACGGTCAAATGGGATGAGGCGGTGGCAAACGGGCCGGACGAAATGCCTAAGAAGCTCGCCTGGGACGCCGACCCACCCGTTCTCCCCCGCGACGGCAGCTACGAACACGCCGTGCCCGTGCCCGGCCTTTACAAACCCTATTGACGTGCTACGCTGGATTCTTGGACGATATCCCGCCGAGCCGGTCGCGAGTCCTTCGTGGCCGGCTCGTTGTCAATGCTTCATGAACAAAACTGGGTGCCGATGTAATTCGCCTGGTGGCACTGGTGTCTCGCCAGTGTTTTGGCCACCGTAGCTGGCGAGACGCCAGTGCCACCCACCCGTTGAATTTCCGGTGTGATTCGATCTTAAACAAATATGATCCACCTCTCCGTCACCCAACTCACGAAACACTTCGGGCCGGAGCCGGTCTTGGACGGGGTGGCGTTCGAGTTACGGCCTGGGGATCGGGTTGGATTGGTTGGGCCCAACGGATGCGGAAAGACGACGCTCTTGCGGATCCTGGCCGGGCGAGAGGAAGCGGATTCAGGTCGAGTCGAGATCCATCCGACGACCCGGATCGGTTATCTCGAGCAGCAGCCCGACTTCGCCCCCGACCGGACGCTCTGGCAGGAGGCCCGAAGCGCGCTGGACGAACTGATCGCCCTGGGACACGAGGCTCAAGCGGTGGCCGAGGCCCTGAGCCGGGCGACTGACCCGACCGAACACGCCCGGCTGGCCGCCCGATTCGATCATTTGCAGCAAGAGCTGCACCAGCACGACGCCTACAACCTGGATCACAAGATCGAGCGCGTGTTGGACGGCCTGCGGTTCGCCCGGGCAAGCTTCCAACAGCCGGTCGCCTCGCTCAGCGGCGGCGAGCAGAACCGGCTCCTTCTGGCGAAGCTTCTTCTGGCCGAGCCGGATGTGATGCTGCTGGACGAGCCGTCGAACCACCTGGACATCGAGGCGACCGAGTGGCTCGAAGAGTACCTGGCCGCCGGGCCAGCCGCACTCTTGCTGGTCAGCCACGACCGCTACTTCCTCGACAAGGTCACCAACCGGACGCTCGAGCTGTTCCACTCGACGGTCCAGTCCTATCGCGGTGGCTTCTCGGCCTACTGGCAGCAGAAGGACGAACGGCTCGAGGTCCAGCGCCGGACCTACGAGCGGCAGCAGGAAGAAATCGCCAAGGCCGAGGATTTCATCCGCCGCAACGCCTACGGCCAGAAACACACCCAGGCCGAAGACCGGCGCAAGAAGCTGGCCCGGATCGAACGCGTGCCTCCGCCGCGCGAAATTGCCGCCCCGCCGATGGCCTTTCCGCCTGCCGAACGGAGCGGCGACATCGTGCTGCGCGCCGCCCGGTTGTGCAAGGCTTACGACCGACTGCTGTTCGCCGAGCTCGACCTGCAGATCGAGCGGGGCCAGCGTTGGGGTATCCTCGGTCCCAACGGCTCGGGCAAGACAACCTTGCTGCGCTGTCTCCTGGGGCAGGTTGAACCGAACGAAGGCTCGATCACGCTCGGCCAGGGCGTCGAAATCGCCTACTTCGACCAGCAGCAGGCGGCCCTGGCCGACAACGATCGGGTGGTCGACGCGGTCCGGCCTGAGGGACAGCTCATGGAGGAGCAGCGCCGCCGTGACCTGTTGGCCCGATTCGGCATCACGGGCGACGCGGCCCTGCAGCCGGTCGGACGCCTCAGCGGCGGCGAGCGATGCCGAGTAGCTTTGGCTCGGCTGGCGGCGACCGAGGCCAACCTGCTCATCCTTGACGAGCCGACCAACCACCTGGACCTTTGGGCTAGGGATGCCCTGGAACGGGCATTGGACCGGTTCGATGGCACGGTCCTGTTCGTCAGCCACGACCGCTTCTTCGTCAACCGGCTGGCCGATCACCTGATCGTGGTCGAGTCGGGCCGCGTTCGAGTGATCGAAGGCAACTACGAAACGTTCCAATCCCTGAATCGGCAAGCGGCCGATTCACCTTCCGAACTGGAACCCGCCTCATGCCTGGCGCGTCGTGAAACGTCCCGCCCAGTGGCCAACGACGAGAAAAAGAACAAAAAACGTCGATTCCCTTATCGCAAGGTCGAGGATATCGAGGCCGACATCTTCGAGCACGAGTCGCGTCTGGCTGAACTGCACGACGCCTTGGCCCAGCCCGACACGCATCGCGACGGCCAGCGCGTCCGCCAGCTCAAGGACGACATTGCCCAGCAACAGTCACAACTCGAAACGCTCTACGCCCATTGGGAAGAGGCGACCGAGTTGAACTGGTGAGTGGGGCCAATCCCGAGCTTTTTCGAGCAAAGGGGTCGTTTTCAGCCCAAGCCCCCTTCTGGAGAGGGGATCCTGCCTGCGCCTTGTCGTCATACGCGCCGTAGAGTCATGTAGCAGGCCTCCTGGGCGTGGGCGACCGGACACTCGTAACGGGTTTTCTTGGGCGTCATGGGATACATCTTCTTCATTGCGATCTTGAACTTGGGCGTGGGCTTCGCACTGGCGTGGCGCCTGGGGCGAGGCTATCGTCCGGGGGTGTTTTCGCATGCGCCCGACGTGTCGGTTGACCTGTTTGGACCCAGCGTTTCGGTCGCGACGACAGCGTCGGTTCAGAACGACGAGCTGCCCGATTCGATTGAGTCCATCGAATCTGTCGACTCCATGGAGTCCACCGAGCCTCCCGACGAAAGCGAACCATACAGAGCCGAGGCCGTCTTCGACGAGTTGCCGTCGATTATGGAAGGCGAGGACCCGATGCAGGACGCGGACGTCGCCGCGCTCTTGTCTGAAATTCAAATGGCTTCCGGCAAACCGGTGATCACACCGGACACCGTATCTGCAATAAGCCCTAGCCACGCTGCGGTGCAGAAATTCGCCAAGCTGATCCACCATTACCGCGAGGCATTGCTCGGCCAAGAGGCCCAACTGCGAAAAGACTCGTCCGCTACCAAAAAAACGGCGCTACAGCAAGGGGCCGACGCCCTGCTCGATCAAGCGGGCAAGCACGTCGATCACTGCCGAGAGGCCCTGAACGACTTCGAGAGGCACTCGCCGGACGACAACGACTTCCGAATGCACCTCAAGACGGTCACCAATCTGGTCGCGGCGCAAGCCAAGATTGCTCAGGAAGCCAAGGACGTGATGGAACACCTCAACATCGAGGACCACGCGGCGGCGACGGAACGGATTCTCGGCTTTGTCTATCAACTGCTGGCCGCATCCGACCGGCTGCGCGACGCGTTGCAATCGGCCCTCGTCGGAATCGCCCGGGCGGAAAAGGCCGTCGCCGATTATGCCAAAGTAGTCGGCGCCGATTCGCCATCCGGCGCGCTAAGCCCCGTCGGGTTCGAGGCCAGCTTGTTGGATTGGTGGAAGAAAGATCCTCACCGCAACCGACCGATGGTTCTTGCGGGATGGGACATCGACGACATGAGCCGACTCAACCGGCAACACGGCTGCCGAGCCATGGATCGGGTCATTCGCGCATTGGCCCATTGGTTGAGCGCCGAGTTGGGTGAGGAAGTGTCGTTGGCCCGACTTTCGGGAACGCGATTGGCGACCTTCCGGACCGATGAGGAAGCGGCCGCCATGAGTGATCGCCTGGAACGACTCCGCCAGACGATCGAGCTACTCCGATTCCAGGGTGACGGTGAGGAAATCCGCCTGACGGTGAGCTGTGCGTTGGCCGAGGTGACACCCCAGGACACCATCCCTGTGATATTGGATCGACTGAACGCAGTGCTGGTCGAAGCTCGACGAAGCGGGGGCAATCGCACCTTCCAGTACGTGCGCGGCAAGTCGGCGCCCGTCATGCCGCCGAATCTGTCGCTGCCTGAGCAAACCATCCATCTATAGTGGTTGATTGCACACGCCTGGCCTCGGTAGGAGATTCGGTGTTTGCTCGGTCGTCTTCCGGTGGATACAATACGGGTCGCTATCCACCGCTGTCCCGCCCCCTCCGCCATTCGAGGCCTCCTATGCGTCTGATTTCTGCTTTCTTGCTGTCGGTGTGTATTGTCTCGATTAGCTTATCGTCGGCCGGCCTTGGGGACGACTGGCCAACCGATCGGGCCGACGCGGCGCGCAGCGGCTACACGGCCGAGGCCCCGCACGAGCAGCCGGCCTTAGCTTGGCAGTATCGCGCGACCCACCCACCCCGTTCGGCCTGGCCGACTCGCCGTCGGTTGGTTTACGATCGGGCCTTTCGCGTGGTCGCGGCCGACGGGCGGGTCTATTTCGGCAGCTCGGCCGACGACAAAGTGTATGCCCTGGACGCTCGGACGGGTCAGGTCCTATGGACCTTCTTCGCCGATGGGCCCATCCGTTTCGCACCGGTCGTCTGGCAAGACAACCTGTTCGTGGTCAGCGACGACGGGTTTCTCTATTGCCTCGATACAACCAGCGGTACATTGCGGTGGAAGCTGCGCGGCGGTCCCCGCGACGACATGCTGCTGGGCAACGACCGGATGGTCTCGCGTTGGCCCGCCCGGGGTGGACCGGTCGTGGCCGACGGGGTGCTCTACTTCGCCGCCGGTCTCTGGCCCTCGGAAGGCATTTATATCTACGCGCTGGACCCGAAGACCGGGAACGTCCTTTGGTGCAACGACACGGCCGGTGGGATCGAAATGGATCAACCGCACGGCGGAGCCCGGGCCAAGAGCGGCGTGTCGGCCCAGGGGCACTTCGCGGCGGCCGGCCAGACGCTTCTCGTGCCGACCGGCCGCGCTGTGCCGGCCGCCTTCAACCGTAAGAATGGCAAACTCCGCTATTTCCATTTGCAGGCGAACCGCGCTCGCGGCGGGTCCGAAATTGCCGTGATAGACGGCCATTTCTTCAACCAGGGCGAGGTCTTTTCGCTGAAGACGGGTGAGTTCGAAGCTGCTTTGGGCCTGCAGGTCGCCGCGCATCCGAAGTGGATTGTTGCTTCCATGTTAAACCGTCCCAACATGGTTCAGGCGGTCGACCGGCGCCGGCTGCTGGTCGAGAAAGACTCTGTCGATCGCAAGGGCCGGCCAATCAAGATCCACGTCCGTGCTCCTGTTGCCTGGAAAACGAAACTGCCGTTGAAGACCATTCACAGCCTCATCGTCGCCGCCGATCGGGTCGTGGCCGGTGGCGAGGGCGGCTGGGTCATGCTTGATGTCGACTCGGGCGGCATCTTGCACACCGAGAAACTCGATGGCACGGTCCATTCGCTGGCTGTCGCCGGAGGCCGACTCTATGCAAGCACCGACCGGGGTGTCATTTCGTGCTACGATCGGGCAACCGGCGTGTCGCCTAACATCGTCACGCAGCCTAACGCGAATCCAACCGATCAAGCAGTTGATCCGGCAATGGAAAAGGCGGCCGACGAAATCGTTCGACAATCCGGCGTCACCGAGGGCTATTGCGTCGACTTGGGCTGTGGTCAGGGGGATCTTGCCCTGGCGCTGGCTCGGAAGACCAAGCTGCACCTCTATGCGGTTGACTCCGATCCGGTCAACGTTCGGGCCGCCCGAGAAAAACTCGACGCCGCCGGGCTCTACGGCGTCCGGGTGACGGTTCACCAGGCTGATCCAGCCGAGGTGCCGTATGCCGACTATGTCGCCGATCTGGTCGTCTCAGGCCGGTCGGTCGCGGAAGGAAACGAGGTGTTTGCCCACAAGACAGCCGATCACCTGCTCCGCCCGTGGGGAGGCGTTGCCCGATGGGGCCAGCCCGGCCGGATGAAGCAGATCACGCGCGGCCCGCTGCCCGGGGCGGGCCGATGGACCCACCAATACGCCGACGCGGGCAATACGCTTTGTTCGTCCGATCGGAACGTGGCGGGCGGGCTGCAAATGCTCTGGTTCCGCGACACGGACTTCTTCATGCCCAACCGGCACGGCCGCGGTCCGGCTCCGCTGGTCGACCAGGGGCGCATGTTCGCCGAAGGCGTCGATGCACTCCGCGCGGTCAACGCCTATAACGGTCGAACCCTCTGGGAGTATCCCCTCAAGGGCGTTTTGAAACCCTATCACCAGGAACATTTGATGGGCACGGCCGGCACGCAAAGCAATTTCTGCCTGGGTGAGGGGCGTGTGTTCTTGCACGACGGTAAGATGTGCTTGGTGCTCGACGCAGCCACCGGCCGGCGTTTGGCCACGATCCAACCGCCGACCCGACCTGACGGGAAGCCCAGCGTCTGGGGCTACATCGCCTATTACGACGGCCTGCTCTACGGCACGCTTGCGAATACCAAGTACCACGTCCAGTACCGCTTTCTTCGGTCCGACATGCGCGAGTTGTACACAGAGTCGATTGGCTTGTTCGCCGTCGATCCGACCACGGGAAAGGTCGTCTGGACCCATACGCCAAAACACTCGATTCGCCACAATGCCATTGCGATCGGTGCCGGTCGCGTCCACCTGATCGATCGGCCGCCTGCCCTGATCGACACGCCCGCCTTCAGTCCGAAGACGCGAAAAGGTCGCGACACCCTCAAGAAAGACGGAAAGCCCGAGCATCCGCCCGGCCGATTGGTCGCGTTGGACGCCAAGACGGGCGAGCCGCTCTGGCGGTCGGACAAAACGATCTTTGGGACGCTCCTGGCGCTGAACACCGAGCACAATGTCCTCTTGTCGGCCTATCAGGCGACCCGGTTCCGGCTCGATTCGGAGGTCGGTGGGCGGATGGCCGCCCATCGGGCAAGCGACGGGCAACCAATGTGGGATATCGAAGCCGATTACGAGTCACGGCCCCTGCTCATCGACCGGACGATCTACGCCCAGCCCGGCGCGTGGGACCTGATGACGGGCCGCAAGCTGGCATTTGACTTCAAGCGTTCCTACGGCTGCGGTACACTGTCCAGTTCGCAGCGGATGCTCCTCTTCCGCTCGGCCACGCTCGGCTATCGCGACCTGGACGGTCCGACGGAGACCTTCAACTACGGCGGCATCCGGCCCGGCTGCTGGATCAACGTCATCCCCGCCGGCGGCATCGTTGTCATGGCCGACGCGGCGAGCTGGTGCACGTGCAGCTACTTGAACCAAGCTACCATCGCCCTGCAGCCGCGGTAGCGTGTCGCCTTACTTTGTCTATACGAGATCAGGACACTGCTCGGGTTCCACGCCGTGCAGCGTGCAGACGACCTGGTCGATCTCCGAGTCCAAGGCGGCTCGGGCCGGGCCGTCGGGCGTGGTGAGGATCTCTGCGGCCAGGTCGACCAGCCGATTGTGGATGGCACGTTCCTCCGGGCGGTCAAAGTCAATCCGGTGGATCGGCGTGGCGGCCAGGACACGGCCGTTGATCTCCAGACCGACCCCGCGGCGTTTGGCATGATGGGCGAACCATGTCGCGTAAAGCCGGCTGTTTAAAAGAGCGGTGAAGTAGTACAGATGCTCGGCCACGTCGGCCGCCGGCGCGAAGACGTTCACGCTGAACGAGACGTAGGCCGGTTCCATCGCCGGGACGAACGCCGGCTGAGGGGCCATCTGCAAGGCCAGCAGCTTGGGTGATTCCCAAAGCGACGCCTCGCGCGGCCAGTGAAGCTGCCACCAGGGCCGTTTGCCTAACTGGGTTTCCCGACGCACGTCGAGAATCGGTCGAAATCGGGCCAAATGGTCGCGCAAGGCCGGATGAGCGTCCAGCTCGGGCCACGTTTGGGCCGTCGAGTAGATCAACACTCGCGACGGACTCGCCAGGCGATAACGCCCCAGGTCGGACAACGCATGGTAGAGCCGAAGCAACGCCCGTTCGGCCTCGGACAGGTCCAATGCTTCCACTTCCTCGGGGCTTAGCGAAAAGACGCCTTGGCCGACGGTCCACGGCTCGCCGTGCCGCAGATTCGTCCGCCTGTTGATCGTGGCCGGGTTCTCGGCGATGCCCTGGCGAACCTTGCCCAACCGGCCCAGCGGCGTCCCCTGGGCAAGCACGGCCAACAACTCGTCACAGGGCGGTTCCAGGTCGAGTCGTCCAGCGCGGAAGAGTTGCTCGGGCCTTTTCGTAAACACGACCGGCGCCCGTTGTCCCTCCAGACACGCTCGCCAATCGCCATTCTCGCCCACCCGCTTGACCGTGGTCTCTAAACTCCTCCCCTCTCCCTTTGGGAGAGGGGTCGGGGGTGAGGGTGCGTGAATCCTCGGAAACGCTTGACCATTCTTCCTCACCCTGAACACCAAATGCCTCCCCGCCACTCCTTCAAAAAGCGGTTGCTCCTCGAAGTCAAAGATCTCCTCGATCCGCGCCTCGCGTTCGAGCCGCTCAATGAGCCTCTTCGAACCTCGCCCACCGGTCCAATAGCCGTTGACCAGGAAACAGAGCACGCCGCCGTCGGCCAGCAGGTCGAGCCCGCGGTGGGCAAAGTAGTGCCACAGGTCCATCCGAGCCGACCGCCACCGCCGACCGAAGTCGGACTCGGCGATCCGGTCCAGCAGTCCTTTGGCCCCGAGTTCGCGCCGGTAGGGCGGATTGCCCAGCAACAGGTCGAACATCCCTGACTGCCGGTCCAACTGGCCATCGGTCAGGGCGTCGGCCGCGCGGATCGCCTGTGCCAGCCGATCGCTAATCATCCGCGGCGGTGTAGGTCCGGTTCCGACCGTTTCGAGCCACACGCGCCGCCGGGCGACCAGCACAGCCTCAGTATCAGAATCAACACCGTGAATTTGTCCAAGCAACTCCGCCCGAGCATCCAGGTCATTAGCTTGATGTGCAAATAGGTTCCGACAAGCCGCCAACAGAAACTCGCCGCAGCCGCAGGCCGGATCGAGCAGTCGGGGCGATGCGTCCCGCTCTGTCTGCCATCCCAATGCAGCCAGTGACGATTGAACCATGTAATCGGCCACCGTGTCCGGCGTATAATAGATGCCTTCGGCCTTCCGACGCCCGGTTGTCCGCCGGGCGCGTGATCTGCCTGAATCCAACCGGTCAAGCCGCAGGCTCAACAGCCGTATGTGGATATTTTGGAGTAGGTCGTGCTGCTCGTAGAGCTCCGGCGGCAACATGGCGATTGCCTGAAGCAACGCGACCGGTTCATCAGGTCGAGAGACCAAGGCCTCACCCAGCTGCTCTATTGCCGTATCGAACAACGCTTCAGGCGGGCAGTCCGGCAAGAGCCCCCGAGCTTGGCAGATGCCGAGAAAGGCGACCGTTTCGAGCAATTCCCGTGCTGTCGCCGCGCATCGTGGCGTCGACCAGTCGCCGTGGGCGGTTCGCAGCATGTCGACCAGCGTCGGCCAGGCCGTGTCGATCCAAGAACATCTCAAATCAGGCCGAGCCATCGACATGCGCACTGTGGATCGGGATGCGGGTGATGAAAAAGTCCTCCACCCTTTCAAAACTCAGGGCAACTCGAACGCGCCTTCCAGCGAGATGACTTGGGCGTAGACGTCCAAAAACGGGCGGACACACATGGCCGCTTCGGGATCCTGGCCAGGCACGCCCACGCAGCAAGGGCAGTCGTCCAACTCGTCGGCGTCGTAGTTGATCAAAATGGCCACCGCCTCGCGGAAGGGGGCCTCGTACTCGGTGAAGGCCATCCTCGCCCGTTGGTAGTGCAGACACATGTCCGACACGGTCGACAGCATCACGTCAAGGCACGTGTTCTCCAGTTCCTCGACCCGGTCGCTCTGGGTCGGACACGCGCTGCCGACGGGCACCCCGATCGTCACGTTGGGAAACTCACGCTGCAACAGGGCCAGTGTGAAAAGACACTCCTCCCGCGTTGAGCAGAGGACGTGGACCGCCCGACCCACGTTGAGTGTATCGTGAAGATGCCCGGCTAGTTGGCGTTCCAGGTCGCTGGGGCTCATGATCGTTATCTCCTTAGCGAGAAAGCTGCTATCGGTGGTCTGCTCTTCCTGCAACAGGCAGGGGCCAACAGGTCGCACGGATGTTGTCCAGCGATCGCATTCCACCTCTTCCCTTTATACCAAAAACAGTTTCCCTAAGGCGAGGGTTCTTACCTATCCGAGGTCTCCAATCCACAAGTTCATGGCATGGGTCTGTTCCCCCCGACCTACCAGAACGCGGCGAAGAAAGCGATCACGGCCAGGATGACGAACGCGCCCAGCACCATTGCCAGGGGCGACGAGCGGACATCGAGATCCGGCCGCCGGGGCATGGTTCTTGGCGTTTTTTGGGGAGCCACGAGAGTCAGTAGAACCATAACACCCGATACGGCAAGGAAGGTGATCAGCATGCGAACGAGGAAGTGAAGCGGGATAATCGTACCGGGGCGGTCGCCAAAGTAGTAGTGCAGCAGGCCATAGATCGGGGCGCTAACTAGCAAGGCAATGGTGCCGGCGGCGGCGGGGGTGCGCTTGAGAAGAAAACCTATCAGGAAGGCGGCCACGATGCCGGGCGAGATGTAGCCCTGAAATTCTTGGATGAAATTAAAGACGCCTTTAAACCGTGGGCTGTCGATGCTGGGAGCCAACAGACAGCCGATCACGACGAACAGAAGCGTTGCGGCCCGGCCTATCCAGACAAGCCGAGCCTGAGACGCTTCGGGCGAAAGCCAGCGGCGATAAAGGTCCATCGTGAAGATGGTCGAGGCCGAGTTGAGCATCGACGCCAACGAGCTAATCACGGCCCCCGCGATGGCGGCGAACATCAAGCCGCGAACGCCCGGCTTAACCAACTTGCGAATCAAGACCGGATAGGCCGCATCGTATTTGTAGCCGGTCAACGTTCGTTGCTCGGGCGCAATCCCCTGGGTTTCCGCCCTCAGTTCGGCTTGAGCGTTGAACGCATCGATCCGGTTGGCCGCCTTGGGATTCCGCGCCTTCCAGGCGTCGTCCATCCGGAAGACGACGGGCGGATCTTTCGATCTGTCGGAGGCCGCAAGGCGCTTGTATTCGCTTATAACGGCGTGGTTGGTCTCGTCTGCGGCCTGGGCCAGGTCGTCGCGGAAGAGATTCCTGGCAGCGATGCCCGGCACGACGATGGCGAACGGAATAATCACCCAAAGCCCAGCGGCGAAAACGATACCGAGCTGGCCCTGGCGGAGATTTTTGGCGGCCAGCGTCCGCTGGACGATGAACTGGTTCAGACCGCAGTAGTAGACGATCGGAATCCACATGCCCAGAAGCACACCGATCCAAGGCAACGTCGGGTGATCGGCTGGCAAGACCATGAGGAGGCTGTCGGCGTTTTCGGCCAGGAATTTCTCGGTCCCGCCGCTGGCATGAAGCACGAGCCCCAGTGTGAACAGACCGCCGAGGATCAGGGCGGCTCCCTGAAACAAATCGGCCCAAGCGACGGCCTTCAACCCACCCCAGGTCGTGTAGAGCGCGGCGATTCCGCCGACCAGCCAGACGGCTGTCGTCAAGTCAAGCCCCTCGAAGATGGTCGCCAGAGTCAGGCCGCCCGAGTAAAGCACGGCCGTGCTCGTCACGGCGACGTAAATGACCATCGTGTAGATGGCCATGATCGCCCGGGCCGACGGGTGGTAGCGGTACTCGAGGTACTCGGGCATGGTGTAGATGCCCGCCCGGAGGAACCGCGGGAGAAGCGTGAAGGCGATCACCACAATGCCCACCGCGCCGGCCAACTGCCACGACGAAACGGCCAGCCCGACTTCGCCGGCGCCCTGTCCGGCCATGCCGACGAACTGCTCGGTCGAGATGTTGGCCGCCACGATAGACAGCCCGATCAACGGCCAGGTCAGCCCCCGCCCGGCTAGAAAATAGGCCTCGCTGTCCTTCTCGCGTCGGCTTTTAAAGATGCTGAAACCGACAACGAACCCGAAGAAGGCGAAAAAGGCAGCGATGTCGAGAAGGGAGAATTGCATGGGCAGGTTCCGATCCTTCGTGACGCTGGATCAACTTGTCGCGAGACGAACGTGTGCTCGTCACGGATTTGTATGTGGCAACGGAGTACGTCCTTTTGTTGCTATTTGTTCGAGCCGGCAAGGCGCTATTCGGCTATTCAAGCAGACTAACGATGCCGTTCAAATCATGAACCCCCGGAGAGTGGCAGGATCTCGTTGGCATGGCAAATACCACTTTATGGGGGAATTATTGCAGTCTCCTCTCTCCGTCCTCTCTCCGTTGAAGCCCGAAGAGCGAAAGAAGTAGTGTATATCGTTCCCCAGATTCCCAAAAGTGCCTTGCGAGACCCGATGTTGGCAGACTATCCTGGAATTCATAATAGCCCCACCTGTTCTGGGCATGTGGGAGCTAGGGGAACTGCGCGTCACTCGGCGCGCCTCGCATTTCTTGCTTCGTGGGAGGTTTGTTACCCCTTCCTTTGTCCAGTATGTCTACCGGACTGTATTAAGAAAGGGTACATGATGAAGCACCTCACTGTTATGGCCGCGCTCCTTGCCGCACTGATGATTGCGGTTCCGGCGGGAGCGGGTACTCTTCTTCACGATGGACTGGTCTCCGTCTGGAGTTTTGATGAAGCGCCGGGAGCAACGACCGCTGCTGACACAGGTGGTGTCAACAGCAACGACGCGGTCTTCTCAGCTGGCATGGCTACCACCGGGAGCGACTTCACGACCGGTGGAGTTCTCGGCAACTACCTGCAGTTCAACGGTGGTACGACTACCGCTGGAAGCGCGGCCGTGATTCCGGTGGATTCGTCCATGTTCATGACTGGCGGCCAGATGTCATTCGCCACATGGGTGAAACTGGACGTCGATCCAAACGACCAGTATACGTCGTTTGTTGGCATTTTTGACTCACTGGCCGACGACTACGCGATGTATGCCCAAAACAACGGCGAGATTCGCATGAAGATCGTCAATCAACAAGGACAAGCGATCCGGCCCCTTGCTCCCGGGACGACGGTTGATCCCCTTGTCGGGAATTGGGCACATGTTGCCGTTGTTTATGACGGTGCGCAAAGTGCTACGACCAAAATGTACATCAATGGTTCTGAAGTCTTCTCTTCTTGGGGAATTGCCGGCCCATTGATGACTGGCCAGCAGAGTGCCTTCGGCGGACAAACGGATCCGGGAACGGGCGATATCGTCAACACGCTTAAGGGCGGTGTCGACGAAGCTGGGCTCTGGAATCGGGCGCTAACCTCCGCTGAAATCGGCTACCTGTACAACGGTGGTTCCGGCAACGCCATCATGGCGAGCAACCCGGAGGTCAGTGGAGCTCCAACCGCTCCCCCCTACACCACGGTTGACTCCGCAACGCCGCTGATTCGCTACCAATTTGAGGGCAATTTGACAAACTCGGGTTCGCTTGGTGCTAGTGGCAACGGTGGACATACCGATGGAACCGTAGGTTCGCTGACCTATGATTCCCCTTCGCCGACATCGAACCAATATGTCAAGTTGGACAATGGTGGTGACAACGATGGATCTATAGATGGCGACCGAATTGTCGTTCCTTATGAATTGGCAAGCCTTGATAACGGCACCATGTCTTTCTCTTTACGAGCGGACGCGAACTTCAACTACAACTCCATCTTCAATTGCCCTGAAAACAACGGCTATTGGGAGATGTGGATCTATGGAAGTGATACAGGTAACAATAAGTACAAGGCGCGTATCTACAACAATGGTGTCCAGGTGAACCCGGGCCTCCACTACCCCGGCAATGGTCTTGATGAGTGGAACCATTACACGATTACTTGGGCTCGTGATCCCGAAAATTCGAACGATTCTTACATGTGCCTGTACCTCAATGGCGAGTTGGTATTTGCATCGAAATCGGGCTGGAAGCCGTCCGGCTCGGAATTCTACCTTGGTGGCGGCAATGGCAACGACTTTGCTACCTGGAGCATGGACGATTTCCGCCTCTATGGTGCTACGCTGAGTGCCACTGGGGTCCAGCAGGTCTACCAAGAGTCCTTCGCGGTGCCGGAACCGAGTACTGTTATCTTGCTCCTCAGTGCTTTGGCCGGTTTGGGGCTCCTGCGCCGCCGGCGCTAGAACTGAAGTTGGGAACCACGGTTCCCCACGTGAAAACCTCAAACGTCGCCGAAACCTAACCGTTTCGGCGGCGTTTTTTCTTGGCAGGCATTATGAGCCCCGACGCATTCGCGATGAACCATAAGGCGACTATGGAAGGAGCGATTCAAGCTTCGTGTCGAACCGGACGATGATGACGCGCCAAGTGCCGTTGTCTTCGGGGGCACCGGTGCTGGGCGGGGTGTGGTAAAAGGCGAAGTGCCAGACGACGGGGAAACGCTCGCACTTGTAGAGGTAGCGAAGCAGGATCAGGTCGGTTCCCACGCGCCGGGCGGCGATCCGCTCGAAACCTTTGTAAGGGCCGTAGAGCGACTCGAGCCGGTCGGTGGCGGCGACCTGGCCACGGAGCGCCTCGGACTGAATCAACAACGGGCTGCCGGCCAAGAGCGCGTCGTAGGCCGTTTGCGATTTGCCCATCGAAACCGTTTCGAGAAAAAGCTTCGCCCGAGCTTCCATCGCCGTGACCGTTTTGTCCGTCGTCGTCTCCTGGGCGGCCGCTCGATCGGCCACGACCAGACAGATCACAAGGAAGACCGCCAAGCTGCTCATAGTGAGTAGGATTCCGAGACGCAGGCGGGTATACGTTCTCAAGGGGCAGGACATTGGGGAACCTCCTTGCTGTCGGACAGAGCGGACAGGATAGGGCAACGCAACTGGGCGACGATAAAAAACGAGCCGGTCACGCAAATCAGGTCGTCGGGCGTGGCCTCAGCACGGACGGCCTCCCAGGCTTCGATCGGGTCGAGAACGACCGGCAGGCGTCGCCCGGTCAATTCATAAGCCAGCTCGGCCAGACGGGCAGGATCGGCCGCGCGTGGGTTGTTCGTGTAGCCGGTCAACACGATCTGGTCGAACGCCTCCAGCAAAACGGCCAGCATCCCACGAAGGTCCTTGTCGACCGTAGCGGCCAGGACCAGCCGGCGACGCTTGGGCGAAAAGCTCTCGCCGAGCGTCTGGACCAACGCTTCGACGGACGCCCGATTGTGGGCCGCGTCGACCACCACGGTCGGTCGTTGGGCAAGCACTTCCACCCGGGCGGGACACGTTGCTTCGGCCAAACCGGCTCGCAACGCCTCCTCGGGCAGGTCCCAGCCTTGCTGCCGAAGTTGTTCCAGCGCCGCCAGAGCCACCGCCGCGTTGGCTGCCTGGTGACGCCCGAGCAGTCGCAGCGGCCAACCCCGCCGGGCGTTGCCCCGGTTGTCGTCGTAGTCGAGCGCGCCGCAAGCCGTCGGCGAGTCGGCCAACCGAGGTGGAGTGTATCCGAACGTGAAATCGATGCCCGACTCGATCAGCGGGGCGCCGACGTCGCGGCAAACCTGGCGGATCACTTCCCGGGGCTCGTCCTGGATCACGCCGCTGACCACGGGCACGCCCGGCTTAACGATGCCGGCCTTTTCCCGGGCGATCAGGGCCAAAGTCGTGCCCAACTGTTGGGTGTGGTCCAGACTGATGCTCGTGATGAGGCAGACAGCCGGCCGGCAGACGTTCGTCGAGTCGAGCCGTCCGCCCAGCCCGACTTCAAGCACAGCGACGTCCACCCGATGGACCAGGAAGTAGAGCCATGCTAGCGCGGTCGTGATTTCGAAGTACGTGGGCCGATGACCGTCGGGATCGTCAGGCCCGGCCGCATAAGCATCCATTGCCTCGACAATCGGGCGGAGTTTGGCCATTTGGGCGGCGAATTCATTTGGTTGGCAGATATGTCCGTCAACAGCAAAGCGTTCTTCGACCCGGTCGAGGTGGGGTGACGTGAACCGCCCGGTGCGATGCCCAGCCGCGGTCAGCACGGACGAGAGGATGGCCGCCGTGGACCCTTTTCCCTTGGTTCCGGCGATGTGGGCAGCCGGGATCCGCTCTTGGGGGTCGCCCAACAGCCCTAATAATCGCCCCATCCGATCCAGTTTAAACTCCCGGATCCCATAGGGGACGTTCAGTACCCGTTCGTAGTCGATCCGCCCCATCAGAAATTCAAGGGCCGCCCGATACGACATGTCCTGGTGGTTGCCAGAGAGTCGGCAGGTCATCGAACGAATTCCCATTTTCCCGCAAGGCGGTGGGTTAGCGGACGGTTCAAGCAGTCGGCCCATCGACCGGACCGCGCGGCCACATTTTACCGCGACGGGGACCGATTGTCGTTAGGGGAGGGACACGCCCCTGCGGGGGGCTTCAGCCGGGCGTACTTGCACCAGGTGGGGGGCCGGCTTAGAGTAAAGGTTTTGCCGGTGCGTCGCGCGGGCTCGGGGAGCGAACCCTCGGGCATCGCGCTGCGTAGTAGGTAGCAAGTCCTGGTGCGCGCCGTGCATCGTCTCCTAGGCATCCCGCGCACCATCTTCTATACTTCCTTTCGTAGACTACTTCCTTCCTTCCACAACTCCATCCTCAGTCCGAGGCCGTTCCATGCCTGACGACGTTTCCCAGGCCGTTCCAACGGGGGCGGCGGTCGCCCAGGCCGCTCCGGCGGCTGGCCACGATACGATCATTGAGACGAGAAATCTGACGAAGGTCTACCGTGATTTCTGGGGTCGCCAGAAGGTCCGGGCACTCAAGGCGCTCGACCTGGAGGTCCGCCGTGGCGAGATTTTCGGTCTTTTAGGCCCCAACGGTTCGGGCAAGACGACCACGATCAAGCTGCTGCTGGGCCTATTATTCCCGACCAGCGGCCAGGCATTGATTTTCGGCCGCGACGCGACCGACGTCTCGAAAAACGAGCGGATCGGCTACCTGCCCGAGGAGTCGTACCTCTACAAGTTTCTCTCGGCCGAGCAGACCCTCGATTTCTACGGCCGGCTCTTCAAGATGCCCCGCCGGTTGCGGCGCCAACGGACGGCCGAGCTGATCGAGCAGGTCGGCCTGACCCGGGCGAAACGGCGGCAATTGCGAGAGTTTTCCAAGGGCATGACGCGGCGGATCGGGCTGGCCCAGGCGCTGATCAACGACCCGGAACTCATTCTCCTGGACGAGCCGACGACCGGCCTGGACCCGTTGGGCACCCGGGACATGAAACAGATGATCCTGGACCTTCGCGAGCAGGGCAAGACGATCGTCATGTGCAGCCATCGTCTGGACGACGTCCAGGACGTCTGCGACCGGATCGCCATTCTGTACGAAGGCGAACTGAAAGAACTGGGCCGCGTCGACGCCCTGTTGAAAGTCCGCGACGTGACCGACATCCAAGCCCGCAAGCTCAGCGACAAGGCTCAGGACGAGATCCGTCAAGTCATCCAGCGAGACGGCGCCGAACTGGTGTCGATGGGCAACCCGACGACGACGCTCGAACGGCTGTTCCTGGACATCATTGAGGAGAGCCAGGCCCATCCAGGTCGCCGCGTTCGGGCAAGCCAGGACACTTAGGCCCACGCTCGAAAAGACACACTGAACCGCTGCCATTTCATCCCGTTGCGATAGTCAATAGTCATGATCATCGAGAAGGAACCGCTGCCGTTTTCCGAGTGGCTCTGGTCGGGAGCCAACATCTTCTCGTCCGATTTCTGGCACGGAAAGGTCGCCGTTTGGGGGCCGCAGCGCTGGCTGCTGGTCTTCGCGACCCTGGCTATCGTCGTCTTTCTGCTCGGTTGGCTGGTCAGCATTCTGCGGCACGGTCCGGTTCGAGGCACATCGCTGACGTTTCGGGTCCTGCAAAGCACGATCGTCGATCTGCTCTGCATGTCGCCGCGGCGCGTCTGGGCGTTGATGTGGCTGGCGATTCGTGACGCCTTACGCCGGCGCGTGATCGTGGTTTTCGCCGTGTTTATCGTAATCCTCATGTTCGGAGCCTTGTTCCTCGACCAGGACAACGAGCACCCGGTACGGCTCTACATCAGCGTGGTCATCACCACGACGAGCTTCTTGATTCTGATGCTGGTCGTCTTCCTCAGCTCGACGAGCCTGCCGGCGGAACTCAAGGACAAGACCCTGCACACGGTTGTGACCAAACCGGTCCGGCCGAGTGAGATCGTGCTGGGGCGAATCCTCGGATTCGTCGCCGTGGGGACGGTGCTGGTGGCCATGATGGGCGCGATCAGCTACCTCTTCGTCGTCCGCCAACTCAATCACACGCACACGGTGGAACAGGCGAAGCTGGAGCCGATCGGCACAAACGCCGCCGTGGAAGTGGAAGACACAAAAGGCGAAGGCGAGAAAGACCGTGAAGCCCAAAAGGGCGGAAACGCTCCCGAGGCAGCCGGCGTGGCCCTGATCGGCAAGAGCGGTGAAACAAACCACCACACGCACCGGGTCTTTATCGCGCCCGACGGCCGGGGACGTCTTGACTGGAACAAGGACCACTGGCACCGGGCGACCCAGCACGAGTCGGAAGGCAAGATCACCTACAAGGTCGGGCCGGCCGAAGGCCTGTTGCAGGCACGCGTGCCTGTCTATGGAAAGCTCCACTTCACCGATCGCGAAGGAAACAAGAAAGAACGTGGTATCAACGTCGGCGACGAGTGGTCGTACCGAAGCTACATCCGAGGCGGCACTCCCGCGTCCGCTATCTGGTCGTTCGAGAACATCCGACCGGACAGATTCCCAAAACGGATCCCGATCGAAATGACGCTAGGCATCTTCCGGTCGTACAAGGGAATCATCGACCAGGGCATCCCGGGCAGCCTTCTGCTGCGCAACCCGAAGACCGGGTTGATGGTTGAGGTCAAGGTCTTCAACGCCAAGGAGTTCACCACCGACGTCCATACTATCACGAGAACGATCCTGCCGACGAACGTCTCTCGGATGACACTCGTACAGACGGCCGACGGAGAACGTTACGTGAGCGAGGACGTCGACGTCGAAACAAAAAATCGGGCGAGCTTCGATCTGTTCGACGACCTGACCGACGACGGCCGTCTGGAAGTGTGGCTGCAATGCCTGGCCCCTGATCAGTACTTCGGCGCGGCCCAGGCCGACCTCTATCTCCACGCCAGCGACCGGGTCTTCTGGTTGAACTTCGCCAAGGGTTACTTCGGCGTCTGGCTCCAGATGGTCCTCGTGGTCGCGATCGGCGTGACTTTCAGCACCTTCCTCAGCGGTCCGATCGCCATGGTCGCCACACTGTCCGCGACGTTGGGCGGTCTGATCCGTCCGCTGATGATCGCCATCGCCCTGGGCACCGTCTACGGCGACGGCAAACAGGCCGACCTGGGCGGTGGACCGCTCGAATCGGCCGTCCGTATGGTGAACCAGCAAAACGTTGTCGTCGATTTGGATAAGGGCATCCAGACCGACCTGATCAAATGGGTTGACGACAGAACCCAAAATGTCCTCTGGGGGATGGCCCAATTGATCCCCGACCTGAATGAGTTCAGCGCGGCGGATTACGTCTCCTACGGGTTCGACGTGCCGGACAACCTGATTGCGCAGTGGACGATCACGGTGGTCGGATTTGTCTTTGTCCTCTTTGTTCTTGGATTCCTATTCTTGAAGACACGCGAGGTGGCCAAATGACACGCCGCCATTCGTTCATCCGGAAACTCGTCTACGCGGCACTGATTATCCCGCTTTTGTATTTGACGTCCTATCTGGGGCAACCGTCGATCATCAAGCAGGAAGGCGTCGAGGGAGAGACCGGAGGAGTGCTGGCCCAGCTTCAGACCAAGTATGAATTCAGCCCCGTCGAGCTGGGCAAAATCGACCCGGCCAGCGAGACGATCAAGCTCGTCACATTCGGCATGCGCGGCCCGGCGGCCAACTGGCTGGCGTGGCAGGCCCAACAGTACCAAATGAAAAAGGACTGGACCAACCTAACCGCCACGCTGGAACAACTGATCAAAATCCAACCCAACTTCGTCGACGTCTGGATCCATCAGGGCTGGAACCTCGCGTACAACTGCTCGGTCCAGTTCGATGACTATCGTGAGCGTTACCGTTGGGTGATCAAGGGAATCAATTTCTTGAACCGGGGTCGGTTCTACAATACCAAGGAACCAAAACTCATCGCCGAAATCGCTCGGGTTATCGCCTACAAGATCGGCCGGGCGGACGAGCACGAACAGTTCCGCCGCCTGTTTCGAAACGACGATGAATTCAACAAGGGCGTCCCCCGGAACGAACGCGACAACTGGCTCATCGGCAAGAAGTGGTATCGCAAGGCCGAAGAGATGGTTGACAATGATAGTAGCGTCAGGAAGAAAGTTCCCAACCCACGGGTCTTTTTCTCCAAGGCGTCCATGTGCCAACTGGCCTACGCCGACACGATTGAAAAAGAAGGAACGTTTGGCGAGAAAGCAAAGAAAGCCTGGGAACAGGGAGGGAAAGACTGGGTCGCCTTCGGCAAACGAGACATGCCGACCACCGACGGTCGAATCTGCCGATTGGGCGAATGGGAACGCTATCTTGATGAAAGAGACAAACTTATCGTAGAACTCGAGGCTTTGGCGGGCGGCGCGGCGGAGGAACTGGTCGCGGAGCGAATGGAAAAGCTGACGCCCGAACAGCTCCAGGCCAGGGCCATACCCACGGAGGTGCGGACCTACGAACAGCAAGCGCTTGCACAGGAAGCCGAGACGCTGTTGCACATCACACCGGAAGAAGTCGCACGACTATGCGACGATCGGCAAAAGGCCAACAAGCTGGTCGATCAAATCGCCGCGATGGAGAGCCTGGCTAGGCTGACCAAAGGCTACCGTGGCGTGGTGAACTACGAGTACTGGGCCCAACGTGCGGCTGTCGAACAAAGTGACGCGGTTCTGGAAGCACGTAAGACGGTCTACTACGCCGACAAGGCGCTGGCCGAGGGGGATATCCCGGCGGCCCTCCAGGGCTATCGAAGCGGAAGCGCGGCCTGGGCCCGAGTCCTTGCCATGTGTCCTTTCCTGCTACCGGATGTGAATCGCCAGAACGCAGAGAGAGAAGACGACGACGAAACGGTCGACGCGCTGGAACACTTGCTGACGAAGTACGCGACTGCCCTGGACATTCGCAACGAGCTGTTCCCAGAGGGTTTCCCCCTGGACATGCCGCCGGGACCGGGCCTGACGGGAGCGGTCGAGCATCTGGTATTGCAGAATTACCACTCACAGGAAGCGCGTCGCAAACGGGCAAAGGCCCAAAAGGCCCTGGCCGAGAACGATCTGCCCGCGGCCAGCCAGCAATACAAAGATGCCATGACCGAGTGGTTCACGTTGATCGACGACCTGCCGCACCTCGAGCAGATGTCCTGCCGGAACATTGGGCACGAGATCCTCCAGGACGTCGACGCCTACGCCAAGGTCCTCGGCCAGCTCAAGCTGCCCGTGCCGGTGGACTTCCCGCTCAAGCGATTCATGTGGGTTCAGATCACCCACGACCCGGCCACCGTCATGGCTCGCCAGAAGAGCGACCAGGGCGCCGAACTTGTCCGGAAGAAGGACTGGGCAGCCGCCCGGCAGGCCTACGAAGAAAGCCTTGCCCGATGGTGGACGGTCGTCCAACACTATCCCACGGTGGCTGTCGACCGGACGATCTGCGAAGAGATTCAAGAGGACGTCGATGCGTTCATCGAGGTAAACAAGGAACTTGGTCAGAAGCTCCCCGATCCGTTCCCCCTCCGCGATTTCCTGGAGAAAAATCAAGCCAGGCTGGATGATTCTCACCCGACCGAAGCCGAAGCGTCAGAATAGAATCAGCGCCCGTGCTTTCTGATAAGCGAGAGCGTTTCCCGTAAACGCATACCGGAACCAACGGGCGCCAGGCCCACGCAAGCGTGGCCATGGCGCCCGCTTCGTTTTCGCCAGACGCGATCTAGTCCAGATAGTCGTTGTCCAGGTCGTCCTCGTCATCGACGGCTACTTTGACTTCCTTGGCTTTGTCGGTCGAGAGGACCTGACGCAAGAGGGCCGAGAAATCGTCGTAGGGTGTTTCGCTCGGCGGGCCGGGAGCGTACTGGTAGACGGCGTTCTGGATCCGCCGGGGCAAGGAGAGCAGCGTCGACGACACGGTACCGAACGGTCCGCCTGTCAGGACGACACCCCGCCGACCTGAAGCGTCCGGCCGTCGGGCGAACGCGCGGCTGGCCATGGCCAGGAACGTCACGGCGGACTCGATTTTCTGGAGCGTCAACTGCCGGCGGATGAACTCCTGCCGCTGGTCGCGATGGTCGTCCAGGTCGCCGTTGGTCATCAGGTGCAAGCCTGGGGTTAGCTCGACCACCCGGATCTCGTTCCCCCCGTAGACGACCGCGCCGTAGTCGGCGTCGGCACAGAGATAATTGGCCCCGGCGTATCCACCGGCAGAGAGTTCTTCGTAGGCATAACGGACCGCCTCCTCGGCGTTGGTCATGCCGAGCAACTCGCGGCAAAGCAATCCGCGGGAGCGAGGATCGTGGGGCACGTTTGCCTTGGGACGATTGGCGACCACGGCCAGCAACCCGTGCTGGTTCACGCCCAGCCATGTTCCCCCCGCCTTGCGGTCAATTCCGCAGATCGCGCGGGGTTTGCCCGATTGGATCTTCGGTACCTGCGTCGGTCGATCGATCTGCTCTTCGCGATTTTGGGCGACCAGGATCGGCGCTTTGAAAACGGTCTGATACTGAATGGCCAGAATGCACATAAGCCTCATCGTGGGGACCCGCCGGGCGGCTTCACTGCCACCGCTGCCGGAGTACCTGGCCCCCCTGCTCTCCCTTCGTTGGACGATAGATGACGGTACAAAAACCCTCCGGCAAACGACCCGCCGGAATCAACTAGTTTATCGGTTTGCGCCTGGATCGTGCACCCCCTCAATGGAGGTGTTTTGGGAGCAGGTCCTGTTTCTGGACACTCCATCACCTGTTGATCCGGGCTGAGCGGGACCAGTGGATACGAAAACGGCTGACCGGGCTTGTGGCAAGGCTCCCAAAGGCTTACGCTTCGGGTTTCTCGCCCCTTGGGAAGGCCCAGTGCCCTGCATTCCCACCCAAGGCGGCACCCTGACGAGACGACTTTCCGGCAGCCATGATGAGCAACCCCCCCCAGAATTCCCCCGAACGCGAGATCCGAACCAGCCAATCCCGAACGGGCCGCTTGACCGGCATCCAGATTGTGGGGACCGGAAGCGGGGTTCCGGCCAATGTGATTCGCAACGAAGACCTTGCCAGCCTGGGCTACGATGCCGACTGGATCATCCAACGGACTGGCATCCGCCAGCGACGCCATGCCCCGCCCGAAACGGCCACCAGCGACATGGCCGTTGACGCCGCCCGACAGGCGATCGACCAAGCCGGCGTCGACCCGGCCGACATCGACCTGGTCCTGTTGGGCACCTTCACGCCCGACCTGTTGGCCCCCTCGACCGCCTGTCTGGTCCAAGATCGGCTCGGCCTGCGGGCGCCGGCCATGGATGTGCACGCAGCGTGTGCGGGCTATGTCTACGCCATGATCACCGGCATGCAGTTTGTCGCCACCGGGTGCAGTCGTTTGGCCCTGGTCATCGGAGCCGACTGCAACAGCCGGATCCTCGATCCGTCCGACAAGAAAACCTATCCCCTGTTCGGCGACGGCGCCGGCGCGACCCTGATCGCCCCCGGCAACGACGACCAAGGGCTGTTGGCCTACGCCCTTGGTTCCGACGGCAGCGGGGCCGACCTATTCTATCGTCGGATGGGCGGGACGCGGATGCCTTTGACCCCGGAAGGAATTCGTGACGGCCTGCAATTCGTCGAAATGGCCGGACGCCCCATCTTCAAATGGGCCGTTCGGATCGTGGACGAGACCGTCCGGCAGGTTGTCGACCAAGCCGGCAAGACGCTCGACGACGTCGACCTGTTCATTTTCCACCAAGCGAACATCCGGATCATCAACTCGGCCGTCAACTCGCTGGGCATCAGCCCGGACAAGGTCTTCAACAACCTGGAGGAATACGGCAACACGTCGGCCGGCACCATCCCGTTGGCCCTGGATCAGGCCCACCGCGCCGGTCGAGTCAAGCCGGGAGACCTCATTGTCTTCAGCGGCTTCGGCGCCGGCCTCACCTGGGGCACGACACTGCTTCGCTGGTAAGGGACTGTCCGAGAGCAGCTCCCCTCTCCCAAAGTGAGAGGGGCTGGGGTGAGGGCAGGTTGTGTTTGAGAAACGGGAAGTCATTTTTTTATTGGACCCGCCCATGAAAACGGCCAAATCGCTGCCCTCTAGGAGCAAGGTAAAGAAATCGGACTGCTGGGACCTGTCCAGCCTGTTCGAGAGCGACCAGGACTGGGAGACGGCCTTCACGCGGTGGGAGAAGCGGATCTCCGGTTACGCCAAGTTCCAAGGCCGGTTGGGCGAAGACGTCAAGACGCTGGCCGCCTGCCTGAAGTTCGATCTGGACATGGACCGTGCCGGCGAGCGGCTGGGCACCTACGCCTTCCTCAAGTCGGCCGAGGACACGACCAACAGCGCCTATCAGCGGATGCAAGGCCGTTACCTGGGCGCGGCCAGCCGAGCCGGCCAGGCGGCCAGCTATCTACGGCCTGAGATTCTGGCCATTCCCCGGGTGAAAATGAACCAGTTCCTGGCCGAGCGGCGATTGGCTCCGTACCGGTTGATGCTCGAACGACTCTTGCGCCATCGTCCTCACACGCTCGGGCGGAAGGAAGAGCGGCTCCTGGCCATGCAGACCGAAATGGCCCAGGCGGCCGGGCAGACCTTCCGCCAACTCAACGACGCCGACCTGCGTTTCGGCACAGTCAAAAACGAACACGGCCAGCCGGTCGAGCTGACCCACGCGTCCTTCGCCTCGCTGCTCCAATCGCCCAAGCGGACCGTCCGTCGCGAGGCCTTTTCCAAAATGTACGAGCAGTACGACGCGCACAAGCACACGCTGGCGGCCACGCTGGGTGGCTCGATCCAGCGCGATCTCTACTACGCCCGGGCACGCCGGCACGAAAGCTCCCTGGCCGCGGCCCTGTTCTCCGACCGGATCCCGATCGCCGTCTACGACAACCTGATCGGATCGATCCACCGCCACCTGCCCGCCCTGCATCGCTACTACGACGTCCGCCGGCGGAAGATGCGGTTGAAGGACATCCATCACTACGACACCTACGTGCCGATCCTGACCGACCTGCAGGTCCGCCGCACGTGGGACCAGGCGGTCGACCTGGTCCTCGAGGCCCTGGCTCCACTGGGCAACGAGTATGGCACTGCCCTTGAAACGGGTCTCCGCGGCCGGTGGTGCGACCGCTACGAAAACCGGGGCAAACAGAGCGGTGCGTTCAGTTGCGGCTCGTTCGACGGCGATCCCTACATCCTGATGAATTATCAATCCGACGTTTTGGATCACGTCTTCACGCTCGCCCACGAGGCGGGCCACTCGATGCACAGTTACTACTCAGCGAAGAACCAACCCTACGCCTACTACGACTACGTCATCTTCGTCGCCGAGGTGGCCAGCACGTTCAACGAGGAACTGCTGAGCAACCACCTCATGAAAAACGCCCCGGACGACCGCCATCGAGCGTTTCTCGTCAACCGACGGATCGACGCCATCCGCGCGACCATCTTCCGCCAGACCATGTTCGCCCAGTTCGAGAAAATCACCCACGAACTGGCCGAGCAGAGCGAACCGCTCACCGTCGACTGCTTCACCGACGCCTACAGCAAGCTCTTGCGTCAGTACTTCGGGCCCGAGTTCATCCTGGACGATGTTCTCTCGTTAGAATGCTTCCGCATTCCCCACTTCTATCGCGCGTTCTACGTCTACAAATACGCCACCGGCATGTCAGCAGCCATCGCTCTGGCCCACCGCGTCACCACCGGCGGCCCGACCGAACTGGCTGACTATCTTACCTTCCTCTCCGGAGGCTGCTCGAAAGACCCGTTGGACTTACTGCGCGGCGCCGGCGTCGACATGGAACGCCCCGAGCCCGTCGACACGGCCATGCAACAGTTTGAGCGTTTGGTCGACGAGTTGGATCAGCTTCTCTAACTCCCCTCCCCTCTTGGGGGCTAGCCCGATTCGGTGGGGCAAGTATACTGAGCGGTTAGAGGGTTGAAAGATCCGTTGGATACCGCGAGTTCCCGGGGGAACGCGCGCAAGGATAAGGGGCAACGTTCATGAGCACCGAGCGCGACGATGCTAGCCCGCGCCACGAGTGGCTGACGGGCATGCCTTGGCGGATGCATCTACTGATCGCGTTTCTTGGCCTGACCACGATCGGCATGGTCGTCTACGGTTTCCGCACGGGCGACCGGATCGCCGCCACGCACGCGCCGCTGGTCGATGCGGTGAAGGAAGTGCGGATTCGGGTCGCGACGGCTCAACTCTGGGTCGAAGAAGCCGTGGGCGGCGATCCGAATGTGAAACCCGAAACAATCTGGTCGCTGTTTGACGATGCTGACGCATACGCCGTGGCCATGCTCGAAGGCGGCGAGACGCCCGACGGAGTCTGTGTCCGTCTCCCAAACGCCCGAATGCGGGAAGAAATGCAGGATGTTAGAAAAACGATCGCCGCCTTGCGCCGGTCTGCTGAAGCCAGGTTGGCGGCTCGAGAAGACATTGCCGCGGGCCGCCGTCTCGATGAGCGTTATGATACCCTGTTTCTTACCCTTCTCGACAAGATCGGCGACGTCGATGCTCAGATCCAGGACATGATAGCCGCCGATCTGCGTCGTTTCCAATGGACGCAATGGGGGCTGATCGTCGTGGCGGTCTTGATTTGGGGCGCGGCTGGGCTGGCATTCCGGTCGTTTGAACGCCGCCGCTCCACGGCCTTGCGTGAGACCCACGCCGCCAACGAGGCGTTGGCCTCCGAAATGATCCGGCGACAGCAGGTCGAGCGGGAACGCGAAAAACTGATTGGCAAGCTGGAGACCCAAAACGCCGAGTTGGAGCGATTCGCCTACACGGTCTCTCACGACCTGAAAAGCCCGCTGATCACGATCAAGGGCTATGTCGGCATGTTGCAGGAAGACTTGGTTAAAGGAGACCCTTCGCAGGTGGAAGACGATCTTGACCGCATCTCCGGCGCCGCCGACAGTATGAATGAATTGCTTGCCGACTTGCTCGAGCTGTCTCGAATCGGCCGGCTGGTCAATCCGTCGGAGGACGTCCCGTTGCAGGAACTGGCCCAGGAGGCGATTGAACTGGTCGGCGGACAGATCCGCGAGGCTGGCGTTGTTGTCGAGATCGCTCCCGACCTGCCGGTCGTCTTCGGCGATCGGATCCGGCTCCGCGAAGTCCTGCAGAATCTGATCGACAACGCGGTGAAGTATATGGGCGCTCAGCCCAACCCTCGGATCGAACTTGGGACTCGCCACGACGGCGACCGGTCCGAATATTACGTCCGTGACAACGGGATTGGGATTGACCCATGCTACAATGAGCGCATCTTCGGCCTATTCGACCAATTGGATCCAAAAGCCGAGGGTTCGGGTATCGGTCTTACCCTGGTCCGACGCATCGTCGAGGTACACGGCGGACACGTCTGGGTCGAATCGCCCGGCCGCGGCCATGGCTCGACATTCTGCTTCACCCTTGCCCCGAAGCCCTCACACACTTGTCTCCCCGCCAATGACACGTTGAGAGACGAGGCGGGAGTGAAAATGGGGTGAGATACCGGACTCGCCCTCGACCAGGCAAATCGATATTCCTGCCGGACGTCCCGGGATCCTAAAAAGACGGTCGCACTCATCCGCCTGTGGGTGACAGCGACGACGTGGGAAAAGTGCTCTCATGCCACCTAAACGGTCCAGTAAATGCCCGGAAGTTGCACACACTTCGCATATTGCCCAGCTTCACCACTCAGGACGCGCTTGGCCGGCATGCACGGCACGTTCGGCAAATCGAGGAAAAACGATGCAACCACTACAGCCGGCCTGCCGATAGGAGAGATTGCACGCGTGCACCTGTCCGGTGTGGCCGGGAGGCTGCGCGATTGGACAGGGGTAGGGCCACGAGTTTTAGGCATTTGGAGTGACACGATGCAAGTCAAGGTGTACGTTCCGAAGATGATCGAGATCCCCAGCGAGTATCTGCCCGCGCTGGCCAAACGCGCGGCCGACAGCCTGGGCGATCGGGCCGGCGATGTCTCGGCCACCCGCGGTCACCTCGTTCGCCAGGCCGTCCAGGACGGGCTGCTTCGTCAGTTCGACGAGTTGGTCGGCGACGATGGGACGGTGGATCTGGTCTGTGACCCGGGCATGGAAATCCCGCTGGAGTTGGAGAACAAGACCCTGACGCTCAACGAACTGCTGGAAGCCCTGCAGTACAAGCGTTCGTGGTCCGAGATGAAGGCTCCTTCCGAGGCGGCCTAGTTCTCCCACCCGCCGAAATACCAGCGCCGCGGCCTGACGGCCCACTCGGTTCAGCAACCGGGGCCGTCTCGCGCAGCGCTGGCCGCGCGTTGTTGGGGGGACCTTCCATGCACCAGGGACCATGACGATGTCGTCGTCCAAGACGGAGCCCGACGAGCTGCTGCGGCAGTTGGAGTCGCCGCGCGAGGCGATGCCGGCCGGTCGTCGTCCGCCGACATCCGGCCAGCCTGGCTCGTGGCGCGTCGTCACGGCCGACGGCTCGACGACTGTAGGCGAGTTGGCCCGGCGCTCCGGCGGTGGACGACTCGGTCAGGCACATCCCGAGGTGCTCCTGCTGCACGAGAGCGGCGGGGGCCGGCCGACAACCATCAAACTTCGTAGCGCCGACGGCGCGCATGTTTCGCTGGACGAGCTCGATCTGATCGACACCGAGGCTCGCCGCCCGACGGTCGGGCTTCGCGAATCACCCGACCAGCCGCCCCCAAACATCGGCATGCCCAGCCCCAAGCCGCTTCTGGGCGGCGACCTTTCTCCCGGGGCTCCACCCGGCCACCGGTCGACCCTCGAACGGGACCTGGCCCGATTCGACCTACCTCGCGTCACCCAGACCGACGAGTTCGCCACGCTGGCGATGTGCTCGTGGGACGACCGGATCGTCGATCCGAACGGGATCGACCTGGACCTGGTTCGCGTCACCGAAGCCTGGCCCGACCTCCCCAAACGGATTCGTGAGGCCATTCTCGCGCTGCTCGACGCGGCGTAGTCCGAAGGGCAAAGGTAGTTTTGTAGCGCTGAGACAACGAAGGCGCGGTATCCCACTCGATATCGGAACCCGGAATTCTGGCGCACGTCTCCAACACCTTATGGAGACTCGCTGCCCTTCGACGCGTGCTTGATTCCGGACGTTACCAATCCTGTCCGCCACTGCCGGAATAACTCTTCGTCTCAAGACAGCGAATCGAGACAACTCGCTCGCCGCAAGTCTTGCTCCAGATAACAAAATTAGGCCGCTGGCAACGTCTGCCAACGGCCTTCTTCGAGAGCGGGAGACGGGATTCGAACCCGCGACGTCCAGCTTGGGAAGCTAGCACTCTACCACTGAGTTACTCCCGCAAGTATTGCGACCTGCTGCCGGTTCTTATGTGATACCGCACGGCCGTCGGAGGTTCATTTTACCGTGGGGACGACCGGAGGCCAAGGTGGGGGCGGAAGGGGGAAGGATGGCCAAGCGGTTGAGCTGGGCCTAGCCCTCGGGATACTGCCGGCAGTATTCGTACAGGGCGATCGCGGCGGCGGTGGCCGCGTTGTGGCTGTAGGGCAGGCCGTAGACCGGGATCTCGACGACCTGGTCCAGCATGGCCAGGACGTCCGGCTCGATACCCAGCCGCTCGTTGCCGACGACCAGGACCGTCTTCCGGGGGAAGGCGAACGTGGGCAGGGGGACCGAATCGGTCGTCTGCTCCAGGCCGACCAGGGTGAATCCTTCGACCTTCAGGCGTTTCAGCACGGGCGGAAGGGTTCGGTGGACTTCGACGGCCAGCGAGTCGGGGCTGTCCCGGGCGATCTTGTCGATCAGCTTCGCCGTGCCGCAGCAAATCAGCCGGGTGATCCCGCCGCAGCCGGCCGCCCGGGCGATTCGCGAAAGATTCACGTTGCTGCGCATTGGCGGACAGGCCACGACCAGTTCGCGTGGGCGGGTCAGCCGGGCTGGAGGCTTGTGTCGCTCTTGTTCGAAGGGAGTCATGGGCTGCCGGATCGCTTGTCAATGATGTGCTATCCCACCGGGTACGAACAAACAAGGGTCAGGAATCGTCGCCGGCACGAGCCGAGCGAGACTCCTGACCCCGTGTAGCGTATGAAACGCTACGGTACCTGTCTACTGCAATCCGGCGAGCCTTCGGCGGAACGTCCGCGCACGACCCGACGCGGCGGAAATGGGCAACGGTTGCTCGAACTGTCGTTCAACGAGAAGCGTACTCGGTGCGAAAGCAACCCTATCCGGCCGTAGAACGCGGCCGACGAAAATGCCGTGACGGCGGGTTGCGTCGCCACTGATGCTGCTTTCATTCTAACCTCCGACGCGGCCGGTGAAAAGAGAGCGTTTTGAAGTGTGTTCCACGGAGTCCTCCCGTCTCGGGTGGATCGGTTCCGTGTCCGGGGAAGGGAAATAATAGATGCCGTCGATACACTTTGCCGCGAAGACGGCTGGTGTTGCGGAGCGATAAAATCCTGGTTTCCGTTTTTAGCCTATGGTGCCCGCTCAAACGTTGGCTCTGCGGAACCCTATGGATTCCTTTCGCATGTTGAAAATGCAAGGACAACTCAGACAAGGGGTCCGAGGTAGGCCACGATTCTGCGGGCTGCCGCATGAGCGCCGGGACCGGTTTGGAGATGCCCGCATTGCGTGCCGGCCGTTTTGCAGTACGCTAACCAAGGCAAGGCCGACACGCGCGGTGGATTCCCGTAATCCGAATACTCTCCCCGCCCTTGTGGAGCCGTTCTCCCCGGAGGTGTGCAACAGGGACAAGGTCCTCTTGTCCTAAGGCACGCCTTGGGAGGTGCTTAGGCGATGAACGGTTCTTTTCGGAAATCCTGGCGGCCGGTTTGACAGCTTTCTCCAAGGCACGCCATCCGCAATGTCGGCCCAGTTGACTTGGCACAAGATTCGGAGTCGATCGGGTCCTGACGAACGTCGCGAGCGGATTGCCATGAAAATCCTTGGAATTATCTCCGGACTCCGGTTGGCAAAAAGTTTCAAATTGGCTACGATGCGGCCTGAGTTGCTGGAACGATTGCACGGCAATATCGCAGGTCTCCGCTCGGAGATCCCATAGGAGTATCTATTACGGATCGGCTAACGATCTGAACGTTGCGAGTTTCTTCGGCGCTCGGTCCGCGCGCTTGCTTCGGACGATTCCGAGCTTCGGCGCTGAGAGTGCGCTTGGGATAGGGTGCCACTGCTGGCTTGTCCAGCAGTGTGAACGGGATTTTTCAGCAAGAACACTGCTGGACAAGCCAGCAGTGGCACCCCGGAATCGAGTTGGTGGCGGAACGTTCCGCACTTGCGGGAAAGGAGGTGGCCCCTTCGTCAGCGCGGCGGAACGGTCGAGGAGCGACGGGTGAACTGCTTTTCGATGGACCTCTTGGGAGCATGAAAGGAGGGCTTCGCGGGAAGAACCGACAGGAACGGCCAGAAGAGGCGTGGATGGGCGATCTGGACGGCGCCCATGGAAAGGGTTCTTGGGAGCAAACGGACAAGATCCCGTTGGGCCGCGCACAACACGGCGATTCACGCCAGCCCCGCGACCAACACTTTCATTGACGATTGCACTGCCGTTGAACGGTTGAACCAACGGGGAATGCCCGAATTCGGGGCCCGTTGTTCGTCTGCTGTTCATCCGAGACGCAATAGGTCAATGCGTTCAGAATCTTCTTGCCGGGCGCTCTCGGTCTATCTGAGGGTTATTGTCATGAAAGAGTCGACACGAGTTCGACGTGGTCGCTTCGGCGGCCGGGCTCGTTGGGTGAGAGGACGGCACGTCGCCACGACGGCGACCCTGTTCACCTTGACCCTGATTGCAGGGTTCCTGTGTTTGGGGCTGCCCCAGGCGGCGGCCATGGACATCCAAATGAACTTCCAGAGCGGTTCGTCGGCGTTCCCCGCGTACGATCCCGATGGGTCGAAGCTCATTGCCATGATGGACTACATCGAGGGCTACTACGAGGACATCTTCGAACACTCGTGGACCCTTGAGGTCAATTTTTACTACGAAAACCTCGACGGCGGCACCCTGGCCGTCCACAACAACCAGGGGACCAGCGGCGGGCGGCCCACCGAATGCCGCATTCGCGTCGACACGGATCGGACCTGGTTCTTCGACACCACGCCCGGTGACGACAGCGAATTCAACATGACGCAGACGCTCTACCGCAACCTGAACGCGACCCAGAAGGCGAATTTCTTCAACGGAAGCCCGAACAACTTCCTCGAAGTCAGCTACAAGGGGTCGGCCAACGGGACCGGACCGACCGAATCGCAAACCGGCCACGACCTGTTGAGCATCCTGCTGCACGAGATGGGGCACGGGCTCGGGATGACCGGCAACGTCGCCTGGTGGGAAGTGCTCTTCGACAGCGATTACGACTTCGACTCCGACCTGATCTGGGGCGGATCGACGGCCGCCAAGTGTTACAGCAGCGACAACAAGTATCACCTGGCTTCCACGTCGCTCATGTATCCCTACTCCAGCGTCGGGCAACGTCATCTGCCCAGTGCGACCGACATCTTCGCCATTCAGGCCGCGTCCGATTGGAGCGATACGGGCATCGACCTGCGGCGGCAGGATTTCTACTCCAGCAGCGCGAACGCGAACTTCAACAATCCCGACTGCTGGGAAGGGCACCAAGTGCCGGGAAGCGGCGGCGACGCTTGGGTTCGCCATAGCAGAAACGCGACTCTATCGGCGGACCGGACGGTGAACAACTTCTACGTCAATGAAGGGTCCACCGTCTACACCGGCGCCTATCAGCTTCGTGCCGATCAAAGCTGCAACCTGGGCGACGGCTCGAACGTGGGCACCGTCGAGGTCGATCCGAGCGGCGAGTTCCAAGTGGACAATATCCTGAGCATCTATAACGGTTCCAAGGTCCGCATGGACCCCGGCTCCCTACTCGACGTCGACACGCTGAACATCTACAGCGGCGGCGAGGTCGTCGGCGCCGGAACCATCGATATCGAAGCCGGCATTAACTGCACGGGCAAGATCACCGTCTCCGGCGGGAATCTCACGATCGACAGCGACGTGGCCGTCAACCTGGACGGCAATGGCAACGGCCAACTCTATGTCACCGGCGGCAACTTTAGCTGCAACAAGGCGTTGTCCGATTCCCACGACGGCTACATCGAAATCGGCGCCGGACGCACGGCCACCTTCACCGAAGGATTCGTGCTCAATTCCGGCGGCGAGATGTATATCGGCAACCTCGGCACGATCGGCGGCGGGACCTTCGAAAACCGAGGCATCCTCGAAGTCGACGGCACGGCAATCGTCGACGGCGTTTTCGTGCACACCAGTACCGCCACCCTGGTCGTTACGCCCACGGCCGACGGATTGAGCTCTTGCTTGGACGTCGGCGACGCTTGGCTGGCCGGGGATCTGGAGCTTGATTTCGCCTATTCGCCCGACATCGGGGACCAATTCGCCGCGTTCTGGTTCGATACGATCAACGGCGCATTTAGCGATATCTATGCGTCCGATCCCAACATCGAGTTGATGGGCACCTACTACCCCCAAATGCTCATCGTTACCGTCACCGGTTTGGGCGACGCCTCGATGGCCGCCGTGCCCGAGCCGGGATTCCTCGGGCTGCTGATCGGCCCAATGGGACTCTGGTTCTTCCGCAGAAAGCGGCGCTAGATCTTGCCCTATCTCTTCCGCCCTCTCTCCTCCTCGGAGAGGGGGCGGGGGCAAGGGGCCCGGAAGTGGTTAATAATATCAGCTTTCGGGTGCCACTGCTGGCTTGTCCAGCAGTGAAATGCCGCGTAGGGGAAACACTGCTGGACAAGCCAGCAGTGGCACTCTCATTCGCAGACTGTTACGCCGTGGGATCGGCCGATTCCGTCTTCGAATCGATGTCCTGGCCCGAGTCGGCGGGGGCGTCGGTCGAGTCTTGACTGTTGGCCGGGGGTATCACGGGGACCTTTTGAGCTTCCCTTGGCTGGCCCATGGTCGGCTTCTCATCGGCGGTGTCCTGCTTTGGAGCAGCGCGAGTCGGCTGGGGTGAGCGGTCGGATTCCCAGCCGCCCGACGTGTCGGCCGGGGCCGCGACGATCGGCTGACCGCACGCATCCAACGGCACGCGATAGCAGACCGTCCGAGGCACCGAGCAGGTGTAGGTCACCGGGATCCGCTTCTGGACGCAGCACGGAACCTGGATTGTCTGTTGGACCGCTTCGGTGCGGCACACGCGAACCGGAATCTGCTCGACTCGCTCTTCGGTGATCGTCTTGTATGTCGTGACCGGAATCTGCCGGACACGTTCCTCGGTCACCATGTGGCACGTCCGCACGGGCACCTTCCGGACAACCCGTTCGGTGACCGGTTTAAGCACCGTGCAGGGGATCTGACGGACATGTTCCTCGGGCACGAGCCGACAGACTTGCACGGGGACCTTGCGGCAAACGCGTTCCTGTTGGTAGGTGACCGTCTCGACGGGCACCTGACGCTCGACGGTCTGCGGGACGTACGTGGTTTGCGGTACCTGCTGCGGGATGAGGTTTGGCTGCCAGGTCCGTTGGACTTCATATCGGCCCGACTGGTTGGGCGTCCAATACAGACCCGGCCTCTGAGTGACGGCCAAGCCGGTGGCCGGATCGATCATGGTTGTGCCCGAGTGCCAGCGGAGCGTGTTCCGCGGCCAGCTCGGCTTGAGGACCATCTGTTCGACGAATTGCCCTTGGTCGACGTACTGAGTCCGGAACGTCGTCACCGGCTGCATCACCGTGTATGTTTCCGTGCGGCAGCCTGTCTGACGGACGGGTCGAGCGACCGTGTACCATTCCTCGCGCTCTTGGTTCTCGACGACCTGCTTCCAGACCGTGTAACGCTCTTCCCGCTGCGACGTCTCGGTCACGTAGCGGACCTGGTCGTAGGCCTCCTCGCGGAAGTCGGTTTCCCAGACGGGCCGCTGGACCATGTAACGCTCCTCGCGGAACCCGGTCTCCTGGACCGGACGACAAACCGTGTAGCGGCGCTCGCGGATTTCCGTCTCCCAGACGGGCCGATACGTGGTCACCGTGCGAGTCTCGTACTGCGTCTCGTTGACGATCCGATACGCGGTCACTTCCTGTTGGTCGTAGACCGTCTGATAGACCAGCCGATAGGTTTGTCCGTTGGCACACGGCACGTCGCCGACCGTGGCGACCTGACCTGCGGCGGGCGAAAGGCACAGAAGACCGAGAATGAGCATCCCGATCGCAAAAGCGATAAGATTCTGAATCACCATAGATAAGCTTCCTCATTCATCTCGACGAACCGAAACGCCAAGAGCCCCCGCTGTCCGCGCGGCAACTCGCGCGGACTCAGCCGAGTCGAAGCGTGCCCCGCGCACACCTCTTCAAGGAAGTCTGGCAAAGAAAAGGCCGTCCGGCAAATGGTTCTAACGAACCAAAGAGGGGAGACGGATCGCTACTGCAAGTCGGCCAAGCACTTAGGAACTCGAAAAAAATCTCAAGTTCTTTTCGCCTTCTGCCGACACCCCACCGGCCGAAAGTGACCTGCTTGACGGTCAAGATGTCCTGGCCTTCCTAACCGCTACAATCAGCACGCTAGAGCGTTGCCCAAGAACTTGTGGCAGTATCAGTACACTGAAATTCATCTCTTTCGGTTTCGGGTGAGCCATGCCCACGCTTGCGTGAGAGGGTATCCGGGATGTAGGAGGCAACTCCTGTCGCCGATCGGGAATACATCTTCGGCGACAGGAGTCGCCTCCTACAAACCAAGATTACAGGGCAAAGCCCGAGATTTTTGGCCGCTTCTTTTCAAGGCCGGGGGACCTCGTTACAATGTGCCTTCGTTGGCAGCCGTCGGGCTGCAAGGAAGGAGGCACCCGGATGGCTACGCAGGGGGGGAATCGGCGATATCCACGGGCAGGGGAGCGGATCGCGCCGGCGACGTTGCGAGGGGGGCTCTTGGAGTCGGTGCCCGAGCGGTTGGCGCGAGGAACGCCCCTGGCCGACGCCCGGCTGTGTGACCTGGACGATTCGGCGTGGGAGGCGGCGCCAGCCGAGGTGCTACACGAGCTGGCCCAACTGATCGTCAAACGGGTGGCGGCCAGTTGTTCGCGCCGGCGGTTCGACGACCGTCCCTTTCCCACCCCTCCGGTTGACGTGACGCTCGAAGACCTGCCGCTGGAACATCGCACGCGGCAGTGCCTTCGCCGCGAGGGCTATGACGCCGATCTCGGGCGTCTTGGGCAACAGACGGTTGGTCAGGTGCTTCAGATCCGCGCGTTCGGCCCCCGGTGTCTGGTCGATCTGCTTGCCGCGGTCGAGAGCCGGCTGGGCGCTCGGGAGGACGTTGCCCAAGAGATCCAAGACGAAGCCCGGTGTCTCGCCCAAATGGCAGACTCAGAGAGGATCACGGTTGATGATCCCCGTTTTGGCCACTTGCTGCAACGCCTCGACCCCGAAGCGCGATCAGCGGCCGAGTTGGCACGGCGAATTACATCCCAAGGGCCCGGCAACCTGGATCCGACGTTCGACGTGGCCGAGTTGCGGCGGTTGCGGGAAGGAATCGAGGCGTTGCCGCGACTGACGATCGAGGAAGAGTTGACCCAGTTGTTCGCCAGCACCGAGCACGAGCGCAACCGCCAGATTGTCACCAGCTACTATGGATGGCGGGACGGCCGGCGACGGACGTTGGCTCAGATCGGCGCGCAATACGGCATGACCCGGGAGCGAACCCGGCAGATCTGTGCCCGGCAGGTGAAGCACGCGAAGCCCGAGTCGCTGGTCGCTCCGGTGATGGACCGCGTCTTGGCCCATCTTCGCTCAGCCCTACCATGTCCGGTCGACACGCTGGAAAGGGACCTCATCGAACGAGGTTGGACGGCGGTCGGCCTGGACCTGGACCGTGTCTTGGAGGGAGCCCGACTGTTAGGACGCGAGACGCCCTGTACGGTGGTTCGAATAGAAACGGGCCGCCTGGCCGTTGCTCTCGAACAGGCCGAGGCCCCGGCGTGGATTATCGAGACAGCCAAGCGGGAACTTTACTATCGGGGGCTGACAACACTAAAACGTGTGAATCGGGCCTTGCAGCGCCGCGACGGTCTTCGCGTCGACCCGCGGCTTATGGCCGAAGTCATCCAATTAATCGACGGATTTCGCTGGCTGGACCGTCGGCGGGGCTGGTTCCGGTCGTTGGCCGTCGGACGGCATGGCCTGCCTCGGACGATCGAAAAGGTCCTGGCGGTGGCCGGGCCGGTGTCGGTCGCCGACCTTCGGGCGGCCGTCGGACGCAACCGCCGGATGTGGAAGGTTCCGCCGCCGAAACAGATCTTGTTGGAATACTGCCGCCAGACGCCCGGTCTGGTGGTCGACGATCGGCGGATCGCAAGCCTCGATCCGAAGGGCTGGCGCGAGATCCTCGGCGGCGTGGAAAAACAACTCGTCGAGATTCTCGAACGCCACGGCCCGGTCATGGAACGGAGCGAATTGGAAGAACGGTGCGTCGGGAGCGGGATGAACCGCTTCAGCTTCCATGCGTTCGTCGCCGCGTCGCCGGTGATCGTGCAATACGGTCACAGCGTCTATGGCCTGCTGGGAGCCAATGTCTCGCGCCGGGCGGTCCAGGCGTTGGTCCGCCGTCGCCGGATCGAACGGGCCCCTGCCCGGGTGCTTGATGCCCACGGCAGAACAGCCGACGGACGCTTCTGGCTCCGCTACCGGCTCTCGAAAGCGGCCAGCACCTACGCGGTCGTCACGATCCCGTCGGAGTGGAAGGAAACGATCTTGGGCAAGTTCGCCCTGTTTGCCGAGGGAGGGACCCGCGTCGGCACCCTGGCTGCCAAAGACGGCCGCGCCTGGGGCCTGGGGGCCCATCTCCGCCGCCAGGGCGCCCAGGTCGGAGATCAGGTACTCCTGACCGTCGATGTGGACGCCCGATCGGCCGTCATTACTTTGGAAGCGACCGAGCCGACGCCCGAGCCGGCCGCGGCGGAACTGGCCGAGGAGGCGCTCGTATGAAGACGCTCGTCCTGGGCCTGGGCAATCCGCTGATCGCCGACGACAGCGTCGGGCTGCGCGTGATCGAGGTGCTGCGCTCCCGGCTGGACGGCCGCGACGACATCGTGGTCGACGAGGACTACTGGGGAGGGCTGAGGTTGATGGAGCGGATGATTGGGTTCGACAAGGCGGTCGTGGTCGACGCCATTTGCACCGGCGCGGCCCCGGGCACGATCCACCGGCTCACGCCCGACGCCATCCCGACCCAACGGAGCAACTCGGCCCACGACGTGACCCTGCCGACTGCCCTGGCCCTGGGCCGGAAGGCCGAGGCCTACCTCCCCCGGGACGAGGACATCCGGCTGATCGGTGTCGAGGCGGAAGACATTCTTAACTTCAGCGAGCAATGCACGCCCGCCGTCCAAGCGGCCATTCCAGACGCCGTCGAAGCCGTTCTCGATGAAATCGAAGCTCTTACCGGCGCCCGACCTGGGCCAAAGGAGAAGGAGACTCCATAGCAGCCCATCATCCCTCAATCCAGCAGCAAAACAGGGGACTTACGTCCCCCGCTCGGTTTTCCAATCCCCAATCCCCAATCCCCAATTACCAATTACCAATCCCCCACCGTGCACGAACTCTCCATCGTCGAAGCGCTCATCGAACAGGTCCAGCGGGAGGTCGATCAGGCCGGCCAGCACGGCCGGATTCTAGGCTTGGAACTGGTAATCGGACACTTGTCAGGCGTGAACGTCGACTCGATCCGGTTCGCCTTCGAGCTGTTGGCTCCGGAGACCATCTTGAAGGACGCCGAACTGCGAATCGACGAGCCCCGGGCCATCTGCCGGTGCCATGACTGCGGTCAGTTGACCGAAATCGACGAACTGGTCGCCACTTGCCCTCGATGCGGCAGCGGCGATATCCTGTTCGAGGGGGGACAAGAACTGCTGCTCCAGAGCATCGAGCTGGAGGATAATTGACCCGAAGGAATCGCCATGAAGATCATCGCCGCCAAGAAACTGTTGAAGGCCAACGACAAATACGCCCGGGAGAATCGCGAGCGGTTCACCGCCTCGGGCACCTACACAATCAACGTGGTCGGCTCGCCCGGCTGCGGCAAGACGACGCTGCTGGAGGCCCTGATGGAGAACCTCGGCGGTCGGGCGTCGCCGGCCGTGATCGAAGGGGACCTGGCCAGCACGATCGACGCCCAGCGGATCGAGAGCCGGGGCATTCCCGTCGTCCAGATCAACACCGAGGGCGCCTGCCACCTCGACGCAACAATGGTCGCCGCCGCGGCCGACGGGCTGGACCTGGACGGGATCGACCTCCTGTGGATCGAGAACGTCGGCAACCTGGTCTGCACGGCCGGATTCGACCTGGGCGAGCAACTCCGGCTGGTCATCCTCAGCATCAGTGAAGGGGACGACAAAATCGTCAAATACCCGACGATTTTCCAGAAAGCCGACGTCCTGGTCATCACGAAAGTGGACCTGCTCCCTCAGAGCGATTTCAACCTCCAACGGGCTGAGTCGGACATGAAGCACCTGGCTCCCAAGGCGAAGATCTTTCAGGTTTCCGCCCGGCAAGGCCAAGGGATCGACGAGTTGGCCGATTGGTTGCTGAGGACCTCGCACGGTGAATGATCCGAGCCCCGAATCGCCCCGATTTGACATTCCTTGCCGCGACGCGGTCATCGATGGGAGAGTATTGCCCGAGGGCGCCGGACCGCCTCGGGTGATCGTCTGCGAAGCATCGAGCCGTTGGGCGATCGCTTTGCGGCGCGAGGGGCTGGGTCGGCGCGAGTTATTCGAGACGCGGAGCCTGGCCGGGTGTTGGGACCGGTTAGCCGAGGCCCCGTCCAGCTTCGTGATCTTGGAACTCACCCGATCCAATGTGGACGACCTCTTGGCCCGGGTTGTTCGGATGGGCCGTGACTATCTTCTCGCCCGGGTTGCCGTGGTGACAACTCCCGCACTGATCTCCCTCCAATGGATGGTGCGAGAAGCGGGCGTGGTCCACATGGTCAACTCGACACGACAGGCCGACCAACTGGCCGCCATAGCGCGGCGTCACCTGGCCCAGGCCGCACGGCCCTCGCGAAGTCTGACCGATCAGATCTGGGCGGCGCTGCCTTGGCCTCATCGCGCGACCGACCCGGGCGGCCTGTAGAATGTCGTGTCCTTGGGGCCAACGTGGCATGGGAGGTTGCCCACCAAGCCCTGGTCAGATACCGATGGGTGTCCGAGAGGTGACCGCTTTTCCGAAGAAGCCGCCCCTGGGGCACCCCCATTCGGCGGTTTGCGCAAATCCTTTCCCCATAAACCGTTAGAGCCGCTCGGACGCGTTGTCCAAGCGGCTCTTTCTCGTCGTATTATGGGAGGGTGGCAACCCGCGCTGATTACATGCAGGTCGGGCAGGCGGTCTTCTTGGTCGCCTTCTTGCGGCGCTTCTTGGCGACCTTTCTCTTCTTGGCCACCTTCTTCGTCGCCTTCTTCTTGGCGACCTTCTTCTTCTTGGCGACCTTTCTCTTCTTGGCGACCTTCTTCTTCTTGGCCACCTTCTTCTTCGCGACCTTCCTCTTCTTCGCCACCTTCTTTGTAGCCTTCTTGGCTACTCTCTTTTTCTTGGGCACGGTTATTCCTCCGTCCAAGGGTTCGCGGCAGGACCGCATCTGCTATCGGCTTCACACGCTGTGAAGCCCGAACGGCAGTCCCACCCTGTTACAAGAAAACCAAATGGGCTCCGAGCCCGAAATGGCTTCCGAGCCATTATTCGACGGTCCACATCCATGCCTAGGCATTGTTAATGCTCACACCGTCGCTAAGGTCAGCTTGCCAGTATCCATCCAACATTAGCATAGTTGTACACACTCTTTCAAGAATTTCAACACCGTAATCGGAAATCCCGTTCGGATTTCTTGAAGACAAACCGCGCGCGGTTCCACCCGATGACCGGTTGCGCATGGCCTTTTGGATCATGATGACGGTCCAACAACGGCTTGTTCAAGTCGGTGTGGAGACACCCGTGGACAGGAAAGAGACCCGTTCATCATTGCCGCTGGAGGGTCCTTGGCGCGCTGAAGATTGCTCTTCTCAAAGACCACACCGCACCCCAAGGAAGACCTCGCCGAGTCGTGCGGAGAACCGTACGATTACCAAGGCCCACGTGGTCGGAACATGGCCTGAAGCACCGAGTAACTCGAATAGGCCAGGTAGCCGAAAAGCAAGGCGACAAAAGGACTTCCGTTGCGCAGAGAGGTGAGAAGAGGCAGTCCGGCTCGAATGCTTTGCACCACCGGAAGAAGGCAAATCGCGACCATCGTCGCGCCAGCGATCGTGGAGAGAATGAGCGAGTAGCGAAGCCCGTTTCGCGGGTTGAAACGGAGAAAAATTTCCCGTGCGACCTGGCCGCCGTCCAGTGGATAGATGGGCAATAAATTGACCAATCCCCAAGTCACACCGACGAACAGAAGGGCCCAGGTCAGAGTGAGCAAACGCATCGAGACAATGCCCTGAGGAATTAAAAAAAAACCATACGGCGGTTCAAAAAACTTGGGGACAACCCCGCCTCCCGAGGCAAACAATACGGCAACGATTACTGCCGCCATGAGAAACCCGGCCCCGGGACCGGCTAGTGAAATGATAATTTGGGCAATCCAGCCGGACGCCCGAGAGCGCATCAAGTCGGTCGTGTCATACCCGGCCAACCCGCCCAAACCGTGCAACGTGATCCAGGGACGCAGGCCGTAGTAGCGCATCACCAGGGCATGGCCCA